>DATKVG010000150.1:0-53078 GCA_035530195.1 Bathyarchaeia archaeon | reverse complement strand
CGCCCCCGGCAGTTGTGGGGGGTGTCCCCATTTTGACACCAGCCGCGGCCTGTCATAAAGAACAAAAGTGGGACACCCCCCACAACTGCCGGGGGGCGTCCCAGACGTGAATTATCGCCTCTCAACGTCAACTTCGTACTGATAAACTTTGCACTGTCTTATTCGACCGTGACGCTCTTGGCGAGATTCCTGGGCTGGTCGACGTCGCAGCCGCGGTTGACGGCGATGTAGTAGGCCAAAAGTTGGAGCGGGACCGCCACGAGGATCGGGCTGAATGGCTCGTAACAATCGGGGACGTAGATCACGTCGGCGCTATGCTTCTTGATGGCTTCGTCGCCTACCGTAGCCACGGACAAGACGATGCCGCTGCGTGCCCGGATTTCCTGGATATTCGATACCATCTTGTCGTAGACGGCGCTCTGCGGTGCGGCGCAGACCACGGGCAACTCGGGCGTAACCAGCGCGATCGGCCCGTGTTTCATTTCGCCGGCGCCGTAACCTTCGGCGTGGATGTAGCTGATTTCCTTGAGTTTGAGCGCGCCCTCGAGCGCGCTGGGGAAATTGTAGCTTCTTCCGAGGAACAGGGCGCTTTGCGCGTCGCGGTACTTGGGATCGGCGGCGCACTTTTTGACGGTTTCGTGGTTGTCGAGTATCCACTGGATTTTGTCGGGGATTTCGCGGAGGTAGGCGATCATTTTGCGGGCTTCGTCCTTCGACATGACGCCGCGGATCTCCGCGAGGTAAATGGTGAACAGCGAAAACGCGGTGATCTGCGACGTATACGCCTTGGTGGACGCGACGCCGATCTCGGGCCCGGCCTGGGTGTAGATGACACCGTGGGACTCGCGGGCAATGCTCGAGCCAACCACGTTGACGATCGAGATGACTTTGGCGCCCTTGCGCTTGGCGATCCGGATGGCCTCGAGCGTGTCGGCGGTCTCGCCGGACTGGGTGACTGGGATCACGATGGTGTTGGGATAGACGATCGGGTCGCGGTAACGGTATTCGGAAGCGATATCGACTTCGACCGGCACCTTGGCGAACTTCTCGATGAGGTACTTGCCCACCATGCCCGCGTGCCAGGCGGTGCCGCATGAAACGACGACGATTTTCTTGCAGTCTTTGAGTTCCTGGGCCTCGAGCTTCATGTCAGCCAGTTGGACTTCATCCGAGCCTTCGTGGACCCTGCCGCGCAGCGTGTTGCGGATGACGTCAGCCTGCTGGCAGATTTCCTTGAGCATGAAGTGGGGGTAGCCTTCCTTCTCGGCGGCGGCATCGTCCCAATCGACGGTTTTGACTTCGAGTTGCTGGGGTTTGCCGTCGACGTCTTCGATCTTGTAGGACCCGCGCTTGATCTCGCAGACCTGGCCGTTGTCGATGTACAGGACTTTGCGCGTGTACTTCATGATGGCGGGCACGTCGGAGGCGATGAACGCCTCGTTGTCGCCCAGCCCGACGATAAGTGGGCTGCCGTGGCGGGCCGCGACGAGCAGGTCGGGGTTGTGCTTGCAGATCACGCCGATCGCGTACGCGCCTTCGACGTCTTTGAGCGCGCGCTTGACGGCCGCGAAAAGATCCCCCTTGTAATACTTGCGCACGAGATGGGCGATGGTTTCGGTGTCGGTCTGGCTGCGAAACGTAACGCCTTCGGCCTGCAACTGGGCGCGGAGTTCCTGGTAGTTCTCGATGATGCCGTTGTGGACGACGGCGATTTCCATGGGCCCGTCGAAATGGGGATGCGAATTGGTTTCGCTGGGCACGCCATGTGTGGCCCAGCGCGTGTGCCCGATGCCGAGCGGCCCCTCGAGCTTCGTGGTCGCCAGCTTGGCGTCCATTACGACGAGTTTGCCGACGCTTTTTACGCAATCAAGCCTGCCATTCTTGACGACGGCGACGCCGGCGGAATCGTACCCGCGATACTCGAGGCGGTGCAGCCCCGCCATAATGATTTCGACCGCATTCTTACTGCCGATATATCCGACAATACCACACATTTCTCGTCGACTCCTTTCCATGCGGCACACACCTGTGCCGGGACCAAACCGGGCATCGCCCGGGTTAACTAGGGCTAGGGCGCGGGGTCGGACTTCCGGCCCCGGCGCGTTTTTCTCCGATAGAAATAAACGTATATGGCAATGATAGCCAGGCTGGCCATCACCACCCAGATGGTTGCATTGTGGAGGTGGTCGCGGATGAGTTGCTCGTTTTGCCCGGCGACGTAGCCGATGCAGGCGAGGATAGTGACCCAAATGCCGGCGCCGAGTCCCGTGAAAAAGAGGAAATGGGCGAGGTTCATCCTGGCAAGGCCGGCGGGAAATGAGATGTACTGGCGGACCACGGGGATGAGCCTGCCGGTGAACGTGCCGATCTCGCCGTGGCGGCGGAAGAACCCTTCGCCGCGGAGGAATTTGACTTCGCTGATGAGTAGGTACTTGCCGTATTTCAGAAAAAAGGGCCTGCCGAGGAAGACGGCGAGGTAGTAGTTGAGGAGGGCACCCAGCCAGCTTCCCAGGATGCCCATGGCGATGGCCAGAAAGAGGTTCATCTCGCCTTTTTGGGCCAGGTAGCCGGCGGGTATCATGACGACTTCGCTCGGGAACGGGAAGAAGGAGCTCTCGAGCAGCATCATGATGACGATGCCGGCATAGCCCCATTGGCCGACGGTAGCGACAATCCACTGAACGACTTCGTTAACCATTACGAGTGCAACTTCTTGAATACGAGAGCTTCGGTTTTCACAGCCGTATTTCCATGGCGCGGAGTTTTTCGATCGCGGCGTGATTGGTCATGTCGCGGTGGAGTGGCGTGACGCTGACTTGCTGATTGTCGATGGCCTCGAAATCGGTGCCAAGCTCGACAAAATGGCTGGGTCGGGCGCCGCCAATCCAGTAGTAGATGTTTCCGCGCGGATCCACCCTCCGGACGATTTCGTCCTGATAGTTCCGGCAGCCCATTCGGGTGATGGCGACGCCGGCGATGTGGTCATAGGGCACGTCGGGGACGTTGACGTTGAGCATGGTGTTCTTGGGCAGGCCGTGCTCGAGGAGGTTACCAGCCAACTTTGCGGCAAACCGTGCGGCGGCCTCGGGGTGCTGGGGCGTGTAGCTGACATCCGAGATGGCAAACGAGGTGATCCCGAGCAGCATGCCCTCGTAGGCGCCGGCGACCGTGCCGGAGTACGTGACGTCGTCGCCAAGGTTTGCGCCCGGGTTGATGCCCGACACGCACAGGTGCGGCCGCGATCCCAAAAGGTCGCGCACCGCAAGCATCACGCAATCGGTCGGCGTGCCGTCGACCATGAACCAGTGGTCTTTGAACTCGGTGACGCGCAGGGGACGGTGCAGCGAAACCCCATGGCCGACAGCGCTTTGCTGGCGGTCAGGGGCGTAGACCCAGACTTCGCCGATCTCGCCGAGCGCTTCGGCGAGGATGGCGATTTCGGGGGCCTGGATGCCATCGTCGTTGGTGATGAGTATCTGCGGTTTTGCCATTTTTCATCCATTGGGGGGCAAAGAAATGAAACTTACATATAACATAATGGGCCCGGTTTAATCAAATTCCCGACCTAAACAGGCCTGATTTCAAGCACTTGTGAGGGGAATAAAAAAATCCTGGTGCGGCGGCGAATGTCAAGAGCTTTTTAAAGTATAATTGGATCACGCAGTGATTGGGGAAGAGAGCTAGACTACGCGCAACCGGGGTTGGTTTGATAATCAACGGCCTGTTCGCGTTCCCTCTTTTCCAGAACCGCAAGCATGCGCAAGGCCGATGTAGAATGGACGGCGTCCGTTGCTTTAAAATACTGGTTTTGGATTTGGCCCCAGTAGGGGAGGCCTATAGTGGTTTGAACTTTATGTTGCGGCCCAGGATACTCATAGTCGACGATGACACGAACGTGCGGTCGGCGTTTCACCGCTGGTTCTCATGCCGGGGTTTCGATGCCGATGAGGCGCAGGACGGCGTGGAAGCGGTGGAGAAGTGCAGCCGCGGCGCGTACGACGTGATCACGCTTGATCTGGAAATGCCGCGGATGACGGGGGTGCAGGCGCTGCCGCTGATCCGCAGAAGCCAGCCGGATGTGCCGATCGTGGTGCTGACGGGTTACGCCAACGAATCCAGTCCGGTGGCGTTGAACGACGTGGCCCGGGTGCTGGTGAAACCGATGTCGTTGCGCGAACTCGAGGACGTCGTGCGCGAGCTGTTGCCTGCCGACAAATAATATGCGCCGCGGGAAACGCCCCCGTGCCGCACCGACAGTCTTTTGCTCGCGGCATGTAATGCGATGCATCGCGGTGTGGGTCCCCGACCCCTTCAATGAGACCGGCCAAGCGAACGTCGGACCAAGAGACGCCAGACAACACTTGCCCAGACCACGAGGGTAAGTCCTCCCAGCAGGAGTTGCGCGCTTTGCGATGGATACCGTGTGAACTTAGACCTCGGCCGATCTCCAATCCGTCGGTTAACCCTATATCCGGTCAGGGATCCCTTTCGCAGCAGTTACGACGCCTTCCCTGTCGATGTCGTCCAGCCGATTATTGATGCGGGTGAAGGCAAAGACGGTGAGGCTCAGACAGACGGCGTAGAGGACGCCAATCTTCTGCGGCCAAATAGAGATCGCGCCTATGACGCCGGTTGCAGTGAAAAGGTCCGCCATGCGTGCCGGTAGCCGGGCGGCGCCGGCATCCGGATACAGGGGGATGCGCGGTTGGCGAAGTATCTTCCTGATGCAAACCAGAGTGGTGACCAGCAACACGGTGCCACCGCTCATCATGAGCCAGACCCGGCCGGCCGGCCATTCGTACTGGTTTACCGCGTCCGTCGAGTACATTCCGAGGAGGACACCAAGCCGGGAGGTGGCCCCGTGCAGAAGCAGGAACACCAGCAAGAAGGTGCTGTACGCAAGCGCCATGCCGCGGCGACGCTGCGAGATGTCTTCCGGTGAGAGGGTCTGGCCCGGGAATCCACGCGCCAAGCACACGGTGACAACATAGAACAAGGCCAGGCTTACGCCGGTCCAGAAGAAGAACTCGTATCCCGCTCCGAACACCAGCACGAACCCACCCAATGCCAGGAATCCGCTAATGACACCTTGGCCTACTGGGGGTGAAACCGCAGGGCTGTGTGGCGTCCCGTCCGGCGTGTGGGTCTTGTCCACACTCCGTATGGCCCAGGTCAACACGATGACGTAGAGTATGCCCAGGTTGAGGCCTGCATGCAGTTCCCACATTTTCCACCAGTCGATATAAGTGGGCGCAGAACCGTAGCCCAGACACCACAGGGCGCTCACTGCGAAGCCGATACCGAATCCGCCGCCGACTACCGCGCCGGATACCAGGGTGGCGCGATCGCGCTGCATCGCGGCCACGGCCATGGCCGCGATCCACCAGATGAGGACGGCGAAGTTCTGGGTGTTGGTGTAGACTGTGCGGCCGAGGTGCTTGCCCAACTCGCCGCCGTAGATGCCCATGCCGGCGTGGGGGAAGATAAGCCAAGGGCCGTGCTGGATGATCCATGCGCCAAGGCCGTCAACCGCGCCAAAGCCGAACGCTGATTCCCCGAGATTGAAAATGAAGGCCAGCAGCGTCGCGATAAGGGCCGCGCGGATTACCCACGCGGCCACCGATACCCTCGAGTTGAGCGCCCAGCCCAGCAGGATACCGCCGGGCGCACCCCAGCCGATGCCGCAAATGACGAACCAAGCATAGCCGACCCAGGGCGAAAGCGGCAGGACTTCATCGCGGCAACTGAAATTGCCCAGGATCCAGCCCGTGTACTGCCCGTAACCCAGTTCGCCGCCGATGGCGATTCCCATACCCAGCCACAGCACGATACCGCGCGCGTCAATCCCTTTGCGGCGGCACAAATAGTACCAGAGTAGGCCCCAGGTGAGTCCGGGCACGATGGTGCCGTCGATGCCGCCCCAGCCGTTCGACCCGCGGATAGCCCAGGTCATCGCGCCCATGCTCCCGAACAGGAGCATGGGTAGCCAGATGCTGTGCAGCGCCCACACGCCATCTCGATCCCGCACGGCACGATGGCGTTGATACCGTGTAGTATCCGCTATGGTCATCATCGGTCGTCCCCCTTAAACAGCATGAGGCATGCGGCCCGGACCATGATGAATCTACGGCAAGAACGAGGCCCAGTCAAACCAGGACCCAATCAGATGGTTGAGTCGATTGTGAGATTGCCACGCCGCTCGCGTTGTTCGTTATACCAAATGGTACAGTAGGGCGATGGTTTACTTGTCATGACCGCTATCCCGCATAATCCATGGGCCAGGCAGGGTCCGCCGAACAAGCATGATGAAAATCCGCCCCCGCCAGTGTCCGTTTGATATTCTTACTTCCTCCTCTCAACGCCATCCCGCAGGGGTTTCATGAGTTCGAGGGCCTTTGCCCATTGGCCGGTGTAGAATGCCTCGCCCGCCGCCGGGCCGGCAACACGGATGCGTTCCTTGGTGTCTTCAGAGAGCTGCGACACCGGATCAAACCACGCCGCTATGATGCTGTGCAAAATGGCCCATGCCTCGCTGTACTGCGCCGAAGGGAGTGGCAGGCGGTCATTGACGGGCGGCAACGGCGGAAACGGCTTGGCCGGCAAGGCCTGGTACCAGTAGGCAACACTCGAATAGTCATTCTCAAACGTATTGGCGTGCCCGTGTTCGATCGTGAATTTGATGGATTTCCGGAAACGGATCGGGTCATGAATGTACCAGCGGTATTGAGCCGTGTTCCCGGCATAGTCCGGATTCTGCACGGTCGAATAACCCGTATAGGGACCGAAATACGGCCGATTGGGTGACGCACCCCCGCCGAAGATTTCCTCCGTGCCCGTTCCGTGGTATCGAGGCGGAAATGCTTCCCCGTCGATGAAGATCATGTCATCGCCTTCTCCCCACCAGCCCCCTGCCACGTTGTCCACGTTCAGGACCAGGCCCACAACCTGCCCGTGTCCTTCCGCATCCAGTATGACGTAGTTATCGTCACCCGTGAGATTGACTTTATCCCAAGCAAGTTGGACGTTGGTCGCGTCCTTGTCCGCGCTCTCTGTCAGGCACTCGCGTCGCCACTGCGCATGGAACCGGCCTGTGTTGGCGGGAAGGGGCTTGTCGTATTCCTCGAACTCGATGTGGTACCACAACGCATTCAAGGGTCCCCCCAGCGTCATTGAGCCTTGATTTTCGATCATGATGCGTGCACCGTCCGAAAACGGCATCGGGAAATAACAGTTGAATCCAAAGCTGATCCCCATCCCCCCAGGATTGATGGTGATCAGATCACTGGCGAACACGGGCACAATACAGTTCGGCGCGCCGAAGAAGTCGCCAAGAGGCACTTCAACGCTCGGCGCATCCTGTCCATCCCAATACATCCGCAGAACGGCCCGGCGAAGATCGAGGGGGTCGTTGCCGATCATCGTCCAGTAGATGTGCGTGATGCACCCCGGCCCCGAAACGCGGAGCAATTCTGCGGTTTCTCCCGGACCGATCGTTATCCAATCGCGGTTGCCACCGGTTCGGTCCCAACTCGAGCAGCGTCTTGACCGGGCATACTTCAGTTGGAAAAGGTTTCTAAGAGGACTAGTCTCCATTACGCCCGCTCCCAGTGCCACACTCTCGGCGCTCCAATTCTCCGTGTCTGTAGCATTGGTTCGCCGCACCCCGGCCGTGGTGCAACCACCTGCCACAAGCAGGACTCCCGCCGCCGTACTCTTCAGGAACGTTTTCCGTGTCGATGCCATTTTTTCTACCCCTCCTTATGCGGAAGAGTCCGCGTGATGTTCGTTGAATGCGCGCGCATATGGTCAAAACATTCGGACGCTGTGTAAGCAGCTCTGGTAACGCAAGTTGCGTTCCGCTTCTGTTTAGGCACTGAGCCGATTGAGTACCTGCACGTAAAGAGCCAAGTTCTATGAGAGAAGTCAAGCATGGCAATCGCTACTCCGGCTGTCACCGCTTCACCACAAGTGGAAAACTGGTGTACATTGAGAGTGAAAGGTCCTCCAACGGTCGTTCTCGACGCGCCCGTAGTGCCATCAGGGTCTTTACCATCATACAACCGTCGGTGGATTCTTGTTTCGTTCGAGAAGACCGCTCTTTCCCGGTACGGTTGGGCCTGCCCATTATTTCGGAGTGCCTGTCGAATAAGGAATGACCGGCAGTTCCACCCGTGAGTTGCGTTCTGCCGAGCGGTAGAGGGTGATGATGGGCGGGACGACGCCGGGAGCGTTTGGGTCGTTGGCGGGCGCGATCGCGGGGTGGAGGCGGAAGGTGGGAAAGTCAGCGCAGGCGATGCTGAGGCGGATGCGGTGCCCTTGCTTGAAGACCCAGGATGTAGGGTTGAGATCGAGTGCGAGTTCGACCACGGCATCGTTGGCGAAGATGGCGGGGTTGTACTGGGATTTCTTGAAACCGTGCCAAGGTAGTTCCGGGACAACGTCTACCTTGTCGCGGCCATTGTTAATCATCGTGTCATTGTCGTGCAGTGCGGCGAAGCCGGCGCGGAGCTGTCCTTCGGTGACGAGAAGTGCGGCGCCATCGGGCGTGACGTCTTCGAGGTACACAAACACGTCGGCGTCCGGCGAGGTGCTTGACATAAACAGGTGCGTGATGGGGTGGCCGGTGACCTCGGTATCGCGATCAAGCGTATTTCCCGTGTATACGAGGCATTGCGCAGCCTTGCCGGCGCGGTCGGCGGCTGCGGCTGGTTGCTGCATGGCGATGCCGACGTAGCGGTTTCCCTTCGACTCGGTGTAGCTCGAATCGTGGGTGAGGTTGGCCTTGTAGGTGTCGTTGCCGTCGGCGCTTCGCTGAGATGCGAGGCGGTTGCCGGCGTCGAAGTGCAGGGGCGTCATGACCTGGCGGGCGAGAGGCCATTCGTTTTCCTGGCGCCAGCCGCCGCCGTTCATGACAAAGAGTGTGACTGGAGGCTCACGGTCGATTCCGTTGTCGATGCCCTTGAGATAATGGTCGAAAAAGCGCAGGTGCTCGGTAAGGTATTGGGCTTCGGGATCGTTGATGCCGAAGTGCTTCCACATCGGGCCCGAGGTGAAGTCATGGTATGAGGGCGACATCACCAACTTGGACGGATTCGTGCCGGCCATCGTGGCGTAGAGTTCGCAGGTGCCGCGCGCGAACGCATCGTACCAGCCGCCGACATGGTAAATCGGCACCTTGAATGCCATGATGCCGGGCACGAACGCGCTGGGACTCAGGTCGCTGAGCGTAACATCGAGCGGCGAAGGAGAGTCGAGGAAGGGCTCCTTGCTGGCCCATTCGGCATAGTCGAGGTTCTTCATGTGCTCCTGCGTGGCCCGATAATAAATGTGCTCGCGCGTCTGGCCGTCGGGGTAGGCGGGTGGGAAGCCGTCGTCGAGGAAGGTGCCGTTACCGTTCTTGTCGATTGGAATCTCATCTGCGAGATCCCCGTCGCCGTCCTCATCAACGACCGGCTTCGTGGGGAGGATACCCTCATCGGGGACGAAGAAGTTCTGGGTGATGAGGTGCATGTACGGCGAAAAGCTGTCGAAGAATCCCTGCAGGAAGATGCCGCCGGGGTAGGCCTCGCCCGTGTAGCCGTCAAGGGGAACGCACTGTGGAACCATGCACTTGAGCGCGGCGGGGGCTTGCGAGGCTGTCGCAAGTTGTGACCAGCCAAGGTAGGAAGATCCTTTCATGCCGACATTGCCGTCGCACCAGGGCTGCACGGCGATCCACTCGATCAGTTCACGGCCGTCCTGCTTAAGCTGTGGCATGAAGTCCATCATCCATCCGGTGGATGCGCCGGTGCCGCGCATGTCGGCGAGCACAATGGCGTAGCCGTGGGAGAGGTAGAAGTGGCCCTCGCGCGAGTTCGCCGCTTCGCGCATTTTTCCGGTCTGTGGATTGATGCGTGCGCGCTGGTAGGGCAGGTATTCGAGCACGACGGGGAACTTCTCGCTTGATGGCCCATCAGCCGGCAGGAAGACATCGACGGCGAGTTTCGCGCCGTCGCTCATGGGCACATACGCCGAGCGGCTCGTGTGCGACGTGTAGTCCGTTGCGGAGTATCCCGAGTAAGCGAAAGGCGCGGACTGTTTCGCCTGGGTTTTCTCGGCAAGGCATGGGAAAACGAGGAGCAGTATGGCAAAGACGCCGGTGAAGACGCGCATGGTGAAGTCCTCCGAGGGATGATCCGCAGAGATATCCTCTTCTCCGGTATTTCCCGTATGGACCTGCTCGCGACCACCGCAGGCAGGTTTTCTGCAATCATAAGAGCATCGGTAGACGCCGTCAACATGTGGTTTTCCCCTTGTGGGCAAGCGGTGAGACGCCCTACGACGTGGAAATCCGGGTCAGAGAGAAGATCTCGATAGAATCGCGACGACTTGCCTTTTCCTCACTCTGAACGATTTGTTTGAGTGGTACCTTTGGGCGAGTGCCACAAAAACAACTTGCCGGAAAGCCCACAGCCGCTTGATTTCCAGTTGCCCGTGTGGTTCTCCATGGCAACGGACGAGAACCTCCCCCTATGTGAACGCCAGACTCAGATTAGCGCGTCCGGCTTTTTAGTTTCCATTTTTCTGGCCAACCAGCCTTCGGTCTTTTGCGTAATCGTACAGGCGTTGCCTGAGCAGCTTCCTGCCCCGGTACAACCGCGACATTACGGTGCCCAGGGGGCAGTCCATGGCCTCGGCGATCTCCTTGTAGGACTTGTCTTTGAGGTCGGCCATGATGACGGCGAACCGGAAATCCTGGGGCAAGGACTCGACCGCGCCTTTGACCTCGTCGTCGAGCAGTTCGAGCAGGTCTGCGGAATTATCCGCGGCGGGCTCGAATGCGACTTTGGGATCGGGCGCCGTGCCGGGTGCGGCTTCACTGCCCGTCAGCTCAACAAAATCGGGCCTGCGCACGCGCCTTCGGTATTCGTTGATGAACGTGTTGCGCAGGATCGTGAGCAGCCAGGCCTTGATATAGGTTCCGTCCTTGAACTGGTTGTGGAACCGCAGGGCCTTGACGACGGTGTTTTGGGTGAGGTCCTGTGCGTCGGCGGCGTTCCGGGTGAGCCGAAGCGCGACCGCGTAGAGCATCCCGAGGTGCTCGAGCACGAGGTTTTCGAACCTCTTTGACCTGACGTCGGCATTGACAGTTACTTTGCTCACGTCCACAGTTTCAGAAAGACCTGCCCGTGATGAGACGTCATACGAGTGCGATTTTCTCAACTGAACTGACATAGACACCCCCTGTGGGCCAGAATCGCCCGGTGATCCGCACCGCCTGCAACCGCATGCGGGCGAGGGTGACCGCAGACCTGGGCCAGCGGGCCAAGTCCCGGCCAATACCATGGGTGAACGTCAACTTGATAAGTTGGCACTACGCTTGATGCAGCCCGTTTCATTTCCGCATTACCTTTTTGCTTTTTAGCTTTGCGCCAAGAGCATCTTCCCTGCACGCCCATTCCGCCCACCTGTGGTTTCTACTATGGCGTAAGGGCGGGGGCGTTACAATCAGACGATCCCCCTGTTTTGCATCAGGGAATCCCCTATGCAATGAGCATAGTATGTTAAGAATTAAAGACGCCGGGGCGGAGCGCGCCGCCACTTGACGGCGCGGTATACTGATGTATAGGCTGCTTGAATCGGCGACCACCTTGCGGGGGCTGTGTTCTTAAGCGTAAGACAGGAGATTTGGCGATGCGCAGTGACGAGGCGACAAAAGGTATCGAGCGGATGCCCAACCGGGCGCTGCTGCACGCCACCGGCGTGACGCGGGACCAACTGGCCAAACCGTTCATAGGGGTGTGCTCGAGTTTTACGGACCTGATCCCGGGGCACATCGGGATGCGCAGCCTCGAGCGGAAGATCGAGTGGGGCATCTGCTCGGGCGGGGGCGTTCCGTTCTTGTTTTCGGTGCCGGGCATCTGCGACGGGATCGCGATGGGCCATGCGGGAATGCACTGGTCGCTGCCGTCGCGCGAATTGATCGCCGACATGATCGAAACCATCATGCAGGCGCACCGGCTGGACGGCGTGGTGCTGCTGACGAACTGCGACAAAATCACGCCGGGCATGCTGATGGCGGCGTGCCGGCTCGATGTCCCGGCCGTGGTGGTAACGGCCGGCCCGATGCACTCGGGCCGGTACAACCAGCGGCGGCTCGACCTGGTGCGGGACACGTTCGAGGCCGTCGGCCTGTGCCAGGCGGGCCGGCTTGCCGAGGAAGACGCGGCCGCGCTCGAGATGGAAGCGTGCCCGGGCGAAGGCGCGTGCCAGGGGTTGTACACGGCGAACACGATGGCGTGCCTGACCGAGGCCATGGGCATGAGCCTCCCCGGAACGGCAACGGCGCTGGCGGGCAGCGCGAAAAAGGCCCGGATAGCTTACGAGGCCGGTGAGCAGGTTGTGGCGCTGGTGCGGGAAGGCGTGACGACGCGGCAAATCGTGACGAAAGGCGCGCTCGAGAACGCGATCCGGGTGGACCTGGCGCTGGGCGGCTCCACCAACACGACGTTGCACATCCCGGCGATCGCGCACGCCGCCGAAGTGGACGTCACGCTCGATGCGTTTGACCGGCTGAGCCGGGAGGTACCGCAACTGATCTCGCTGCGGCCCGCCGGCGAGTTCATGATGGAAGATTTCGAGTGGGCGGGCGGAATCCCGTCGATGTTGAAAGCGCTTTCGCCGCGGCTGGACAAGACCTGCAAGACAGTCTCGGGCAAGACGGTGGGCGATCTCGTGGCAAATTACCCCGACGGCGACAAGGCCGTGATCCACACGCTGGACGACCCCGTCGCGAAAGAGGGCGGCATCGCCGTCCTGCGCGGCTCCCTGGCGCCGGAAGGCGCGGTCGTGAAGCAGGGGTCGGTGAACGCGGAGATGATGAAATTCACGGGCACGGCCCGCGTGTTTGAAGACGAAAGCGCCGCCATGAAGTTCTTGTTTGCGGGCAAAGTGAAGCCGGGCGATGTTATTATTGTGCGCAACGAAGGGCCGAAAGGCGGCCCCGGCATGCGGGAGTCATTGGCGTTGACGGCGGCCGTGGCCGGGTGCGGCCTCGGCGACAAAATCGCCATCGTCACCGACGGGCGGTTCTCCGGCGGCACGCGCAACCTCAGCATCGGCCACGTCTCGCCGGAAGCGGCCGATGGCGGGCCCATCGCGCTCGTGAAGGATAACGACAAGATCGCCGTCGACCTGCCGGGCCGCAAAATCGACCTGCTCGTAGACGAAAAGGAACTCAATCGGCGCAAGGCAGAGTGGAAAAAGCCAGCGCCAAAGTTTCAGCGCGGATGGCTGGCGCGGTACGAGCGGCTCGTCTCGAGCGCGGCCCGCGGGGCAGTCCTCGACCCGCCAGGGGCGTAAAAAGATGATCGGACGGATCGGACGGATCCGACGGATCCGACCGATGATGCCAGCACGAGTTTGCACGTTTTTAGTGGCGGACGGCGCGGGCTGAGGTTTTATGAGCATTCAAGACTACCGGCAGTTCATGAAATCAATGTTCGGCAAAACCGGAATCTCCGACCAGAGCCGCGGAGTGGAGCCGCCGCCGCTCGAAGCGCCGTATGACGCCAAGGCGGAAACGGTCCCGCTGCCGGAGGTGTCGCGGGACGTAGTCGTGCGCCCGGACCTCTTCGAGTGCATCTCACACCGGCGCAGCCGCCGCGAATGGACCGACGAGCCGCTCACGCTCGATCAGGTCTCGTTCCTGCTCTGGGCGACGCAAGGCGTGTCGGAGGTCGTGGGAGGCGGCCGGGCCACGTTCCGGACGGTGCCGTCGGGCGGGGCGCGACACCCGTTTGAGACGTACGTGGCGGCGAACAGAGTGACGGGGCTGGATGCTAAGGTGTACCGCTACCTGCCGCTGACGCATCGGCTCCTCCCGCTATTCGAGATGAACGCGGAACGACGGGAAGACTTGACGCGGGCGATGCTCGGGCAACGGTTCGCGGCGCACGCGCCGGTGGTGTTCATCTGGAGTTGCCTGCCGTACCGCGGCGAATGGCGATACACCCTGGCCGCGCACAAGACCATGCTGCTCGACGCCGGCCACATGGGCCAGAACCTCTACCTCGCGTGCGAGGCCATCGCCGCAGGGACATGCGCCATCGGCGCCTACGACCAGAAAACCCTCGACGCCTTCCTCAACCTCGACGGCAACGATGAGTTCGTTGTGTACGGCGCTCCGGTTGGATGGCCTCTGTAACGTTGGATGATACGGCTTTAAGGTTGCCGTGGGCAAAGCGAATGCCCGGCGGGAAACCCGCCGGGCATTCCAGATATATGCTAGTACTCGCGCGTTGCCTTACCGGCAACCCCTCCACAGATCCGTTTTTGTCATAAAAAGCAGATCCACCGGATGGCGAGTTGCGGTACCGCAGGCAACGCACTGCCTACTAGCGCCGGGTTTACCCGGACTTTCCATCGATGGACCACCTCCTTTCCGACCTGCCCGAAGTGTCCTGCCGGCTCCCCGCGAGCCGCTTCGCCAACAGCAAGGTCTTTTCTGGAATTAAGGTACCACAAAGGAACTCCGGCGGCAAGTGGGAAAAGCAGTCCGGAGTCTGGAGTCTTGAGTCTGGAGGATTCCAGTACCTCAGGGAGGAAAAGACGAGATGGCAGGAATTGTACTCATTGAAGTAAAGCGCGAAAAACGGGGACAGACACGCCGGCTAATTGCTTTTGTTGTGGACCGTCAGGTCCCAGTCAATCGCGCGCAGCGTATCGTAGAGCCGGTTAATTTCGATTTCGAAGGTCGGAAAAACGGTTTTGGCCAGTTCGAGGTTGTCTTCACGCACGGCCATCTCGATTTTGAGCGCGGCTTGGCTGACGCGCGTTCCGCCGAGCGAGGCGGCCGCCCCTTTTATCGAGTGGGCCATGCGTTGGGCTTTCTCCCGCGTCGACTCGTTGAGGGCCTGGCGCAACTCCTCGACCTCGCCCGGGATGTTGTCGAGGAACACCTGCGAGATGTGGCGCAGTGTTGACGTCCGGCCGCCGGACACCTGGATGGCCTGATCGACGTTGAGGACGGGCGTGCTGTCGTTGGGTTCGGCGGGGGGTGGCGCAGGTAGCGGTGTATCGTGGTGCAGAGGCGACTCGTGCAGCCACCGCAGCATGGTTCTCATGATGATGTCCGGGCTGACGGGTTTGGCGATGTAATCGTCCATGCCGGATTCGAGGCACCGTTCCCTGTCGCCTTTGAGTGCGTGTGCCGTCATGGCAATGATGGGCATGTGCTCGCCATGGCTTTCCCGTTTCCGGATTTCGCGCGTGGCGGTGTAGCCGTCCATGGTGGGCATCTGGCAGTCCATGAAAATGAGGTCGTACGAGCCGGTGGCGTGCATCGCGACGGCTTCTTCGCCGTTCGCCGCGACCTCGACCGTGCAGCCGAGCGTGCGCAGGATCTCGACGGCCACGTCCTGGTTGATTGGGTTGTCTTCGGCGACGAGCACGCTCGCCTGGAGGAAGTGGCCGTTGGCTTCCTGCTTGATATCATCGGGTTCGCGGGATTCGGCGACGGTGTGGCGCGTAACAAGGCCGATGGTTTCCTTGTTGAGGTTGGCGGTCCACACCCGTGCGATGGCCTCCTCGAGCTCGCTTTGGCGGATGGGCCCGCTGAGGTAGGCGGCGAACCCGAGCTCGGCGATCCGGACCGCCTCGCCGCGCTGCCCGGCGCTCGTCAGCAGCAGCAGGATCGTGTCTTTGAGGGCCTCGTCGCTCTTGATGTGCCTGGCGAGGTCCCCGCGGTCGGCCGCGAGGATCCGGTGCGTGATCAGGGCCATCTGAATGGGGTGGCCGGCGGTTTTTGCGGCGCGCAGCGTCTCGATGGCGCCGTCCGTGGAAGAGACGACAGTGCACCGCATCCCGAGATCCGTGAGTTGCTCGTACAAGACCCGCTGGTTGATCCGGCTGTCATCGACCACGCACGCTCTGACGCCCGCGAGGTCGGCATTCTTCGGAGGCGCGGGGGGAGCTTCCCGGTCCCTGCCGAACGGGAGTGTGACGCGGAACCTCGCGCCCACGCCTTCGGTGCTTTTGACGCCGATCCGCCCGCCCATCAGGCTCACAAGCTGCTGCGTGATGGCAAGCCCGAGGCCGGTGCCGCCAAACCGCCGCGACGTGGACGTATCCCCCTGCGCGAACTGGTGGAAAATTATCGGAAGTTTTTCGCCGGCGATGCCGATCCCGGTATCTTCGACGGTGATTCGGAGCACGCACTTCTCCGGCGTCATACCGAGGCAGTCGGTGTTGACGAGCACGTGGCCTTTTTCGGTGAACTTGATGGCGTTGCCGATGAGGTTCATGAGGATCTGCCGGATCCGGCCGGCATCGCCGATCACCCGTCGCGGAGAATTGGACGCATACCGCATGATCAACGCAAGGCCTTTCTCTTCGGCGCGCGTCGACAGCAGTTCAACCACCTCGCCGATTGCCACCTCGAGGTCGAACGGGATCGGCTCGACCGTGAGCCGGCCCGCCTCGATCTTCGAGTAGTCGAGGATGTCGCCGATGATGGTAAGCAGCGCCCGGCCCGAACTCCGTATCGCTTCCGCATACCGCCGCTGGGCCGGCTCGAGGTTGGTGTTGAGCAGGAGTTCGGCCATCGCGATGACGCCGTTCATGGGGGTGCGGATCTCGTGGCTCATGTTGGCCAGGAAGTCACTCTTGGACCGGTTAGCGGCCTCGGCGGCTTCTTTGGCGTGCTGGAGTTCGCGCTCGGCCCTCTGCCGCTCGAGGATCTCCTGCTGGAGCTCGCGGGTGCGCGTGGCGACCCGCTCCTCGATGCTGTCGTAAGCCTGCTGGAGGGTTTTGTCCCATGCGCGGATCTGGTCGAGGATCTTGTTGAGCTGGGAGTAGAGAGGGCCAAACTCGCCGCTGCCCTGCTCGATGATCTCGCGCGAATACTTCTGCATCTCCGCGATCACGGCCTCGAACTGGGTGTTTCGCTTCCCGAGACACTTCACGCAAAGCTGCCGATTGTGCGTGGTGACATGGATGTGCTTGGGGCAGGCCAGTTTTCCGCAGCCATCGCATTTCCGGCCACACGCATCGCATAAAGAAACACGGCACTCCACGCAACTGCCCACGGAATCGCGCGCGTGGCAAAACGAGCACTCCAACTAACGCTCCCCCAGCCCAATTTGTCCATCCGTCGGCGGCGATGACGACTCCAGAGGCCATCCACGCCGTTAGAATCTTTGTTTGCGACATCTGCGCGCGACGCGTAGATGTTAGCTCAAGGTCGCGAACAAAGATTCTGAAAACGGTTTTTTTACCGCGGCTTCTTAGCCGCCGTAGTCTTTTAACCGATGCCGGACGCGCGAGTCAAGTAGTGGTAGGTATCGTATTGAGCCCGGCACGCGCCGGTGCCGTCGCCGGCATAATGGTTGGACTGAGTTTCATCGAGAATTCTGGCCTTGCAGGTGTCCCCTACCTGAAACGCCATCATATCGGCGATCTGCTGCTGAATCTCGGGGGCCAGAATGGGAAACCCAACCTCGATGCGCCAGTCGAGGTTGCGTTCCATCAAATCGGCCGAACTGAGGTAGATGCACCGGTCCGGCCCGTTGCCGAACAGCAAGACCCGCTGATGTTCGAGATACCGGTCCAGGATCGAGATAGCCCGGATGTTTTTGTGGGGCAACATGGCGTAGTTCGTCCTGACGACAAGGTCCATCTTGACGCCGGCATCGGCCGCGGCACGTATCCGGGCGATGATCTTTGCGTCGGTGAGATGGTTGACTTTTAGGAAGACGTAGCCGCCATCCCCTTTTTGGGCTTCGCGGTCGAGCAACCGGTTAAGCGTTTTGCGGACGTTGAACGGCGACACCAGCAGGTGTTTGAACTTGGGCGAGGACAGCATCCGCATTTTAGCCGCATTTTCCAGGAATGCAAATATCTCGGCGACTTCTTCGGTGAGCCTGGGATCGGCGGTGAGCAGGGTACTGTCAACGTAGAGGCGGCCCGTGGTTTCGTTGAAGTTGCCCGTGGATAAGCCGGCGACAGAGAAACCGTCGCGCTCGATCAACATCAGTTTTCCGTGGACCTTCATGGGCGGCACACCATAAACGACGGTCGCCCCGACCTCCTGAAGCTTCTCGGAGATCTGGATATTCTGCATCTCGTCGAACCGGGCTTGCAGCTCCACCGACAGAACCACTTTTTTGCCGTTCCGCGCCGCGTTGAACAGGGCGTTGACCATCTGACTGCTGCGGGCCGCGCGGTAGAGCGTCATCTTGATGCTTCTCACCTTGGGATCGATGGCGGCCTCACGCAACAGCCGCGCCAGGTGGTCGAACGACTGGTAGGGGTACGTAACAAGCACATCGCGCCGCTTGACGATGTCGAGCATCGGGGCGCGGTCCTTGTCCAGGATGGGGTGGCGGGCCGGCGCCATCTGCTCGAACGCGAGGTCGGGGCGGCTGCTTGGAAACCGCATCAGGTCTTTCATGTTGTGGTAGCGGCCACCGCCAATCAGGGTATCGCGCTTGGTGATGTTGATCTCTTTGCTCAGGAGACGGAGAAGTGCCGGCGGCATTTGGGCGTCGTAAACAAGCCGCGTGGGCCGGCCGCCTTTTCGTTTCTGAAGTCCGCGCTCCATTTTACGGACGTAGCTGTCGGAGAAATCGTCGTCGATGCTGAGTTCGGCGTCGCGGGAGATTTTGAATTCGTACGCCTCGATGGTCTCGTACTTGAAGATGTAGAAGATTTGGTTAAGCGAGTAGCGGACAAGGTCATCGGTGTACATGATGTTGCCATTGGGCAACTGGACGAACCGCGGGAGTTCCGAGGGTATTTCGAGGATGGCGTAGCGCGGTTTCTTATCCACCATGACGACGCCAAAATACAGCGAGCCGTCGGTAAGCTGGGGAAACGGCTGGTTCTTGTGGATGATAATCGGAACCAGCGTGGGCAGGACGTTCGACCTGAAATATTCGTCGAGCCATTGTTTGAGTTCGCCATTGCCGTCCCGGACGTCCTGGTCGGTCAGGATCCGGATGTCTTCCCGGGCGAGCGAGGCGACGATGTCGTCGTACGCGTGCCGGAACCTCTCATCGAGGTGGCGGGCCTTGTCGCCGACCACCTCGAGCAGTTCAACCATCCCTTTTTTGCCGAGTTCGATCCTCCGCTGGATGCTGGCCACGCGCACCTTGAAAAACTCGTCCATGTTCGACGAGAAGATGCCGAGAAACTTCAGCCGCTCCATAAGCGGGTTGCGTTTGTCTTCCGCTTCCTGAAGAACGCGCTCGTTGAAGGCGAGGGTAGAAATCTCGCGGATTTGAAAAATGTTGTTCATACGCAGAGACAACACTCGGCCAAGTTAGAGTTCTTCCCGAGCCCCGTAACATCCAAGTCCCATTACCTCAAAAACTTGCACAACGAACGCCGGTCTACTACATTTCTGGTTCAAATCTACCACCTGCGAGAAACTTTCGCAAACGGCCAAAGGCGGCTAAGAAGCCAAAGGCGGCTAAGAAGCCGGATTCAGAATCTTTGTTCGCGACCTTGGTCCAACATCTACGCGTCGAGCGCAGATGGCGCGAACAAAAATTCTAAAGGCGGGACAATGAAACACCTGCAGTTGAAACCCCGGGAAGAGCGGCGGCTGTTGCGCGGCCACCCGTGGGCGTACCGCAACGAGTTTGAGCCGATTCCCCCGCTGCAGGAATCGGACATCGTGGACATCTACACCGACCATGGGCGGTTTGTGGCCCGCGGTTTTTACCAGGCGCAAGGCGGGATTGCGGTCCGCATTCTGGCACGCCATCAGACGCCCATTGACCGGGTGTTGTGGCAGGAACGGATCGATGAGGCCCGGGCATTCCGGGAGCGGCTGTGGCCGGGGCAGGACGTGTACCGCTGGGTGTTTGGCGAAAGCGACGGGATTCCAGGTTTCGTGGCGGACAGGTACGGGCCGGTCGTGGTTTGCGAGACGCCCTGCCCGTTTTACGGCGCCCACGCGGCCGCTTTGGCCGAGTTGTTCATGAAGCCGGAGGGGGTCACAGGCGTGAAGATGACCGTGGCCGGCGAGGAGACCAAGTACGGGGAGGTCCCGCCGGATGTGACGTGCCGGGTCGAGGGCGTCTCGGTGTCGGTTGCGCTCGAGGGGGGCCAGAAGACGGGCCTGTTTCTGGATCAGCGGTTGAACAGCTTTGCCGCGCGGCGGTATTGCTCGGGTGCGCGGGTGCTCGACGGCCACTGCTACGTGGGGATGTGGAGTTGCCACGCGGCGCTGGCCGGGGCGTCGAGCGTGCTCGGGGTGGACACATCCGGCCCGGCGATCGAGCGGGCGGCCATCAACGCGCGCATCAACGGCGTCGGCTCCCTCTGCTCGTTCGAGCGGGCGGACGTGATGGAGGCGCTCCAACGGGGCGAGCGGTACGACGTCGTGATCCTCGACCCGCCGGCGTTGGCCAAGGGGCGGGCCCAGTTGAAAAAGGCGCTCGGCCTCTACCAGGCGCTCAACAGGGCCGCGTTGGACGCCTTGGCGGCGGGCGGCATCCTGATCACGTCGACCTGCTCGCATTTTGTCGGCCGCGAAGCGTTTCTTGAGGTGCTGAAACGGTCGGTGACATCCGCCCAGCGGCAAGGGTGGGTGCTGAGTGTCAGCGGGGCCGCCCCGGATCATCCGGTGCTGATGGCTACGCCGGAAACCGAATACCTCACCTGCGTTACCTTGCGGGTAGGCTGAACTCCAGAATCCGATGCGCCCGGGCTCTCCGCTACTCGACCGCCGGCTGTTCGGAACAAACAGGCGGCGTGGCGGTTCGCGCCGCTTGAAGCATGGCTTGGACGAGATCGGTGATGAGGGCCGATTGGGGGAAAAACGCCGTAGCGCCCGACTGCGAAGCCCGATCGGCCGCGTCGGCCGTTGGCTCGCCAAAGAGGAAAACGGGCAGGTTGGTGTAGGCGGAATTTTTTTTGATCAGGCGGGCAATCATGTCGCCGGGCAAGTCCTGTTGTTGGAGATTAACAGCAACAGCCGAGGGACCCAGGATTCGCAGCCGCGCAAACCCGTCGATGGTGCTGGGCGCACAGTAGGTTTCGCAGCCGCTCTCGGAAAGGGCGCGGCACAATTGGCCGCTCGAGGCCGGGTCGCTGTCGATTACGAGGAGCCGGCAAGTGGTGGCCCCGCCGCCCGACTTGCCTGACAGCGCCTGATTGATAAACAGGATAATCTCGCTTTGAACAGGCAATTGATCCGGCATAAACTCACAGCCCGCCACGGTTTGCGCCTGTATCAGCCGGACGTTGCGCACCACCGACCGCAGGTTCTGGATCATAATGCCCGGCGGGAGGTTGAAATCCAGACGGACTTCCCGGCCGGCCTCGACGGTGGAGTCTGTCAAGACGCCGCACCCTCCGGCGCTGATGTCACGCAGCATACCTTTGGCGACCGTCCCGTTTAACCGCAGCATGCACGGCGCGCTGAACGGCACCCGCGGATGCTTCCGAAACGATATCGCCTCAAACGTTTTGGGCCAGTTGATATGGCACCAGCTCGTGTTGCTCAGTGTCAGCCAGTTCGTCAGAGACGTTCTGAATGCGCAGGCCGTGCCATTGTTGAGAAACCGAACTGTGCAGGCGCAACCCTCGTGAAGCGGATCGATGTTGCCAAACCCCGGTCGATCCAGGATGATGCGCACGCCCCCGTGCCAGCCCCGGATCGCGCTGCGAAAACGCACTAAGGGACTGTGCACCGACTTGGCGTGGACAAGCACCACTTGCCCCACACGCAAGTAATCTCCCAATCCCTTTTCGGCGGCCACTGGAATCCCTTTCAGCCCACCGCGGAGCCTTGCGCCGTAATGGGCCCATGGGTGCCCATCAGTTCAATGAAGTTGTGGAACAACTGGGGATCAAGTTCCTCGGCCATGGCATCCTGCATCAGCTTCAGGGCGGGGAATGAACCCACGGCGTCTTTGTACACTCTCCGGGTGGTCAAGGCGTCGAAGATGTCTACGATGGTGCAGATCTTGGCAAACCGTGAGAGGTCCTTGCTCGTCATGCCCTGCGGATACCCTTTCCCATTGACTTTTTCGTGGTGATGCAGTGTGATGTCGTGAACCACCGGGTCGTGGATGCCCTGTTCGGTCAGGATCTGGCATCCAAACTCAGGATGTTTTTTCATCACCGCCCATTGTTCCGGCGTCAGCTTGCCGGGGGCGTTTGTGATGTCTTCCGGTATCAGGCACTTCCCAACATCGTGCAGCAGCGCGCCCGTCCCGAACGTCAGCACCTCGTTTTCCGAATAGCTCATTTTCCTGGCCAGCGCCATGCAAAACAGAAAAACGTTCACACAATGCGTGTAGGTGTAGTAGTCATAGGAAGTTACCTTTAGAAGGCTCCCAAAAGACGCCGGCTGGTTGAACAGAAACCACACCGCGTCCGCCGCCAGCTTGCTCGTGGTATCGAACAGTTGGCCCGACCGCGGATCGTCCATCAGGTCTTTCATGACGTCCTGGGCCGACGTGTAGAGGACTTCCGCACGTTCCGCGACATCGACCTGGGGATCGGCAATGATCGAACGCAGGTTGGCCTGCACGTATTTGTGGTAATCCGACGCCTGTGTCGAACGGACGTAGAGTTTCGTAATACTGTTTTGCTTCAGCCGCTCCCGCGCTTCTTCCGTAAAAGGAAGCGTCTTGTCGCGGTACAGGGCCGGCGGTTTCGGGCCCTGCGGCTTGAGATACAGGTCGAATCCCGTAACGGTATCGAGGCAAAGGCTCCCTATCCGAATCGGGAAAAACTCCTGCGCATTTGCAGGGCCTGACCCGCTGCCCCCATCAGCCATATCAGTTAAACACTCCTGTGCTTATCGTTCTTCAGAACCCCAGATGTGCCTTTTACCATATACGGTAACGTGTTGTCAACGGGGCTTTTGCGGGATTTGCGGAGCGCGCAGACCCCGGAGAAAAATCAAGACTCGCTCTGAGTGGGTGGCTGGGGTTGTCTGGCCAATTTTTCAAGCTCGGCCAACACCCGTTTGGCAATCTGTATGGTCGGAATCCGTTGGGCCAAATGGAGGGTGACTCCGGCCTTTGCGATCTCGTCGGGCGGGATGTTGCCGCCGTAAAGGAAAATGGGCAGGTTCTCCAGCCCCCTGGTAGCCCGAATGAGGCGGGCGCTCTCAATACCGGGCAGGTCGGTCATCCGCTGCGAGATCAGGACTGCGTCCGGCGAAGACAGCCGCAACCGAGAGAGCCCGTCGAGCGTGGCCGATGCCGGCAGAACCTCGATACCCTTTTGTTCAAAAAGGTTGCGCAACACCATCGCCACAGTCCGGTTGTCATCAATGATAAGGACCCTTTGGCGCTCGGTGGTGCGGACCTCGCCGCGCTCGAGCACGGTGGTCACGTAGAAAGCGATGTCGCTTTCGACCTCGGGCTGATCGTCTTCGAACTGGCAGCCGAGCAGGAATTCGCTGCCGGCGGCACGGACATTCTTGACCTCGGCGCGGATCTGTTCGAGCACGCACCCGTCCGGCAGGCTCAAATCCATTTCAATCGTGCTGTTGTTTTCCACCTGGCACGACGTGCGGACCCGGCATCCGCCGATGCTGATGTCTTCGATAACGCCTTCGTGTTTTTCTCCGCCATGCTCAAACGAGCAGGGGATCTGCGCCCGCACGCGTTCGAACTTCCGGAAAGACACCGTCTGGAATTTGGTTGGCCAACTGATCCTGCAGTAGGAGTGGTACTGACGGGTGTCCCAGTCCAGAATCATGGTGTCAAAGGCGCAGGCACGCCCGTTATACAAAAACCGGACAACGCATGGCTGGTTTTCCCGGATCGCCGCAAACCGGTTGTTGATGCGTGGCCGGTCGATAAGCAGGTAACTTGACTTGCTCCATCCGCGCACACACGTCGAGTAACGCGGCGCAGACGCCTCGAACGGTTCCGGGTGAAGCACCAGCGGGCAACCTACGTTCAAGTAAGAATCCAGATCCTGTTCATCAGACATGAGCGTTGTTCCTGGGCCACGATCCATCAACTTTGTTCTTGCGAAGAAAATGCACGGGGCGCTCGCGACCCTTGGGCCCTGGCCATGCGCCGCTACAATTCCCCTATGGCACAATAACACGTTCCCCGCCCGTTTACAACCGCTTGCATGGCTTCCTTCCGTTCGCAACCGCGGCCCGCGATCTGAACGAGTGGCGTTCGCAAGCCACCCAATTTTTCCGGGTTCATCCGCATTTTCCGGGAAACGCCTCGCGGATCCTCAGGAAGAAGTACTCGTCGTCGCGGAATCCATAGGCCATCCGTTTGATGACTTTTATCTTGTTGTTTATGCCTTCAAGAATGCTGGTGTTGAGGGGGCACTTGCAGTGTGCAAGAACGCCATCGGTAATCTCCTCCGTTTCGCTAACAGCCCGTGGCAGAAGTCTCGTGATGGCGAGCACGAGCCATTTGGCACGGGATCAAGGCGCGAAACCGCAGGAAAAGTGCCTCCTTTTTCAAGGTTTCGCAACGCAGAGACCGTGACAAAAGGTCGCGCGCAGACCGCGACGACTTTTGCCACGGGCTGCTATACGTCCTATAGGACCTATTCTCACCCCTGCACCAGCTTTACGATCTGATCAACAACATCCTTCACCCGAAACGGCTTCTCCATAAACACATCGAACAGCGGCTCCTTATCCGAAACGCGCCCTGCAGGCAAATAACCCGACACCCCGATAATGCGCGCCTTCTTCAGGTCCTGATGGTTTCGGATAAACGAGCACACTTCCCGCCCATCCATGTCGTCCAGTACAAGGTCAATCACCACCACGTCCGGGTGGAACATCGGCAGGATCGACGCCGCCTCGAACCCCGAACCCGTCACCCGAACGTCAAACCGTTCCAACGCCCTCAGGCTCCGTTCAATCAGGTTCGCCAGCTCCAGGTTATCGTCCACGATCAGCACACGCGGAACTTGCCGCATATCCGGCCGCCCCGGCGTCATCAGGTCGCCCGACGGAAACCCGCAAGACAGCGAGATCAAAATGTGTTCCAAGTCCGTGATGTGCGCCGGATCAATGTAGTACCTCAGCCCATCGCCGAAATCGTCGGCCGGCCCATGCTCTTTGTTCACGAAGATCAGCGGCATGAACGGCGAGTGGTCCGAGATCGACCGCGCAACCTCGTCCCCGCCCTCGAATGGATTCTCCAAATCAACAACCACGGCATCCACCCCGCCATCGTCAAAACCGCCCGCCGCCCTACCCCTGCGGGATGTCCAGCCGCTTTCCTCGCAAACCTTCTCCACCAACTCGGCCGTTTTCTCTGATGCCGTAAACACGAGCAGGTTCGGCATGGGTCCAACTCCCTGTTACTGCCCCGGCCGTTGGTCAAGCCAGTGTCCCGGTTTTCCGCACTCATGCCCGCATGGCACCCGTGCGGCCCTTCCCCATCGAAAAGTAGTATAACTCATATTAACGCAAAAAGCGCCGCCCAAAATGAGCGGCGCTTCTACGTTCAATCACGCCCGTCGGCGTTACTCTTCTTTTTTCTCTTCTTCAGTCTTCTCCGGCTCCGGCTCCGGCTCGGGCTCGGGCGGCTCCTCGGGCTTTCCGGCCCGGTTCACCGCAGCCATCAGTTCGTTGGCGGCGTCCGCAAGGCTTCTGCCGGCCTGGAACAGGCTCCGCGGAACCACATCGCCCAGCACTTCGCCAATGTTGATCGGCTGGTCGGCTCCGCTCTTGCCGTAGTCCGCATGCGCCTTCACTTCCAGATCCCGCTGATATTCCCGGATGCTCAACGCGATCTTCCGTTCAACCGCGTCAATGCCGATCACCTTGCACAGCACCTTGTCGCCCACCGCAAGCACGTCTTCGGGCTTCTGCACCCGGTCCGGCGAGATCTCGCTGACGTGGATCAGCCCTTCAATCCCGTTCTCGAGCCGCGCAAACGCCCCGAAACTCACCAGCTTCGCGATCTCGACCTGCACGTGCGAACCGATCGGCGTGCTTTCCACAACCAGCATCCACGGATCCCGCTCGAGCTGCTTCAACCCCACGCTGATCTTCTCGTTCGCCGGATCGATGCTCAGAACCTTCACCTCGATCTCCTGGTTTTTCTCGAGAACCTCCGACGGATGTGCAACTTTCTTCGTCCACGATACGTCCGACACGTGTAGCAGCCCGTCGATGCCTTCCTCGATCTGGATAAACGCGCCGTAGTCCGTCATGTTCCTGACTATGCCCTTCACCACGGAACCAATCGGGTACTTCTGGCTGATCTCGGTCCACGGGTTTGGCGTCGTCTGCTTGATGCCCAGCGCGATCTTCTCCGCCTCCGGGTCCACGCTCAGGATCATCACGTCCACGTCCTGCTCGAGCGCAACAAGTTCACTCGGATGGCGGACGCGCCGCGTCCAACTCATCTCGCTCACGTGAACCATGCCCTCGATGCCTTCTTCAAGCTGCACGAACGCGCCATAATCCGTCATGCTCACGACTCTGCCGCGCGCTATGCCGCCAACCGGATACCGGCTCGCCGCCATTTTCCACGGGTTCTCCGTCTTCTGCTTCAGGCCCAGGCTGATTCGCTCGGTGCGCGGATCGAAATTCAGCACCACCACCTCGATCTTCTGCCCAACGCTCACCACCTGGCTCGGGTGCTTCACCCGGCCCCACGACATGTCCGTCACGTGGAGAAGCCCGTCAATCCCGCCCACGTCAACAAACGCGCCGAAATCCGTGATGTTCTTCACCTCGCCGTGGATAACCTGGCCCGCCTCGAGCGTCGCCAGCAACCGGCTCTTCTCGCCCGCACGCTGTTCCTCGAGCAGTTTACGACGGCTCACCACGACGTTCCGGCGCCGTTTCGTCAGCTTGATGATCTTCAGATCCATCGTCTCCCCGATGTAACGCTCCAGATCGCCCGTCGGCCGCCACGTCAACTGGCTTGCCGGCATGAACGCGTCGATGCCGATATCTACTTTCAGCCCGCCCTTCACGCGACGCACGATACGGCCTTCAATCACGCCGTCTTCCTCGTACACCCGCTGGATGTATGTCCAGTTCTTGATTCGGTCCGCTTTCAATTTCGACAGGACCGGCATCCCGTCTTCCGCCTCGGGCTGCTCGATGTACACGTCAAACGTGTCGCCAACCTGCACGCTGCCCGGATCCGGGAATTCTTCCGCCGGAATAACGCCTTCGCTCTTGTAGCCGATGTCTACAAGCACCCGGTCCGGCCCAATTTCCACTACCGTGCCGCGGACTACCTCGCCTTCCGTGAAATTCTGCAGGGTTTGGGCGTAGAACTGCTCCATCTCTTCCTGGGAGTACGTCTCCTGTGGAAACAGCTCGTCGTCCAGGTTGTTCAAACCAACGGCGCCTTCACCAGGAACGGTTACCCGCCCTTCGCCCGCTGATTCGATGTTCGGTTGCATGGTTTCATCCGTCATTGTTTACAAATTACCTCCTTAAAAGAGAATTTTGCCGCAAAAACAGCAGCCATAAAGCCTAACATAATTCCGCAACACCAGTCAAACCACGGCGTAGCTGCGCCAGCAGCGAAGCCCGGCTGGTTGTTCCCGAACGCCTGGCATATAATGCACGGCGTCACTCGGGAACCTGGGAAAAGGATGAAAAACATGATTCGCCCACTCATCACCTGCGTCATTGCCGCCGTGTGCCTCCTCCCCCCTGCCGCCCTAAGCCAGCAGCCCGACTCCGAACAGCTTCGGCAAGGCCGACGGTTCATCACCACCAAATCCTACACCGCCGAAGAAGATGCCGCCCTGCTCGCCCTGTTTGAAGGTCTGCGCGTCACCGACGTCGTCGACGCAATGGACAAAGTCGGCTTGACCAACGTCGGCATCATGGACCCCGAAATACACCCCGTCTGGCGCGATACGGAACATTTCGCCCACCGCTTCATTGGAATTGCCCTCACCGTCCGCTACGTCCCCACCAATAAACCACATGCACCCGCCATGGATACCGAACCCTTCAACGACTGGGTCTACAAATGGTACGGCGAACTCTCGCCGGAACCGTTTGCCCCGCTGATCCGGCCCGGAACCGCCCTCATCATCGACGAAGCACCCGACGCCGATGTCGGCTCCATCGGCTCGAACAACATTATGGTCTGGCACGCCCGCGGCTGTGTTGGGGTCGTCACCGACGCCACCGCACGTGATACCGACGAAATCGCCGCCGAGAAAATGCCCCTCTACCTCCGCAAGCCCGGCCGCGGCATCCGGCCCGGCCGCAACGAGATCGAATCGGTCAACCTGCCGGTCGTCTGCGGCGGCGTCCTCGTTGAACCGGGCGACGTCATCGTCGCCGACGGCGACGGCGTCGTCGTGGTGCCCCGCGCCAAGGCGGCCGAAGTCGCGCAGTACGCAAAGACAATCCTTGACGGCGACAAAGCAGGCCGCCGCGCCCTCTACAAAAGGCTGGGCTTGCCCAAAGACGATTCCGTAAAGTAACTTGGCGCCAAATCGCGGACCGGTGCATCACATGCAAATGAAAATGACCCGCCTCAACGCGGTCGTCTGTCTTGCACTCTCGTCGGCTGCCTCCGAGGCCGAAAAACTCGCTCGGCTCAAAACCATCCGAACCTGGAAAAACCCCGCGCCAGACAGTTTCTACGACGACATCGGCAACATCGCCAAAATGCCGTACGTCGAACGAGCCCAAGCGTTCAACGTCGACCCCCGAAGGACTAAGGCGGCTAAGAAGCCGCATTCAGAATCTTTGTTCGCGACCTTAAACCAACATCTACGCGTCGTGCGTAGATGTCGCGAACAGAGATTCTAAAAACCCCCAACGTCAGCTTCAGCACACACATCGACGAGGGAAAAAGCCGGCTCCGCCTATCCTCACTCTCCCACATGGACTGGCCAAAGGCCCTCGTCTACGATGGCCTCAACACCGACCGCAACTACATCCTGCGCCTCACCGGCCGCGGCGACGCGATCCCACGCGCCGACGATCACCCCCTGCAGCCCTCCAAGTACAGCAAGGAGATTGGACAGTTCAAAGAATTCCCCGTCCCCAAACAACTCACCGCCGACGGCGCACTCCACGTAACATTCGACCCACCCGACGAACCCGGCATCAACTGGCGCTACTCATCCATGCTCACCGAAGCCTGGATCATCTCGCAATAAGCCTGTTTCACGCCGGATGCTTCATTTTTCACTGCCCCATATGGCAGAAAAAAACCCCGGGAGCCGGGCTCCCGGGGGCTTGTCAGCAGTAGTTCGATTGCCTTAGTCGAAGATTTCGCCAACAGCCAGGGCCATAGGCACCGAGATCGGGCCTTCGCCAGGATACTTGAGGAATTCGACGTGGCCGTCCATGTACAGCACGTTCGAGCCGCCGGGAATGTGGTTGTAGTTGTCGACTTCGTTGGACAGCGCGTCCATCATGAGAAACACCGTGCTCTGCGCCTGGGCGCTGCCCGCGGGGTTGTTGATGTCGGTAATCAGGAACCGCTCGATGCCTTCGCGAAGCCGGTAGATCGTCGTACCGCCGTTGTTGCCGTACGGCGCAGCCACGGTCGCATCGTTTTCAAGCATCGGGAAGTTATTCGTATTGCCCGCTTCAAGGATCACTTGCACCAACTGCCAGAACTGCTGGCACCAGCCTTCTGCCGTTTCCCAATTGAGGTCGTTAGGATGGGGATCGGTCCGGTCAAGCAGCCAGCCGAAGTAACCATAGCTGGCGTCGGCCTCATCCGAGCAGCCGCCTTCGCCATTGTGGCTGGTGTCGTTGCTGGTGAAGGGCAAGCACCACTCACCGTCGGTGTACTGAATGTCCGAGTAGGTGTCGTTCGGGTCCGACGGGCAAATGAACACCTTCGGGTCCGAGATGTACTCGGGGTACACCGCCGGGACGTACGGCGCCGCGGCGACGTCGTCGGCCTCACCTTCCCATATGGTTACGTGCAGGCGAGGGAACATCCCGCCCTTGGACTCGTTGCTGTACATCTTCAACACCAAGCCCCACTGCTTGAGGTTGTTTGCGCAACTGGCGCGGCGCGCTGATTCGCGTGCACGGGCAAGCGCCGGCAGCAAAATGGCAGCCAGGATGCCGATGATTGCAATGACAACCAACAACTCAATCAACGTGAACCCTTTTTTTCCCATGATGTGTGTCCTTTCTTAGGTTTATGAAGGCTTTTCAAGCCTCGCCTGAAGTCAACCGGTGCGACCTACTCTGGCCGTCCGACGAATTCCCAAACCAAGATGTGTCTATTCCCGTCAAAACCGAACACATTCAACTTGAAGAATCGAGGAATTGCAGTGCCAATGTTTCGGGTGATCAGACCTTCACTTGGCGCCAAGACACTTCGACCACAATTACAGTGGCATAAGAGGGGTGGTTCTGTCAAGACTTTTCCTATTCTCGTCCGCATTTAGCGACAACGATGTCGCAGCACCCACGCCCCAAAAAAGCAATGCCCGGACCCCTCGTCGAGGTCCGGGCAACTGCAGACAATGGACTGCAGGAAAGGGCTGCTCAGAGGCCGCCGCCGCTGCCGACGGTGAGGGCTAGGGCCTTGGTGACGGGCTGATCGGTCGGGTATTTGATGAACTCGACGTGGCCGTCCAGGAACAAGACGTTGCACCCGCCCGGGATGTGGCTGAAATACTCGACTTGAGTGGACAGGACATCGAGCATGATAAACACGGTGCTTTGCGCCTGTGCGCTTCCTGCCGGATTGTTGATATCCGTGATAAGGAACCTTTCGATGCCTTCCCGGATCCGATAGAAAGAATTGCCGCCGCTGTTGCCCATGCCGGGAATCAAGGATTCCAGATCCTTGTCGATTCCGGCAATCTGGCTGGTGTTCCAGGCAGCCACTACCGACGCAACCCACGCAAGCGCCTGAGACGATTCGCCGCTGGGCTCAACTTCATCCGGGTCATCGCCGACACGGTCCAGCAGAAAGCTGAAGTAGGCGTAGCTCTGGTCTACTTCTTCGGAGCACCCGTCAGCCTCGGGCGGCCTTGCAATGCACCACTCACCGGTGCTGTCCTGGAAGTCCTCGATATTGGCTTCCGGGTCCGACGGACACAGATACACGTTCGGGTCCGAGAGGTACTCGGGATAAATCGACGGAACAAGCGGCGCAAAAGCAAAGTCTTCTGCCTCCCCGCCTACGTCCCAAACGTTCAGGCGCGGGTACAAGCCGCCTTTGGACTCGTTGCCGTACATTTTCAGCACTAGGCCCCATTGTTTCAGGTTATTGGCGCAACTGGCCCGACGCGCGGATTCGCGCGCCCGCGCAAGCGCCGGCAGCAAGATGGCCGCCAGAATGCCTATGATGGCGATCACTACAAGCAGTTCTATCAGCGTAAAACCTTTACTTCGCACGATAATACTCTCCTTACTCGGCCGCCCCGAGGCGCCGACACCGATGACTCATTTGCCCACACCGGGCAACTCCTTCCACAATGCCATAAATGGCGTCCATTGTCAAGCGCTTTGTAAGAGGGACGCAACGGCTTGCGTCACCGATGTCGCCCATGACGCCACCCGCACCGCCTGGGCGCCCACGGACCGCACCGGGTTGGGACATGTCGACGGGGCGGCCGGGCATCGGGCGGCGTTAGACATCGATGTCGGGATTGGAAAGTGAGAAAATCATGGGGTGCGGGAGCGGGAATAAGATCGGAACCAGCGAGCCTTTTGGGGGTATGGCCAATCCGGGCATCAGGGCATTCAAAAACCTGGGGTGGCTCCGGGGCTTGCGGATCCTGTGCCGTTTGGGTTTGCAGCAGGAACTAGGTCTGGCACATCAGGGCATGTTCGGACAATGTGCTTGCTAATGTGTTTGCGCCCTTTTACGAGAACTTGCGGTAGAAGTGTGGCGGAAGAATGGCTTGGCATAAATTGACGGGGCCGGGACGGCCGGTATATAGTTAGTGGCTTCCCTCTGTGAAGTTTGGTCCTACAAAATCAATTGGTCTGTTATGCGAGGCGGTTTTTGCGGGATGGTTGTGCCCAATGCAGAAAAAGTATGAGATAAGCGGCGGCAAGGTGGTGGAAACGCGCGGCGACGAGGCGACGTTGCTGGTGTTTGTCGGCCCGGACGATACCGAAAAGCGGTATTTGGTGGACCACTTGAAGATCGACGAGCACACGCTGCAGTCGGCGCTGGACCCGGACGAGTTGTCGCGGCTGGAGTTTGAGCCGGAGCATGTGGCGCTCATTCTGAAGCGGCCGAAAAACTACAGTGCGCTCGAGCATTTCCTGTTCCGGGTGACGTCGATGGGCCTGTTTTTGTTTGAGGACCGGCTGGTGGTCGTGGTGTCGGAGGGCGACCCGCTTTTCGAGGGCAAGCCGTTTGTGGCGGTTCACACGTTGATGGATGTGCTTCTCCGGCTGTTGTACCAGTCGATTTTCCATTTCCTGCAGCACCTGAAGGTTATCAACATGGTGTCGGAGGAGTTGGAGCAGAAAATCAACGCGTCCATGGAGAACCGGTATCTGTTGAACCTGTTCGCGCTCGAGAAGAGCCTGGTCTATTACCTGAACGCGATTCACACAAACGGGGTGCTGATCTCCAAACTCAAGAACAACGCCGTAAAACTGAAAATCGCCAACGAGCAGATGGAATACCTCGATGACATCGTGGTGGAAAACGACCAGTGCTACAAACTGGCGGAAATCTACTCGAACGTTCTTTCGAGCGTGATGGATGCGCGGGCCTCGATCGTTAACAACAACCTGAACGTGCTGATGAAGACGTTGAACATCATCACGATCGGCATCATGGTGCCGACGCTGGTGGTGAGCATCTTCTCGATGAATGTCGCCATCCCCATGCAGCGCCTGGGCGCGGCTTTTTGGGTCATCATGACGCTGGCCGTCGGCTCGGCTGCCGTGGTGATGGCGGTCTGGCGTTACAAGAAGTTCTGGTAAAGGCCGTCAGAATTCAGGAGTCAGAATTCAGAATGTTCAAGAGACTGGATATCCATATTTGTGCTGAGCAAACGACGAGTACTTCCGTGCTTCGAGAGGTGGCTGCCTGTTGTTGCCATTCTGACTCCTGACTCCTGACTCCTGACTCCTGAGTTCCTATGGCCTTTCTTAGGTTCAAATCTCGCGCTTATGTTCAAACCACACCATAAAATGTATTTGGTCGGCTTCCTGGTCGATTTTGGCGCGATGTCGTTTTTGGTGGCGATACCGTTTTTCGTTTTCCGGATGCTGGGCGGCGGCGCGGGTATGTCGGGGGCGTTTGGCGCAGCCCAAGGGGCTGCGTACGCCCTGGTTTGCCTGCTGTCTTCGGGTTTTGTGCTCCGCGCGAAAAACGGGCTGAACTGGGCGTTCACCGGCATCGCGCTGAGCACGGTCTTCATCAGCGCGGTCCCTTTTTTCCGCAACGTGTGGGTGTGCGGAGCGCTGAGCACGGCGGGCATCGGCAGCCTGGCGCTGGTCTGGCCGGCGCTGCACTCGTACATGGGCGGCGAACCCGACCGAGACCTCCGCAGCCACCGGATGAGCCGGTTTAACATTGCCTGGAGCCTGGGATTCGCGTTCAGCCCGCTTCTGGCCGGGCGGCTGTTCGAGCAGGACTACCGGCTGCCGTTCGCGGTTACGGTTGTACTGAACGTGACGGTGCTGTTGTTGCTGCGGTCGCTGCCGCACGAACGCGACCACCATGCGCGGGAAACGGCGGAAGCCCTCGAGTTACACGCGGCGTCGGACCGGGCCAGCGAACGGTTCCTGTACGCGGCGTGGGTGGCGACGATGATGGGCAACTTCCTGGCGCAGGTCGCGCGGATGGTGTTTCCGCGCCGGATCGAGGATTTGGTCGCGGCGGGAGAACTGCGGTTTCTATTCGAGTCGTACAGCTCGCCCATGCTGCTGGAAAAAGCGGCGGACCGGTTTGGCTGGCTGATGTTTGCGCTGTCTCTGGTGTCGGCACTGGTGTTCTTGGCGATGGGGCGGACACAGGTTTGGCGGCACCGGGTCGGATTTCTTTTTGCGTTGCAGGCGGGGGCGGCGGGCGCGTTCTGGGTGTTGGGAAACACCCGCAGCCTGGTGGTGATGGCGCTTTGTTTTGTGGTCGTTGGCGCAAACGCCGGGTTTGCGTTCTTCTCGGCGGTCTGCTACAGCGTCTCGAATTGGCAGCAAAAACACCGGCGCACCGCCATCAACGAGGGCGCCGTCGGCCTGGGCGGTCTTACCGGGTGCCTGCTGTTCGGCTACCTGGCCGCCAAGTACGGGATGGCCATGCCGTTCCATTACACGCCGCTCATGATGGGCGTGGCGCTGGCACTCCAGGCGCTGTTGCTGCATCGCCGGAACCTCGAGAAATCGCGAACGGAGGCGGAGTAAGGCGGGGTTTGGGGTTTGGGGTTTGGGGTTTGGGGTTTGTGGAATTTGGGATACGTAGTGGTTTAACGGATGCGGATTTGAGGCTGGGGGCTTCGCGATACGCTGAAAGCGTAAGAGGAAACAGGCCAGGGCAGCGCCCTGGTGTCAGGGTTCTCCAAAGAATCGCGCCCTGACAGGGCACCAGGAACAAGTTCCGACACACCAGGCATACTTTCAGGCGTGTCAGCCCAGCGCTTTTGCCTGTGAGTATTCGCGGTATCGGATGACGAGGCAGCTCAGGGAGAGAAAGGCGGCTATGATGCAGACGAGCACGATTCCGCCTTTTGTGGCGCCGACGAGCAGTTGCTGTTTCTGGAATTCAGCGATGGCGAGCTTGATGACGACGTTCTGGCGCTGTGTAGCGAGTGCGGGCAGGAGTGCGTTGATGTATTTCTCGATGGTGAGGAAATCGATGGCGCCGGGGATAAAACTTACGAACCGTTGCCACCCGAACAAGGCGGCGACGCCGATAATGATAGGCCAGCGCGTGACCGCGCCGAGGAACGAGGTGAACGCACCGTACGCCGCGAGTGCGGCAACGTTGAGCAGGGCGTAGTGGATAAACAGCTTGAACGTTTCGGGGCCGAGTTCGAACCCGCCGATCGAGGTGCACGCCGCGAACACCATCCCGACGGCCGCGTTGAGCAGGAGGCTGGTGAGCACGAGGTACGCGGCGAATCTTCCAAGAATGATGGCGTTGCGCGGAATCGGCCGGGTGAGCAGGTACTGGATCGTCTGGTTTTCGACTTCTTCCCCAACAAGCATCGTGCCGTAAAAAAGGGCCAGGAGCAGGACCATCCCCTTGAGGTAGATGATTTCAACCACGTGAACGAAAATCTTGTTGCCGTCTTCGGCGAACTCGCTGATCGAGAGAAACGCCAGCGACAGCGGGACAAACACCGGCAGCAGCATGATCACCGTGATCAGCGCAATCCGCTTGCGCCGGAGCATCATCGTCAACGTGAGGGCGAACACGGTCCGGAAGTAGTAGAAGTACCCGGTCGCGCGCTTTGAAGCATCTTCAGGCATTGCGGTTTTTCCTCGAGTTATCTCACCAGGTAATCGAAAACGGACTGGAGATTATCGTCGGGGCAACGGATACCGGTGATGGCGGAGTGGTCGTTTATTACAAGATCGTTGAGTTTCTGGTAGAAGCCATTTGGGTCTTTTGTGCGGATGGTGACGGTCCCGTCGGCGAATTCGACGCCGAGCGTGGCGGGTTCGGGTGCGAAAATGCTCGCGAGCGCGTGGGGATCCCGGCACTCGACGGTGACGGCGTGGGGGTGCTCGTCGATGAGTTCGCGGATCTGCCGGATCTCGCCCTGGGCGAGCACGCACCCCTTATACAGGAGCAGCACGTTGTTGGTGACGCGCTCGACTTCGTACAGGACGTGCGTCGAGAAGATGACGGTGCGGCCCTGCCTGCCCCACTCCTGGATCAGGCCGAACAAGTCTTCGCGCCCTTCGGGGTCGATGCCGGACATGGGCTCGTCCAGGAAGATGAGGTCGGAATCGGTGGCGAGGACCTGTGCGATTTTTGTTCGCTGGCGCATCCCGCGGGAGTAGTTGTTGATGGGCTCGTGCATCCGGTGGTCCATGTGGAGGAACGCCATGGCGTCTTGGGCGTGCGTTTTTGCGGCGCCGGGCCTGAGCCCGCGAAGCCGGCACATCCAGTACACGAACTCGAAGCCGGTCATGTTTTCGTAGAACTTCTCGGTTTCGGCGCAGTAGCCGATCCGGCGCATGATGCGCATGTTGTTGCGCGGGGACTCGCCGCAGATCGAGAGCGTGCCGCGGCTGGGCGAGTAGAGGCCCAGGCACAGCTTGATGAACGTGGTTTTGCCGGCCCCATTGGGGCCGAGCAGGCCGGTGACGCCCGGCTCGATGGTGACGTTGAGGTTGTTGACGGCGACCACTTCACCAAACCACTTGGACACTCGTTGCGCATCGATAACGGGCGTCATGTGGCAACCTCCGCGCGTTTGACCTTGCGGCAAACGGCCCAAAAGGCCACCAGGCAAACAATAACAACGAAAATGGCGGATCCCTCCCACGTTATGTTGGCGTACGGCCGGCGCGCAGAAAACAATACCTCCCCCACCCTGTTCAGCGCCAGGGGAAACGCCAGCAGGAGCAGTTCCGGGTTGGCCCTGTCGAGGCTCTTACCGATTAACAGGTCGGCGAACAGTACCATGAATACGCCGATGGACGCGTACCGCTCGCTCGAGAACAGGGCGGAACTGGCCAGCACGCCGAGCGCGCACGGCACGACCAGCACCGTCGAGAATGCCAGGATGGGCCCGGGCAGCCACCAGGTTTCCCGGATGGTTTGCATGCTGGGGGCGAGGAGGTTGTGGAGCAACAGGAGGAAAATGGCGGGTACGGCCGTAAAGATCATGCCGATGATGATCAGCGTCATGAGTTTTCCGACCACATAGTCGCGCCAGGTGATGGCTTTCGAGAAATAGACGTCCATGAGGTTGTGGCGGAGGTCGTCGCAGATCATGCCGGCGCCGGCAAGTATGGTGGCAAGGAAGACGATGGGCGCCTGGAGCCGGATGAAGTCGAAGAACATGCTGCCGGTAATCTTGAGCGACATGACCGACTGGACCATCTGGGTGATCTGGTTGTTTTTGTTGGAGGCGAGCGTGTCGACGGCGACGATCTGGAGCACGCGCATCAGGACCTGCGGGTAACCCATCAGAAACATCAGCAGGAACGGCCGGCTCTTGGCGAGGACGCGGAACTCGTGCTTGACGATGGCCCACCATCGCCCGCTGGTGCGCACGGTCCCGTCGAAGCTTCTGTAGGTCTGGTGGTAAATGGGCATTCTCTACTCTCCGTCAGTTGGCGGTGCTGAATTCCGGTTCAACGGCGGCCTGTTCGCCCGGGGCCTTTTCAGCGCCACTTCGATCCGAGATGGCGTTGATAAAAACTTCTTCGAGGCTCTGGCGAACGGCCCGGTAATGCCGGACCTGCGTCCCGCAGCCGCGCGCAATTTCGAATAGGATTCTCGGGGGCGTTGCGGCGGGAACGGTAAGGTTGATCGTGCCGGTTTGGAGCCTGCGCCAGGAGAATCCCCGCCCGACGAGCGCGTCGAGAAAGGCTTTTTCATTGTCGCGCACGCGGATTTCGATGCAGCCTTCCCGTGCGGTGGTGAGTTCCTCGATTGGCCCGTCGACGGCAATGCGGCCTTTGCTGATCATGATGACCCGGTCGCAGACGTGCTCGACGTCGGGAAGGAGGTGAGTCGACAGCAGGATCGTAATGCCGCGTTTTCTGCCGAGTTCTGCGATGAGGTCGAGCATTTCGATCCGGCCTTCGGGATCAAGCCCGGAGGTGGGCTCGTCGAGTAGGAGCAGTTGCGGGTCGTGAATAAGGGCCTGGGCGAACTTTACCCGCTGGCACATGCCGGTGCTGAATGTTTCCATTTTGCGGTACCGGTTTTCGTCGACCCCCACGTAATTGAGCACTTCGTGCGCCCGCTCCATCGCGTCGATCCGGTTCATCCCGGAGAGGCAGCCACAATACGTGAGGAACGACACCGCGCTTTCTTTTGGCTTGACGATCTCGCGCTCGGGCATGTAGCCCAGCCGCCGCCGGACGTCGAGCGCCTTCTTGGGCATGGGCATCCCAAACATCGAGACGGTGCCGCTGTTGACCCGGACAAAACCCAGCAGGGCCTTCAGCAGCGTGCTTTTCCCCGCGCCGTTCGGCCCGAGCAGGCCGACCGACCCGCCGTCGATCGAGCAGTTGACGCCGCGGAGGGCGTCGGTGTCCCCGTAGGAAACGTTGAGGTCGCGAATTTCGATCACGCGGCAATCCTTTCGCTATGGAGCACCTACTTGCAGGTCGAGTTCGTTCAGCCTGCCCTGTTCGACCACGACCGGCCCGGAATGGACGAGGCTGACGCTTCCGGACATGATCTCGCCGAGGTTGGTGTAAATGATATCAAGCCTGTACTCGCCCTGGATCAGGTTGTCGATTCTGAAATAGCCGTCGCGGTCAATTTGGGCCATGCCGGCGACGTACGTGGCCATTTCCGACGAGTCCTGGAACCAGCTTGCGGGGTTGGTGAGGTTAAGCGCAACGACATCCGCCGGCGCGCCGGGGAACAAGAGCAGTGCGAATCCCATGGTGCCGCCGGCCGGCGGCGGGGTGCACAGGACGGCGAGCGCGGTGTTGGTGGGCTCGCCGAAGTTGTAAACGTTGAGCTGGCCCTGCACAACGTCAATGCGGCCGTGGAGCGGCGAGAAACTGCCGCTGGCAAGGTTGCTGAGCGACACGGCGGATCCAACGTAGCTGCCCGCCGGCAGGTTCTCGAACCGGTATTCACCGCCCGCGTCGGCGCTGGTCACTTCAGTCACGCCGTTGCCCACCACCGTGACCATGGCGCCCGGTTCGAGCTGCCCATTGAACGCCACGTAGCCCTGAAGCACGTTGCCGTGCTCAAGCCGGATCACCAGGTCGTTGACCACCTGGCGGTCGCCGAGCGTGATCGGGCCGTAGACCGTCGCGGCATACCCTTCGAGCCGGACGCTGATGCTGTAGGTGCCGGCGCCGATACGCTGGAACGAGAACTCGCCATCGGGGCCGGTCTGAACCGATCCCTGGCCGCCGATGTTGAACAAAGGGATCGGTGCTATATCGCCCGATTCGCTGAGCGCCACGACGGCCCCCGACGCGCTGCGGCTGTCGGCCGTAACAACGCGGCCCGAAATCTGCCCGCCGGACTCGCTGACCTCGATCACCACGCCCGTAACTTCCGCGCCCTGGCTGACCGACACGTTGGTCCTGCCGGGCGTGAAGCCGGTGGCCCTGGCCTCGAGGGTGTAATCGCCGGGTTTGACGGTGATTTCGAACCGGCCGTCGGGCGTAGAGAAACTCTGGCCGGCAATCGACTCCATAAGGGAAACGGGGCTTCCGCCGGCGCCAAGGGCGCGCACGGAGAAGTATCCGGGGGGTTTGCCGGTTTCGCGAACGAGGACGACGCCGCTTATAGTGGAGGCCCGCTCGAGCACGATATCCGTGGGTTCATCGTACTTGACGTTGGTGACCGTCTTCCGTTCATACCCGGGCCTGCTCGCCATCAGCAAATAGAACCCCGTGTTGATCTCGTAAAAAGCGTATTTGCCCTCGGCGTCCGTCCTGGTGTCTCTTGAAACGCTTTCATCAATGGTTTCCGCGCCGATTCCGCCCAGTTCGAGCCTCACATCCGGTATCGGCGCGCCGTCGGTATCGGTGACGGTGCCGTAGATGGTCATGATGCCTTTTTCGACCGGGGTTAACATAATGGTCAGCCCGACCACGTCGTTCTTGCCATCGGAATGGAACGGTTCGCCGGTCGTCGTGTATTTGTAGCCGGTTTTGGTGCCATAGATCTGGTAGTCGCCGGTGGGGATGCTGGTGAACTTGAACGACCCGTCTTCGGCCGCCCTGGCATTCTCGAATGTCTGCGAGAACGTGAGTGGGCCAAGTAGGGCGGACGTCGCGGGAAGGCAGAACACTTCCGCGTCGGGAAGTGGCACGCGGTCGGGATCGACAACGACGCCGTACACGTCCGAGCCACGCGCCACATAAATATCGATCCGGGCCTCCCGTTGGGACGCGGTGAGCAAGAACGACTCGGTCAATTGCGGCGCATGTTTCTCCGGAAACGCAAACAGCCGCCACTCTTTGTTGAGGGGCACGCCCACAATCTCATAGTAACCATCGCGGTCGGCGCCGCCCGAAATGGGTGCGGTTTGCTTGACGGCCATGTCAAGGACCTGCTTGATAATCGTCGTCGATTGACACAGCACAATGTCCGCGCCCCGGACCGGCTCGTTTTCGTACGTGAGCACGTACCCCCAAATCAGGCCCGTCGGCTCGATCACAAAATCGACCCCGCGCACCTCCTCGTCAGGACGCGTAATGACGACCTCGCGCTGGATGGAGCTAAGTGTTTTGGCCCCGCCAAAGAAATCTCCGAGGTCGGCGAAATGCCCCACATCGAGCCGCTGCTGGCCGCGCAGACTTATCATGACTTTGTACGTGCCGGGAAGGAGACCCGAAACTGTATACCGGCCATCATCGCCGGACACGGCATTACTACCATAACTTTTCTCTCCGTCAGCGTAGATGCCCATGTTTTGGACGGGCTTGCCGGTCCCGGTTTCGGAAACGCGGCCGGAGATGCTGGCGCCGTGGCTCAGCGTAAAATCCAGTTTGTATTCTTTGGTGTCCGCGGACAATTCGACTTCTTTGACGTCCCCGCGCAGGTAGCCATTGCACCAGACTGTGAACGAATACTTTGCAGGGACCGGCAGGCGCAGCGCGTACTTGCCCGTGAGGGTCGCCTCGGTTCCCTTGTGCCCGTTGAAATTGCGCAACTGTTGTTCGTCGACATCGCGCCAATGAATGGAAGCGCCGACCCGCGCCTGCGGCACCGGCTTGCCGGTTTTGGCGTCTTTGACGATCCCCTGGACGATGCAGCCTCCGCCTTGTTCGATGACCGGCTCGTCCATGGCGAACTGGATCTGCGGCACGTTGCGCCGCTGTCGCCGCGGGCCCTGCATCGGCGGGAGCTCATAGCCTCTGTCGGCCGGCTTGGCCTGGTAGGTGGTTCTTGACGGCGGGGGCGGGAGCGGTTTCTCCGGCGCGAATACTATGGCCAGCAGCACCGCCACAATCGCAATCACGAAAATGGCGCCCAGAAAATGGAGGGCGGTCCATTCCTTTCTTGCTTTGCGCTGCGGCGCCGGCGAGCTTCGCTTCATCACAAAACGCACAAGCCCCCTGATGTTGACTGTAAGGTCTTGGCGGCAACTTGGATATCAATCCGCATTAGAATAGCTCATTTTGCCAGAGATTCAAAGTCCTTTTGATCCCGATCTCGTTTGGAAGGCAAAAGAGCCAAAACCGTCGCAAGACTCTCAGCGCCTATGCCCCATAATGGCGCTGAACGCCCAGATCGATCACGGGGAAACACGGTGGCGCAGCCTTCGCCCGGACACCTCCCCGGTTACACTCCATTTGGAAGAACGGGATCGGCTTATTCGTAGGATTTTCGGAGCGAGGCGGTCAGGATCCCCATGGATTCGCGGTATTTGGTGACGGTCCTGCGGGCGATGTTCAGGCCTTGCTGCTTAAGCAGGTCGGCTATCTTCTGGTCGCTGAGAGGCTTTGACTTGTCCTCGTCTTCTGTGATCTTTTTGATCAAAGACTGCACGCTCTTTGACGACTGCGCCTCGCCGGAATCGTGACGGAGACCGGTCGAGAAGAAAAATTTCAACTCGAACAGCCCCTGCGGCGTTTGCATGTATTTACCGCGTGTACCGCGGCTGACGGTGGCCTCGTGAACGCCAACGGTGTCGGCGATTTCCTGGAGCGTGAGGGGCCTGATGAACTCGATGCCTTTGTCGAGGAACTCTTCCTGGACATCGACGATGGCCTTGGCAATCTTGTAGATGGTCTGCTGGCGCTGCTCGATGTTGCGGATCAGCCATCGCGCGGACTCGACTCTTTCCCGCAGATATTGCTTGTCTTTTTGATCGGTCTTTTTGTTTCGCACCATCTGTTGATAGTGAGCGCTGATCTGAAGTCCCGGAATCCGGTCTTCACTCAGCGTGACGACATACTTGTCATCGACCTTTTCGACGTACACGTCGGGGGTGACGTACTGCGGCGGGTTGGTGTCGTATTCATAACCGGGCCACGGATTCAGCTTGGCGAGCATGTCTTTGAGTTCTTCGACGCGCTCCGGCGTGATGCCCATGGCCTTGGCGATTCTCGGTATCTGACGGCGTTCGAGCTCTTCAAGGTGATCGTGGACGAGTACGCGCAACTGGGATTCCTTGGGGTACTCGACGTCGATTTGGAGTAACAGGCACTCGACCACGTCGCGCGCGCCAACGCCCGTCGGCTCGAACCGCTGAATAAGCCCCAGCACCCGCTCGGCTTCCGCCAGCGGCGCCTGCAGTTCGTTCGCGACTTCCTCGAGTGAGCCGGTGAAGTAACCGCGGTCGTCCATGTCGCCGATGATGCGCTCGCCGAGCCGGTATGTTTTTTCATCGCTGACGGCGAAGCGCAACTGGGTGAGCAGTTTCGAGCTGAACGACTCCTCCTTGGTGATCGAGTCCTCGTAATACTGGCGCCGCGCGTCCGCGTCGGGGTTTCGTGAGAGGTCCCTGCCTTCCCGGTGCCGCGTGTCCCACTCCCACTTTCGGGCGTAATCGTCGAGGTCGAAGTTTTCCTGAAACGCCTCGCTGGCGTCATCGCTTGTAGCGGGGGCCGGGGCGGGTTCAGGCTCGGGCGCAGGCTCGACGGCAACCTGTTCGAGGACGGGATTGGACTCCAACTCCTGCTGGACATACTGCTCGAGCTCCAGGCCGGACAGTTGCAGGATTTGGATGGCCTGCTGCATTTTCTGCGTGATCATCAGGCGCTGGGTCTGCGTCTGGACAATCCGTTGTTCCATCCCCATCATACTGAAAACGGTCTCCTCTCGAACTCTTCCGCAATTATATCAACTATACGGAAAATAAGCAATAAAATTGCGGTTTTTTTACGCGTGCCGGCGCCGTTGCGCGCGGTGTTTGGTTGCCGCGGAATTGGCCTCGTGCTATACTCCAGCCTGGCAAAATTCCTGGGCGCGCACCTTCGCGCGCACGGAGTATCGAGGAAGGACGGCGGTTGCTTCGATTCAGTTTACTCGGCAGCGGGAGCAGCGGCAACGCGCTGTTTATCGCGGGGCCGTCTTCAAAAATCCTGATCGACGATGGCCTGAGCCTTCGCCAGGTGCAGGCGCGCCTGGCCGAGATTGGAGAAAACCTCGACGGGCTTCGGGCAATCTTCGTGACGCACGAACATAACGACCACGTGACCGGAATCGGGCCGCTCGCCCGCAAATTTAACACGCCCGTTTTTGTAACGCAGAGAACCTACGAGCGATTCCCGCAGACGGTCGGGCCGCTGCCGCGGGTGAGATTTTTCGAGTCCGGCGACGCCCTGAGCGTCGACGGGATGACGCTGACAAGCTTCAACGTGAGCCATGATGCGGTGGATCCAATCGGGTTTACGGTGGAATGCGAGGGCGTCAAGCTCGGCGTGGCCGCGGACCTCGGCCACGTCTCGTCGCTGGTACGAACGCGCCTCGAGGGTTCGCACGGGCTGATCCTCGAGTCCAATTATTGCCCGCGGATGCTGTTGGCGGGCCCGTACCCGCCCATGCTTCAGCAGCGGATCCGGGGCCGGACGGGCCACCTGTCCAACCCGGACTGCAATTCGCTGCTGGCGAGCCTTCTGCACGACCGGTTGCGGGTGGTGGTGCTCGCGCATTTGAGCGGCGAGAACAATCGCGTGGAGTTGGCGCTCAGCCTGGCGGCGGCCGTTCTGGGCGATCATCCGGCGCAGTTGCAGGTGGCGCATCGCCACCGGCCGACCCCGCTGTTTGAATTGATGGCATGACCACCGCGGCCTTTTTCCGGGGGGACGGGGCGGTCCGCGCGATTGAACGGGCATCGCGCTGCGGCGGTATTCCCGTATGCGCGCACGTGCCGCAGGGGCCCAAATGGGTGAAGGCGGCCGGGGCGGGATCCTGTTCGGCGTGTTCCTACGTGGCCTCAACGCCGGGGGGCAAAGACGTCTGCGAACAATGCCGGGGCGCTGCGGCTTCCGCGGCCGCCCGGTCGGGCATGGGAAGGCCGTTCATTTGCCCCGTGGGCTTTGCCTGTTACTGCGCGCCCGCGGCGGGCGGTGCGGTGGTAACGTTCGGGCCGTACTGCCCGGCGGAACAGCCCGAATCGCTCGAGGCCGATTTCATGGCGGGCCTCGCCGCGCTGGGAGAGAAAGCCGGGAATCTCCCCGTATCGTTGGCGGATGTGCGGCTTGTTCCCTCGTCAGCCGTGCCGGCCTTGGCGGCGTGGACGGTGGAAACGCTGGAAGCGCTGTGGGCGCGGGAACTGGCGGCGGAAACCCGGAGTGATGAGGCGGGGGAGGAGCCGCGGGAAATGCCGCGGCGCCGGCGGGCTGCCAGACGTGCCGAAGCCGATCCGTACGGGGCGGGGCCGATTGCCGCGGCCCTTGCCGGCGGCGCCCACGACAAGGCCCGGGCCCTGTTTCGGGCGGCGCTCTCCGAGGCGCCGGGCGGCAAGAAAACAGCCATCGGCGTAAAACGGGCTCGGGCGATTGCGGCGGCGGCGGCCGTGCTGGAATCATCCGCACGGGCGTCGTTGCCGGTGGAAACATGCTGGGAACATTTTGGCCGGATGCTCGAGGAAGTCCGGCAGGCGCGGAACGAGTTGCAGCTCGTGAACGCGGCGATGCGCGTCCTCGGCCGGATCAAGCGCGAGCGGCATAAATCTGCTGCGTCTCCGGCAGGGCCGGACCGGTTTGCGGAACTGAGCGAGATCGTGGCGGCCCATCTCGAGTCGGGCATCACGCTGAAGGAAGTCGCGGCTCGGCTCGGGCAGACTCCCACCGCCATCACCCACCGGCTCCAGCGGAACTTCGGGATGTCGTACAGCGATTACGTCGGCCGGTTGCGGGTGGACAGGGCAAAAGAACTGCTCCGCCGGACCCGGCTGACCGTCGAGGCGGTGGGACGGCGGGTTGGCATCGAGGATGCCAGCAACTTCCGCAAACTGTTTCGCAAGTTCGAGCCGATGTCGCCGCAGGAATATCGAGAGCGGTTCGGGGTAAAGAAATGAAGTTGTTTGCGCGGTGGCGGTCGTACTTGGCTGAGTGGTGGCTGCGGTTTCGGTGTCCGAGCGAGTTTCTGTGCGACAACTGCCGATACGACCACCCGTCGGCGTGCCACCACGCGCTCCGCCCAAACGCAGTCAAGTGCCCCGATTACCGGCCCAACTGAAAACGCCGGAACAGCCGTGTTTCTCCGGGCGGGAAAGTGAATAATAACAGCTCTTGCCCTGTATATACGTTCAGGAACCCCGGCTTACCCGTGCCGGCTGCATCTGGAATGCACCAGCCGGAAAAATTACTTCTTGAGTTGGGGAATCTGATATTTTAGCGGAAGGCGCCGCCTTTGTTGGGGAACCCGGCGGCCTACAGCGAAGGGAGAATGCCATGAAGCGCAAGAATCTTCTCGATACGGCGGTGCTGGCAGTCCTATTGGCGTTGTTATGCGCGGTCCCTGCCCTGATTACGGGTTGCGGGCCCAAAGAAGAACCGGCGCCGGCGCCCGAACCGGGAGCGCCGGGGCAACCCGCGGTCGAGGTTGCGCCCCTCGAGGAGGCGCTCGGGCCGGATGCGCCGGTGACGCTGCCCGTGCTGCGGCTGATGCCGGAGTCGGCCGTTCTAGCGGTAGCCGTTCCTTCAATTAGTTCGCTTTACGACACCGCCACGACGCTCGCCAAGCGCTATGTGCCCCCCGAACAGGTGGACGCCGCGGTGGCCGAGTGGGCGTCAGAAGCCGCGCAGGAACTGGGAACGCCCGAAGCCAAAACGCCCATGGACATCGCCCGCCAGCGGGGTTTTGATCCGGATGCCCCAATTGCATTCTTTGCCGACATCGAGCAGATGGCCGCGGCTGTCGAGAAAGCTGTCGCCGCAGTCGAGGCACATAAGGCGGAAACCCCGCCCCCGGCGCCCGAGGCCGCGCCGGATGCTTCCACACCTCCAGCGGCGCCCGATGCCGCAACACCGCCCGAATCACCTGATGCGGCTTCCGCAGAACCGCTGGCGGTTCTTCCGTCTGAGCCGAACTTCGATGCCATTTTCAATGAGGAGTTCGAGAAGGCACTGCGTGAACAACCGCCGGCGTTGGTAGCCGCATGGCGGGTCCTCGATCCGGCGGCAGCGGAAAAGTCTGTCAAAGAGTTTGGCGCGGAATTCCTGGACACGGAAGGGCCGCTGGGCGATGAGGAGACGCTGACGGTCGAGGGCGTGGCGGTGCATTCGTTCGGGAACGGGCGTTTCGCCTATGCACTTGCTGGGGAGCGCATGTTTGCCGGGACCTCGGTGCCGATGCTGCAGGAGAGCCTGGCTCGGCTGCGCGCGCCGGCAAAGATCCGGTATGGGACGTCCGCCCTGCCATCGTTGCGGCGGGACGAGACGGTCATACTCAGCCGGATGGACCGTCTGACGGGTTACGTCAAACGCTTGCTGCCCGTTTTGGCCAAACTGCCGGAAAGTTCCCCTTATGCCCAAATTCAGATGAATGCACTGTCGTCTTGGACCGACTATTACACGGGTGCCGACCCCGCGGTCACGACGTTGACGACGATCCCGGCGGAAGAAAACAAACCGCCCACGGTGATTGTCCGGGGCCTTGTGGATATTTCGCAACACACGGGGCTGGCGGAGTTGCTCGGCGACACGAAGCCGCTGCGCCTTTCGCCGTTGATGCCGGAGAATACGCAGTTGTTGGTCGCGCAACAGTTGACGCCCCTGATGAAAGAGGAGTTTCGGAAGCAATGGGCCGCAATGCTCCCGCCGGAAATGCGCGCCGAGGGGCAAACAGAGAATGCGCTGACAATACTCAACAAAGCGCTCGATGTAGTCGGTGATGAAGTGGCGCTGGGGGTGTTCCCGTCGGAAACGGGCCTACCCGGCGTTCTTCTCCTGTTCGGGCTGACAAACGCGGAACAGGCAAAGACTTTAATAGACGGTTTTGCGCCGACGGCGGTGGGTGAAGAATACAACGGGGTGCAGATCCTCAACGTGGTCTACCCGATACCGATGGTGACGATCTGCCTCGCGTACGTGGATAACAACCTCCTGGTCGCAACCGACATACCGGCCATGAAAAGCATTATCGACCGCCTCCAGGGGAAGACGCCCCCGGCCCTGTTTGCGGCGCTCGACCCGCCGGTGGACCCGGCGGTGCCGCGGCAGGCGCTGATGGTCATCAAATCACAGTTGCTGACCGACGTGGTGGTGCCGCTATCGGCGTTTGTGGGCGGGCTCGGCCAGGCGCAACAGCCCGTCGACACCGCAACCAAGGTCATCCGGGAGTTGCGCGCTACCAACGAGGTCAAACAGAACCTTTACGAATCCAGCCTGACTGCCTATTTGAAATAGACTGTTCTCAGCCAACGGTGTTACGGGTCGCATGGCCGCGGAGGTGGATGGTGATTGAGATCCAGTGCCCGAATTGCCAGAGAACCCTCAAGGTCCCGGAAAAATACGTGGGAACCGAAGGCGCTTGCAATTACTGCGGCGGGAGAGTCCAGGTTCAGGCGAAGCCCCAGCCCGTCGCTCCTGCACCCATCCCGGCGGAAGGGTCCGGCCTGCTCGAGGCGCAGTTGGCGGAGGCGCGGGACGAGATTGTGCGGTTGTCGGAGGCGACAGAATCGGAGCGGCTGGCGCGGGAAAAAGCGGAAACCGAGCGCAATTCCGTGCTGGCGCGTGTGGCCGAACTCGAGGCGGCCGCGGCGCAGGCCGCCGAACGCGAGCAAAACCTGGCGTCGAAGGCCGAGTTGGATCGGGCACAAACGGAGTTGGCTGAAACGCACCAGCGGGCCGAGTCGCTCGAGCGCGAGATCGAAACCCAGCGCGAGAAAGCACGGCGCGCCGAGTCGCGCCTGCACGAAGTGCGGGGCCGGCTGGCGGGCGTTGTCGAGGACCTGTCGGGCGTGGGCGATCAACCCGCAGGCACAACGGGAGAGGCCGCCGGACCTGCGGAAGCCTTTATGCCCGCGGACGCGGCGGCGATACTGGTGGGTGCCGGCGCCGGAAAAAAGAAGGCGCGGTGGGCTTGGTTGGTGGGGTTGGCGATAGCGTTGCTGGCAGCGGCGGCCGGGCTGGGCGTATGGGGGCTTGCGCATTAAGCGGCGGTCTGTTCATCCAAACGGCGCCGCAACAGTAGCCCGACTTCGCCGAAGTCGCGACTTCTGCCGAAGTCGGGTTATTTCCCGCGGGTCTTCTTGATCAACCGGTACGCGTCGTTGAGGGCTCTCATGGCGTCGCCGTCGCCGCCGTGATCGGGGTGGTGGAGTTTGGCTTTGTTGCGGTACGCACGCTCGATCTCTTCCCACGGCGCCGTGGGAGAACAGCCAAAAAGCTTGTAGCACAAATCGATGTCGGCGGGCGACGCGGACGGCGGATCCACCCGCTCGCCGCGCAGTTCGCGCAGCCCGCGGATGATGGCGGGCCAGATGCCGGTTGCGCTGAGCACGGCGATGATGAGCATCAACACCAGCAGTTCGTTGATGCCCAAGCCGCCAAACATGGTTGCCCAACCTCCTTGTATAAAAACATTTTCCCGCAAAAGGCGCGGCAAGTCAATTCCGCTTGTGTTTGTCGAAGCGAAAGATGTTGTCGACGTGCTCGCCGGTCGTGTCTTTCTTGCGGGACTGGCGGCCGCCGCCCGCGCGGCGCTTCTGCCAGTAGACGCGCTGGCGGTCGCGGAAGAACGGAATGAACTTCATGTAGGCATAGCCGACGGCCATCCCGCCGAAATGGGTGGCCACGGACGTGGGGCTGCCGGGCGCGGCGTTGAGCAGGTTAATCACAATAACAATCGCCACCAGAATACGCGCGTTGATGGGCACCGGGATCGGAAACATGAAGAACTGGCGGTGCGGGTTGACCATCGCGAACGCGATCAGCACGCCCATCACGGCCCCGCTGGCGCCAACCACCGAAACATTCCGCGCCTGAACAAAAGGCAGAACAAATTGAAGAAACAGCGGCACAAACGTCGCCATCACGCCGAGCGCCCCGCACAAAAAATAGAAAAGGGTGAACTGACGGGTCCCGAGCACCCGCTCGACGTCCGGGCCGAAAAAAAACAGCCACAGCATGTTGAAAAACAAGTGCATCAGGTTGGCGTGGAGAAACAGGTAGGTCAGGGGTTGCCAGACCATTCCCACCAGAAACGATACGGGCTGGAAAGACAGGATCTGGGCGATCAGCCCGCCGGGCGGCGCGAACATGCCCACGCCGCCGAACGGCACGTCGAGCAACAGTTGTACCGCAAAAACCGCCGAATTGAGCAGAATAAAGCGCTGAACGGCACGCGTGATCCGGTAATCGAAGCCGCCGTAAGTCTTCTGTTCAGTGTAGTAGTAGCTGCTCATATCAGGGGGTTATTCTACATGAACCAGCAGCCCCAACCTAATTTCGGCCGTTGAAGAATTCACCCTTTTGGTGAAGCCCGTCAGGTGATAACTTGTCTGGCTATCCACACTTAACGAAACCAACTGCCAAAATTACGCCGAGCCCGCCCAGGGCGAAATGCGTGAACCGGCCGGCACGCTCGTACGGGTAGTAAATGAACCGGACTTTTCCGATGATGTTGTCTACGGGCTGGGCTTTGTCGGGCCATGCGTGGGCGTCTTCGCTGTTGTTGCGGTTGTCTCCGAGCAAAAAGACGTTGCCGTCGGGCAATTTGAACGGCGGCATAAGATACTGCGGCGGCGTCTTGACGTAGGGCTCGGAAACATAGTGGCCATTGACGTACAGCGCACCGCCTTCCACGGCGACGGTGTCGCCGCTGACGGCCACAATCCGCTTGACAATGAAGGCCCCTTCCTCTTCGGGGTCTTCGGTGACCACGACCTCTCCGCGCTGGTACTGGTCGGCCGTGAGCGTGATCAGGTGGTCGCCTGCCATCAGCGTGGGCTCCATGCTGGCGGAAGGAACCCTGAAAAAGCTCATGTGCCGGAACCCAAACAGGTAAATCACCGGAACCGACAGCAGAATAAACGCGATATACCCGCTCTCCCGCCCGAAAAAAACAGTTCTTACGGTAGAGTTGTTGGTCTTTTCACTCACAGAAAAACCTCCTGTACCTCACACTGAAAACCCGCCCGGCACGACCGAGGGGCCCGCCCGGAACTACCGGGCAAAAATCCGCCCTTTATTCGGCGTCGGCCGTTTTGGCGACTGCGCCGGTTCCTGCTGAAGTTCCGCAAGCAGCCTTTTCGGCACGGCCTCGTCCGGCCTCAGTCTGATAGCTTCATTTAAACATTCGGCGGCTTTGGCTTTGTTTCCCTGGCGGATCCAAACGCGCCCCTCGTTGAGCCACGTGAAAAACCGCTCCACATCCGTTCGCGCCAGGTTCCTCGCGGCCTGCCAGGCTTTTGCGGCCTTGAGCCAGTCGGGCCGGACGCCGAAGTTTTCCGCGACGTAGAAGTTGTTGGCGTAATCCTGGGCGAGTTCGAAATCGGCCGGTGCGGCTTCCGTTGCCCTCTTGCTGAGTTTCATGGCCTCCTTGTAGACCCTGGGCTTTTTCCAATTACGCAACTCCTGCACCTGGGGGAAGTAGAGCAGATAGGCCTGGGTGAGGTTGAACAGGTAGTCGGGGTGGTCGGGATCAATGGCAAGCGCGCGATCGTACGCGGCGAAACCCAACTGGTACTGGCCGTTGTGGCAATAGTGGATGGCGAGGTTGTTCAGTGGCGCGCTGAATTTCGAGTCAAGCGACATCGCCAGGTTCCATTCTTTGACAGCCGTGACCTGATCGCCGAAGTAATCATAGAGAAGCTCGCCGTAGTAATTGTGTCCGCGCGCGTTATTGGGATACTGCGTCACGAGGTACTCGTACGCCTGGCGGACTGTTTGAAGCCGGACGACGGCGCTTTTGCGCTTTTCAGCGGCCTCATCTTTCTTGCCTGCCTGTGCAAGTTCCTTTGCGGCATCCAACTCGTCTCGCACGGCACGCACCAGTTGCTTGTCGAGGTCGCGCACGGCCTGGAGCAGGCCGGCCTCATCCTGAATCGATTCGAGATGCTGCAGATCCGCGGGCAGTGGTGCGGCCGCGGCGGCACACGCCGCAAACACGCCTAACAGCAGTGCTGTTGATTTCATGATATGGCCAATCCTTTCACAGTGACATTGTACACGGGCGTCACGGGACGTCGGGAATCTGCAGCACGTGCCGTGCATAGCTGCGCAAGATCTCCGCCACGGCGCTGGCCGACGTGACGTAGTCGCACGCCTCGTGCGGCGGATTGCCCGTGAACCCGCCGGAGATGTGACCCGCTCCTCTCCGCCCAAGTTCGGCGGAGAACGGCTCAAACAGTTCTGGTGTTGCGGCGTTGCGGCCAATCCGTTTCAACGCGTCGCAGTAGCACCCGATCCAGGTGGCGTCGACGCTGCCCGACCAGTATTTTGGCAACACTTTCACATCCATGCCGTCTCCGACGTAGCGGCTGTCTTCCGGAGAGAGTGTCCGCAACCCAAACGGCGTCAACAGGTGTTTCTCCACAAGCTTGATAATGGAGGCGGGCTCGGCCGTGACCGCGTACGGCAGGCCGACCGCGAGAATCTGGCTTGATCGCAGCGTTTCGTCGCGCCAGAAGCCGTCCAGCCTGACGGCGTCGGCGAGGCCGCTGCGCCGCTCGCACGCAAACGTCCTTTTGAGGGATTCAACCATTATCTGAGCGGATCTGTGCCACTCGGCGGCGCGGCGCCGATCGTCTTGCCTCATCAGATCGGACAGGATCATCTGGGCATTGAACCACAGCGCGTTTGTTCCCAGCGGCAAGAGCGGCTGATATTGGGCGCCTTTTTCGTGGCCGACTTCGATCAGCAGGTTCTCGGTGTGATGGACCTCGCCCTCAGCCATGTAGCAGTCGGCAACGCCACGCAGGAGCGGAAGCAGAATATCGTAGACATAGTCGTCGTCGTGCGAGGCCTTCCAATACCTCCATGCGGCGATGAACAGCCAGAGCGGCACGTCCGCAATATGCATTTGGCCGGTAACGGCGCGGGTGCAGAACCCCGAAGGCGCCTGTGTGCTTCCCCAGAGGGCGGCGAGCCTGTCGAGGTACTTGCGGGCCGTCTCGAACTGGCGCGGAACCAGAAAAAGGCCCGAAAACGCCAGCAGGCCCCGGTAGAGTTCGCACTCGCCCCAGGGCAGGCCCGGGTGGATGCCCGGCGAGCCGTCAAGACGCTCGTAAACGAACGCATCGGCCGCGGCCAGAAGTTGACGGAAAAATGGGTCGTCTTGATGCTTGGGCACGATGCCGACAACCTGATCGCGGCGCGCCCGCTCGTTCTTGATGTACTCGCCCGCAATCTCGACAGGCCGCGGGCTCGGCGTCGAAAACACCAGGCACCGCGAGATGTTTGGGGGCAGGCTGATTTCGAGCGAGCCGGGGCTGTAAAGGTCCTCGATGCAGTCGAGGTGGGCTTCCTGGTCGCGATGGTAGATGAACCCCCTGTACCACATGCCGACGGTTTCGATCTTGGCGTTGGGGTGGGCGATGAACAGGGTCGGGCCGTCCGGAAACGGGTAGCATTCGATAAACTCGGTGGTGGCCTGCCAGTTGCTCGCGTTCCGGCCGCGTTCAAGCATGACGCTGTTGTGGTCGCGGAAGGCCAGCAGGGGCCGGACCGTGAGCGTGACCGGCCTGTCGCCGCCGATGAGTCTGTACACGATCACAACCGTATGCTCGCCGTGAATCATGACGAGTTGCTTTTCGAGTGTGGCCCCGGCGGACCCTGCAAGCCCGTCGAACCGGTACACCCACGTCGGCCACGGGTCGATGGTGAACGATTCAAGGGCCTCGTAGCCGGCTGGATGGATGGCGCCAAAATAGGCGTTGGTGGAAAGGTCATAGGACCGGCCGAGATCAACGACCGCTTCCTGGAGGTTGGCAACCAGCACGATCCGCCCGTCGGTCTCTCCGGGGACGGATAGGACCGCGTGCTGTTTTCGCGTATTGGCGCCAATGATGGACGAGGCGGCGATCCCGCCAACGCCGTCGGTCTGTACCCACTCGACGGCACTCGCCTTCTGATAGTCGTGCAGGTGTGGAGGGCGGTACGTTTGCATTCAGTCCTGGTTCCTGTTACGTGCCGTCGTAAGATTCGACGA
>DATKVG010000149.1:0-14265 GCA_035530195.1 Bathyarchaeia archaeon | reverse complement strand
GGTATCGGGTTTGGGTTTTGGGGTATGGGGTATGGGGTTTGGGGTATGAAAAGGACGAAGAATGATAGATGGGGTATGGATGTTTCAATGGGTATGGGGTCATAACTGCCAGGGGCGTCCCGACGGCACGAAGAGTGGGACACCCCCCTAACAGCCCGTGGTAAAAGTCATCGTGGTCTGCGCGCGGCCCTTTGTCACGGTCTCTGCGTTGCGAAACCTTGAAAAAGGGGGCACTTTTCCAGCGGTTTCGCGCCTTGATCCCGTGCCAAATGGCTCGCGCTCGCCATCACGAGACTTTTACCACGGGCTGCTAACAACGGCACACTAAAGTACGGCGCTAAGAAGCGCGGCGGGGGGCGTCCCAACGGAGAGGTTTTGTGACTAACGGCGGGGGATAAAAAATGGTAGAATACACAGTATCAGCGGGTAATTGTCGTGCAAGAACTGCATTTGGTGCGCGGCCGGGCGCGCGAGGCCCCCATGGATGAGAACGGAGTTTGCGAGACTTCTCAAGCTGCTGCGGAAAAACAATCCTGCGGTGGACTTGGACCTGGTACGTGACGCGTACCGTGTCGCGGACTTGGCACACCGTGGTCAAAAGCGCCTTTCGGGGGAACCTTACATAGGGCACAGCCTTGCGGTAGCGCGGATTTTGGCGGGGCTCAAGCTTGATGTGACGACGATCACGGCGGGGCTGCTTCACGACGTGCTCGAGGACACGCTGGTGACGCGTGTGGAACTGGAAACCCCGTTTGGGCCGGAGATCACGTCGCTGGTGGACGGGGTGACGAAGATCGGTTCGCTGTATATGGCGTCGGCGGGACAGACGCGTGCGGAGAAACAGGCGGCGAGCCTGCGGAAAATGTTGATAGCGACGGTGCAGGACGTGCGGGTGATCCTTATCAAGCTTGCGGACCGGCTGCATAACATGAGGACGATCGAGTACCTGCCGCCGAAGAAAATTGAGCGGATCTCGCAGGAAACCCTGGATATTTACGCGCCGCTGGCCCATCGGCTCGGTATAGCGCGGTGGAAGTGGGAACTCGAGGACCACGCGTTCCACCGGCTGAACCCGGTGGAATACAAATCGATCGCGGCGCGGGTTTCGATGAAGCGGCGAGAGCGGGAAGCGTGGCTCGGGGAGATCCTGGCGGTCCTCGACAAGCGAATTAAAGAAGAGAGCATTGCGGCGGACGTGATCGGCCGGCCCAAGCACCTGTACAGCATTCACCGGAAGATGATGCTTCAGGGGAAAGATTTCGATGAGGTGATGGACGTCCAGGCGGTTCGTATCATCACGCGATCGGATGCGGACTGCTATAAGGCGCTGGGGATCGTTCACCAGCTTTGGAAACCGTTCCCGAACCGGTTCAAGGATTACATCCCGATTCCCAAAGCGAACGGGTACCAGTCGATCCACACGACGGTGATGTGCGAGAACGGGCGGCCGCTCGAGATCCAGATCCGGACGCACCACATGGACGAGACGGCGCAGGTGGGGATTGCGGCGCATTGGGTGTACAAGGAGGGCGAGCAGCAGCGCACGGACCGGACGCTCGAGGAACGGCTGAAATGGTTGCGGCAGATGTACGAGTCGCTGCAGGAGACGCGATCGGCGGACGAGTTCATCGACGGGGTGATGCGCGACGTTCAGATGAACGAGATTTTCGTGTTCACGCCGAAGGGCGAGGTGAAGGAGTTGCAGGCGGGGGCGACGCCGCTGGATTTTGCGTACGCCATCCACTCGGACGTGGGCAACCATTGCATTGGTTCGCGGGTGAACGGCCGGCTGGTTCCGCTGAGTTACAACCTTCAGACGGGCGACCGGGTCGAGATCCTGACGTCGAAAAACCAGACGCCGCACATTGGTTGGCTGGACATCGTGGTGTCGTCGCGGGCCCGGACAAAGATCCGGCAGCGGCTGCGTGAGTTGGGCCAGCTTGAACCAGCCGAACAGGACAAAGCGGAAAAGGCGAAGCCGGCGGGGCCAAAGCCGGCGGCGCCGCCGTTGAAATCGCCGGTGCGTGTGGTGGACGACGCGACGCGGAACAAGCTGATCCGGGTGCAGGGTCAGAAACACATGGCGGTCCAGTTTGCGAAGTGCTGCAACCCGATGCCGGGCCACTCGCTGATCGGGTACATCCGGAAGCATACGGGCATCACGATCCACCGTAACGATTGCCGTCATTTCACGGCGATTAGCCGTGATACGCAGCGCATCATCAAAGCGTCGTGGGACGGCGAGGGGAGTTTCCAGATCGGTATCCGTGTGGCGACGAGTTCGCGGCCGAACATCCTCGCCGACCTGACGGAATCGATCCGGCCGCTGATCGTGGACATCGTCAGCGCGCAGTACCAGCCGGGTGAGAACGGCCAAAGCTCGTTCGAGTTTATCTTCAACACGACCGACAAGACCAGCATCGACCAAGTCTCGAGGACGATACGGACGGTGGCGGGGGTGCGGGAGATCTCGACGGTGTTCGTGCGGGAAATGCCTGATGCACATTAGTTCGCCGCCGCTGCAGGGGAAGTTCGAACTGGTCAGCCCGTTCAAACCCGCGGGCGATCAGCCTGAAGCCATCGAGGATTTGGTGGGCGGACTTGGGGAAGGGCTGCAGCACCAGGTGCTGCTGGGGGTGACGGGGTCGGGCAAGACGTTCACGATCGCCAACGTGGTCGAGAAAATCAACCGGCCCACGCTGGTCATGGCGCACAACAAGATCCTTGCCGCCCAGCTTTACGGCGAGTTCAAGAGCCTTTTTCCGAATAATGCCATCGAGTATTTCGTAAGTTATTACGACTATTACCAGCCGGAAGCGTATATCCCGTCGACAGACACCTATATCGAGAAAGACGCGTCGATCAACGATGAGATCGACAAGATGCGCCATTCGGCGACGCGTGCGCTACTGACGCGGCGGGATTGCCTGATCGTGGCGAGCGTGTCGTGCATTTACGGGATCGGGTCGCCGGACGTGTACCGGCAGTTGCACGTGGATCTGGAGGAAGGATCGAGCCTGATGCCGCGGGACCGGCTGATTTCGGAACTGGTGGTGATGCAGTACACGCGGAACGATGTTGATTTTCACCGGGGCACGTTCCGTGTCCGGGGGGACGTGGTGGACATTTTTCCCGCGTACGAGGGCGACCTCGCGATCCGGGTCGAGTATTTTGGCGACGAGGTCGAGTCGATCGCGGAGATCGACCCGCTGCGGGGCGTAACGAACCGGCGCCTCCGGCGTGTCGCGGTATATCCCGGGTCGCATTACGCGACCACGGCCGACAATATCGAGCAGGCGATTGGCAACATCGAGATCGAACTCGAGGAACGGCTGCAGGAGTTGCGGGCGCAGAAAAAACTGATCGAAGAACAGCGGCTCGAACAGCGGACGCGGTTCGACATCGAGATGATGCGGGAACTGGGTTACTGCAGCGGGATTGAAAACTATTCACGGCACCTCGACGGGCGGGCGCCGGGCGAGCCGCCGTTCACGCTGCTGGATTATTTCCCCGAAGACAAGCTGATCGTGATCGACGAGAGCCATATGAGCGTGCCGCAGATCGGGGCGATGTTCCGCGGCGACCGGTCGCGCAAAGACAAGCTGGTCGAGTACGGATTCCGGCTGCCGTCGGCGCGAGATAACCGGCCGCTGACGTTCGAGGAGTTCGAGCAGCGGGTTCGCCAGGCGATTTACGTGAGCGCGACGCCGGCCGAGTACGAGTTGCGCAAGAGCAGCGGGTTGATCGTCGAGCAGGTGGTGCGGCCGACGGGGCTGGTCGACCCACAGGTGGAGGTGCGGCCGGCAGCGAACCAGGTGGACGACCTGCTGGACGAGATCCGGAAGTGCGCCAGCCGCGGCGAGCGGGTGCTCGTAACAACGCTCACAAAGCGGATGGCGGAAGATTTGACGGAGTATTACGGCGATTTGAGGATGCGGGTGCGGTACATGCACGCGGACGTCCAGACGCTCGAGCGGATCGAGTTGGTGCGGGCGTTGCGGAAAGGCGAGTATGACGTGCTGGTGGGCATCAACCTGCTGCGGGAAGGGCTGGACATCCCGGAAGTGGCGCTGGTGGCGATACTCGATGCCGATAAGGAGGGTTATCTGAGGTCGGAGACGAGCCTGATCCAGACGTGCGGGCGCGCGGCGCGGAACATCACGGGGCGGGTGCTGATGTATGCGGACCGGATGACGGGGTCGATGGACCGTGCGCTGGCGGAGACGACCCGAAGGCGCGATAGACAAATCGAGTACAACAAGAAACACCGGATCACGCCGCGGTCGGTACAGAAAGAGATTGTTAACCTTCTCGAAAGCATCTACGAGCGCGATTACGTCACGATACCGCTGGCCGCGGAAGATCAGGATTTGTATATACCGGCGTTTGAACTGCAAAAAACCATCATGCGGCTGAGAAAGCAGATGCGGGAGGCCGCGTCAAAGATGGAGTTTGAGAAGGCGGCGCAGTACCGCGACCGGATCCGGGCTCTGGAACAGCGGCAGATCGAAGAAATCTGAATGTGCAGGCGAGACGCCCGCACCACAATACACGCCCTAAAAAGTACCGGCGCGGATTTTTGGATCCGCGCCTGGAAATGAGTTGAACGTGAGTTACTTGGCGGCGGCTTTGGGGCAGGCGCCGGCGGCTTTCGGGCAAGTACCCGCGGCCTTGGGGCATTCCTTGGCTTCTGCTTCGGACGAAGCGGCGGCGTTGGGACAGTTGGCGCAGCACGCCGCTGGGCAGGACGCGGCCGTCTTGGCGGCGTCACAGGAATTTTTTGCGCATGTCGCGGCGGCCTCGCCGGCATGGATTGCCGGAGCCAATGCCGTTAAACCGAGCGCCAACAAACCAGCCAACAAGAAGATGTACTTTTTCATACTCTCTACTCCACGTTTACAACTCGAGTTACGTCAGTAAAACTGTTTTGGCCGCCGGTTATTCCCGGCCGCCGGGCTTGCCTTTCAAACGCGAGACCGGGAACTCGTATTCCCGCGTGTTCCGGAGGGGACTGCCCACGCATAAGTTATCACAATATAGCTAAGGCTGCAACCAAAGCAGGCTTGATGCTGGAGTCAAAAGTGGGACACCCCCCACAACTACCAGGGGGCGTCCCAACGAGGAAAACACTTGTTAGATCAGGCTTCGGCCTCTTTTTCGTCTTCGTATTCGGTGAAGTCTTCGTCGGCGCAGAGGGCGTGGAACTTGCCGGCGAGGCGTCCGATCTCGGCCTGTCCTTCGGCGAGTAGTTTGTCGGCTGCGCCGAGTCCGACGAGTGTTGCTTCGAGCCCGCCGTACCCGCCTACCGCGGCGTCGGGGATGGTGGGAAAATAGAGGTAGAACCCGTTTGTGTAGCCGCAGAGGAGGGTGTTTTTCACGAGCGAATTCTGCTTGAGGGCCAACTGGTATTGGACGAAGATCTCGCCCGGCATGCCGAGCAGGGCGATCTGGCCGTTGAGGACGAGTATGCTGACGGGCACGGCGAGGTCGGGGGTGAGCTTGGGTGCGTAGAGGTCGAACAGGGGGCCGTACTGCTCGCGGAAGTAGTCGGCGTTTTGCGGGTTCTGCAAGTCCCAGCGAGTGCCGATGGGGACGTTCTTTTCGCTGAACTCGACGGCGGGGACGTCGGTGGCGGCGGTCTCTATGCCGGGCAGCGCGGCCAGGACCGCGTCGGCGAACTCTTTTCCGACGCTTTTCATGGCGTCGACGCCGCCTTTTCGGATGGGGGTCTTGTCGAGGTATGGGTTGATGTTTCCGCAGCCGCCCTGGAGGAACAGGCATTCGGCGCCGGTTTTCTCCTTGACGAGGCGTGTCATCTCGCCGACGTAATCGGCGCTGTACTTGAGGTTTGACGGACCCATAATGACGGGGTGGCACGCAAAATGGACGAGCGTGGCGATGGGATCGCCGTCGAGCGTGGTGACGCGAATTATGGTGGCTTCCTTGTCGACGGGCGAGGTGGGTTTCTTTTCCTGGTTGCGCCACAACATGGTGCAGCGTCCGTCGGGCCCGATCACGCGGCGGTTGTGGGCGATATCGACGTCGACGCGGCCGACGCCAAGCCGGGCGGGCTGGAGTTTGGACGCGGCCTCTTCGATGGATTCAAGGACGCCTTGTTCGATGGCGGGCATGTAGGGTGCATCGGCCATTTCGAGCACGGGCGCATGATGCGTGTGGGACGCCGTGAAAAAGACGTAGTCGATATCGGCGGCGCGCGCTCGATCGCGGATGCGTTCGAGGGCGGAGTCGTTCAGCGGCCGGCCGAGGTCGAGCGTGACGACGGCGGCGATGTTCTGGCCTGCCTGAAACGCGATGGTTTTCGCATACAGCGGATCGAGCGTGCCGTCGGCCGGGCCGGTGCGGTCCGAGTAGCCCCACAGGGGGCAGCCAGGCGGCGGCGTGATGTCGCGGACGCCAACTCCTACCAGAAAGTACGCCATAAGTGCATCTCCTTTACTTCATGAAAACCAGGGCCGGGTGCGTTGGGCCTTGGCCATCGCAATCTTGAAATACCGTACGTCTTCAACAATCTGCCAGTCGAACATGCCCGCCAGGACAAAATCCGCGCCGCCGTTTACGGCGTGCTGGAATCCTTTGATGGGTGGTATGGCGCCCGCGGCCATAACCTTGAAGGCGACCCACGGTATCTTGATGGCGGCCATGTAATCGATGACGGCCTGCGGGTCCTTGCACCAAAAATTGTCTTCTTTGCCCATGTCTTCGGTTACGGGCGGTTTGGGTGCGGTGAAATAGTCGTGGGTGTGCAGGGTTTTCTGGTAGAAATCGGGGTTGATGCCAGCCTTCTCGCAGGCGATGATGGTGTCGAGCGAGTGACCCGCGACGCCCGCGGGCAGGTTGTACGAATGGATAAACTCGACCTCCTGACCAATCAGGTCTATGAGACCTTCTGCCACGAGCTTGTCGGCGGCCTGACCTTGAATGTAGATGGCGTCGGCGCCGTTTTCGACGGCCTTTTTGACTTGGTCCAAGTTGCCATTGCGGTCGGGGTTGGCCGCGATGAACCATTTCATTTTGCTGCCCTCCCGCAGGTGTTGCTGCAAGACGGACAGGTCGTCCCACACGGCGGTGTTGATCGAGTCGACGCCGTTTTCTTCGGCGATCCGGAGGGTTTCGAGGATTTTCTCGTCGGTGTTGTAATGGCGCATCAGGGCGGAGACGTAGGTCAGCTCACGGCTGTGCGAATAGCCGCTGATCAGGTTGCCGCCGAGCATCAACCGGCTCAGTTCGAGGTCGGCGATTTTGCCGCGGGGCATGGGCTGTTTGGCGACATCTTCGAGAGTCATCTCAGGTTTGTCGCCCGGCTTGTCATTGGTTTTTTCGGCGGCTCCAGCGGCTGTTGCGCCCAGTGCACCGGCCACTCCGGCGGATGCGATGAGGCTGTCTTTGACAAAATTCCTGCGCGACATTTTCCCGGCCATTTCAAGCTCCTCCTTTGCCGAGAACAGTCTACTCGAACGAGGGTCGAAAAAGATAGCTGGCTGAAGATCGGATGGATCGGACGGATAAAACGAGTTCGTTCAGCCACGGGGATGAAAAGATTTGTGCGCTTTGGTGAGGCGTTCGACGCTGACGTGGGTGTAGATTTGTGTGGTTGCGATGTCGGCGTGGCCGAGCATTTCCTGTACGGCGCGGAGGTCGGCGCCGTTGTCGAGCAGGTGTGTGGCGAACGAGTGGCGGAGCATGTGGGGCTTGACATTTCCGGGGAGGTTGGCGAGCCGCGCGTATTTTTTGACGATCGCCCAGGCGGTTGTCCGGCCGAGCCGCTTGCCGCGCGGAGTCAGGAAGACGGTCTCATCTTTTACGGGCCCGTCCTGGCGCACGTTCAGCCACGCCCGCACGCGTGTGATGGCCTGATCGCCTAGCGGAATGAGGCGGGTTTTTGCGCCTTTGCCGCGGACGCGGATGGCGGACTCGCCCAGCGACAGGTCGCGGATGCGGAGGTTGATCAGTTCCGAGATGCGCAGGCCGCACGAATAGAAGAGTTCGAGCATGGCGCAATCGCGCGCGCCGTCCGGGGTGGATGGATCGGGCGCGGCGATCAACTGCTCGACCTGGGATGGGGGCAGGTCGCGCGGCAACTGGCGCACGAGCCGGGGCGTATCGAAATCGGCGGCGGGGTTGGATTGGGTGATTCGTTCCTCGCGCAGAAACGAATGAAACTGCCGGACGGCGCTCAGATGGCGGGCGACGGATCGCGCCGAGAGGCCGTGCTCCCGCAGGCCAATGAGGTGTTCGAGGATGAGATCGCGGCGCACGTCGTTCAGCGATAGGATGCCGCGGGCGGTGACGAACTCGAGGTAGCGCGAGATGTCGGCCGAATAGGCGGCCAGGGTACGTTCGCCGAGGCCGCGTTCAAACACAGCCGCCTGCACAAATCGGTCAAGCAGCGCATCGAAGGCGGCTGCCGCTTTTCCCCCACACTCATTCATTCCGCATTCCGCCTTGAAAAAGACGCCCCGGCGCAGTCAGCGCCGAGGCGTCTGTCGACTTACGTCAATCACACAATTGTGCGGCGTTTATCAACTGCCTTTGATGTTGATGTTGAACACGACCCTGCGGTTCAGCGCCCGGTTGCCCGGGGAATCGTTGGGCACGGCGGGCTGGCTCTCGCCGAAGCTTTTGGCTTCGACGCGTTCGGGCGCGATGCCCTGCTCGACCATGTAGCGCTTGACGGCATCGGCGCGCCGCTGGCCAAGCGCATTGTTGTACTCGTCGGTGCCGATGTTGTCGGTATGGCCTTCGAGTACGAGCGTATCTTGGGAATGGGCCTTCATCGAGGCCACGACTTCGTCAGCCACTACCCGTCCTTCGGGCTTCAACACGGACTTGTCGAAATCGAACAGGACATTGTTGAACGTGGGCTTGACGCGTGCGGGCTTCACGGGCTCCCTGGGCCGCGGCGGCTGCGGCGGGGGCGGCGGGGTAACGGCGACGGGGCAGGTGATGTTGTAGACAACGCCGCGATTTCCCCACAGCTCTTGATCATTGGCATTCGAGGCGGGCTCGGTGGGCCACCACCAGCAACCTGCCCGTGCCAAATTTTGAGGGCAACAAGCCGATCCCGTATCTTTAACCGGAGCCGGCGTTGCGCCGCTAAGCCCCCACCATGACAGATCGTCCCATACTTTGCCCTGCCCATAGGCTGAGCCGGCCGTCGCAAGTATCGCGACCCCCAAGGCGCACAGTAACACTTTGCTCATTTTGGTCTCTCCTATTCTCCGCTTAACCAACGCAACGACCGGATTACCGGCACTCTTATAGCGAAACACTATTGCAGGTTTATTTAAACACAAACTTACACCGGTGTCAAGCAATACCCCAACATGCTGTGGCTTTGCACGAACATCACGCGCCGGAAAGGCGCAACTCCCTTATGAAGGCATTTTAGCACAATCTGCCATAGCATGCAAGTGTCAAGTGAAAACCCTGTGTAAGTCCAATTGCAGCCAATTTTATGTCTCTATAAACAAACAAGGACATAAGTTCCTTACCAGCCAAAGGGACCTATTCCCAGGGAGCTTTTTCAGCGTGAGGTGTTGGTGCTGTTGAGTTTGCGGGGTGTGCAGCGGTCGAGGCCGGGAATGGGAGTGTGGTGCGGCTGGAGCACGGACAGCGAAAGGCCCCGAATATGTAAGCGTTTTATTTGCAACAGGTTACGTGGTACCACTACAGTCATAACTGGCAAATGCCGGTGCGGCTTAATGCGCCTCGGCACAGGGCTGGGCTGCTTGCCGTTGAATCGCAGCGCTTCAAAGCTTATATTACGTTTGCCGGATGTGCAATCGGGGAATCATTGCATGGCGAACGAAGAACGCATTCGGGGCCTGTAAGTTTATGTTGGACGCGGGAGGAGCAGTCCGTGGCAAACAAGAAGCGCAGGAAGAAAAAGAGGCGGATGGAAATCCTCGGGGCGCCGCCGGGCACGATTTCGATCAGCACATTTTCGCCGAAGCCGGTGATCCGGGTGATAGCATACAGTCCTGACAATTACACGGAAGCGACGCTGGCCAATCTGGATTCGGTCTTGGAGTATTTGGAGAAATGGGCGGTGACGTGGATCAATGTGGATGGTTTGGGCGACCTGGAGACGATCAACCGGCTTCGGGAGATGTTTCACCTGCACGCGCTTGCGCTCGAGGACGTGCTGAGCCTTCACCAGCGGCCCAAGCTGGAGCGGTATGACGATCACGTGTTTGTAGTACTTCAGATGCTCGAGCCGGAGCCGCCGGTTCAAAACGAGCAACTCAGCATCTTTTTTGGGGAGAAATTTGTGCTGACGCTGCAGGAGCATCCGGGCGACTGCCTGGACCCGATCCGGACGCGCATACGGGAGTCCACCGGCCGGCTTCGTTCAACGGGAGCGGACTATCTGGCGTACTGTTTGATGGATGCGGTAGTGGATTCGTATTTTCCGCGTGTTGACGAACTGGGCGACCGGCTGGAAGTTATCGAGGACGCGGTGGTGGGCCGCCCGCACCCGGAGACGGTGGCGGCGATTCACGCGGTCAAGCGTGACCTGCTCAGCATCCGGCGGGTGATGTTTCCGCTGCGCGAGACGGTCAACGCGATGATCCGCGACGGCGGGCGGCCAATTGCGGAAACCACGCGCGTCTACCTTCGCGACTGCTACGATCACGTGATCCATATTCTCGACATGCTGGAGAACTATCGGGAGATTGCCGGGGGTCTGCTGGACATGTACCTGTCGAGCGTCAGCAACCGGATGAACGAGATTATGAAAGTGCTCACGATCATTGCAACGTTGTTCATTCCGCTGACGTTCGTGGTGGGCATCTACGGCATGAATTTCGACCCCGACTCGTCCCGCTTCAACATGCCGGAACTGCGCAGTTACTTTGGCTACCCGGCCATCTTGCTCATCATGGGGGGGATAGCCGTGGGACAACTCTATTATTTCTGGCGGAAAGGCTGGCTCACGTCCGACCGGCATGACCACAAGCAATGAGATGAAGCGCCCGTGGGGTGTTGCCCCCGGCTGATTTGGAGCTATGCCCAGGTTCCGGTGAAGACTTCCGTGGCGGGGCCTTCCTGGTATACGCAGCCGTCGTGGGCCCATTCGATGGCGAGGGCGCCGTAGACCAGGTGGACATTGACTTTTCGGTCGGTGCGGCCGGTGATCATCGAGGCGAGCGCGGCGCCGCACGACCCGCTGCCGCTGGCCATGGTGATTCCGCTGCCCCGCTCCCAGATGCGCATGACGATGTTGGCGCGGTCGAGCACTGTAACGAACTCGACGTTGGTCCGCTGGGGAAACTTGGGGTGGTTCTCGATTTTCGGCCCAATCTCGGCAAGCGGCACTTTGGTGGCGTCTTGGACAAAGATGGCGGTGTGCGGGTTGCCGATGTTTACGCAGGTGATTTTGACGGTTCCGCAGTCGAGTTGGAGGTCTTCTTCCAATACGTTGCCGGCGGGACCGAGCATGGGGATTTTTGAGCGCTCAAAGACGGGCGTGCCCATGTTGGAGCGGACCGCCGCGACTTTTCCGCCCTCGATGCGCAACTGGACGCGGTTGGGGCCGCCGCCGGTCTCGATAACGAACTCGTGGTCGCGCGTCATCCCGCGTTCGTAGACGTACTTGGCGAAACACCGAATGCCGTTTCCGCAGGTTTCGGCTTCGCTGCCGTCGGCGTTGAAAATGCGCATGCGGAAGGGGTGGTCTTTGCCGGGCATGATGAGGATGATTCCGTCGGCGCCGACGCCGAGGTGCCGGTGGCTCATTCGGCGGGACAACTCAGGGGGGTTGTCGATTTCGCGGTCGAACGCCTCGATGAAGAGGTAGTCGTTACCAAGCCCGTGCATTTTCGTAAACGTAATCGCCATCGGTTCGACTCCGCCGCTTCAACGCGGCTTCCACCGAAAAACGGGGACTGGCTCGTTTTTTTCGGCAGTTTGAAAAAAGCGTGCCTGTCCCCGCTTTTCGCTATAATGTAATGGCCATTTTCAACTCCGCCGCCTCAACGCGGCTTCCACGAACAAGTTCATTAACTGATCAAATTCTATGCCTACTGCGGCGGCGGCCTGAGGGTAGAGTGAGGTGGGCGTCATCCCCGGCACGGTGTTGATTTCGATCCACACGGGGCCTTGGGGACCGATGATGAAGTCGCTCCGGCTCCAAATGCCGCAGCCGACGGCGTCGTGCGCCGTGACGGCCATCTGCTGCACCTGGTCGGCGGTTTCGGCGGGAATTTGGGCGGGTGTGATTTCGCGGGTGGCGCCGGGCGTGTATTTGGCCTCAAAATCGAAGTAAGCGGATTTCACGGGCCGGATTTCGGTCACTGGCAAGGCCCTGGCGCGTTGCCCGGCTTCGACATCGAGGACGGCACAGGTCACTTCGGTTCCCTTGATGTACTGTTCGGCCATGGCCGTGCCATCCATGGCCAAGATTCCGCCGACGCACGCGGCGAAGTCCTCGGCCGTCTGCGGTATGGCCATCCCGAAACTCGAACCCTGGCAGGGTGTCTTCACCACGCAGGGGAAACCGACGGCCTTGGCCACCCTGGCTGTCACGGATTCGGGGGCGCGCTGCCACTCCGGCAGGAAGAACGTGATGTGGTGGGCGACGCGGACGCCGGCACCGGCGACAACGGCTTTGCACCGGGGCTTGTCCATGGCGAGTGCGCTGGCGGCGCAACCCGAGCAGGTGTAAGGGATTCCGAGCAGGTCGAGCATCCCCTGGAGGCGGCCGTCTTCGCCGAACGGCCCGTGCAAGGCTACAAACGCGCAATCGACGCACAGCCGCTTCAGCTCGCTCACCGCGTCGAACGCATCCAGGGGAGGTGTGCCGGGAAAATGCCAGAGGCCGTCGCGGCCAATGACGACGCAGGTCACGCGGTACTTGGTTTTGTCGAGGCTTTCGGCGATTTTTGCGCCCGAAGCCATGGAGATGTCGTGTTCGAGGCTTGTCCCGCCCATCAAAACGGCCACGTGCCGTTGCTGCAAGTCCATACCCGCTCCTGCAAAGGTTTGTTCCAGATAAGATACCATAGGGAGAGCGAAGGTTTCGCTTTATGGGGGTAGCGTGATAAGGTTTTGCCGAGTAGACGCGGGAGACAAAAGTGGGACACCCCCCACGAAGCGCGCCAAAGCGCAGCCGGGGGCCGTCCCGACGGGGTTGTATGAAACTTAGTGATCACGAGCGAGAACAGCTTCAGCGTGTGCGGGGGCTGGCGGAACATGATTTGAGCGTAAACCTGCTGCCGTTCTGGGCGAGGAATGCGTGGGACCGGGAGTACGGGGGGTTTTTGACTCGATTGGACCGTCGCGGCAACCGGCTCGACGAGAGCGAGAAAGTGCTGATGATGCAGGTGAGGATGATCCACAGCCTGTCGTCGGCGCACCGGCACGGGTTGCGCGACCGGGGGTATCTGGATCTTGCGGGGCGTGGATTCGATTTTGTCGTGGAAAACATGTGGGATGCGGAGAACGGGGGTTTTTATTTCTCGGTTGCGCGGGACGGTTCGCCGCTGTCGACGCGGAAGAACACGGATTTCCACGGATATGCCATGACGTCGTTTGCGGCGTATTACGAGGCGTCGGCGCGGAAGGAGGCGCTGGATTGGGCGGGCCGCGTGTTTGATTTGCTGCTGGCGAAAGCCAGGGACGGGGATCGGGGGTTCATCGAGGACTTCGATGGGGCCGATTGGCCCGCGCTGAACTGCGAGCAGATGAACCTTGGCAGCCAGACGCGGGTCAAGACGATCGATATGCACACCAACGTTATGGAAGGCATGATGTACCTGGCGCGTGCGTCAGGCACGCCGGCGCACAAGAAGGCGTTGCAGGATATTGTCGATCTGATCTGCGGGCGGGGCATCCATAAAGACTACGGGTGCAGCGTCACGGTTTTCGACTACGACTGGAACCCCTTGGCCGACGCGGAAGGTCGGATGACAACGTCTTACGGGCTGAACGCGGAGATGGGGTGGATGATTTGGGACTCGGCGGACGTTCTGGGCGCGCCGCGCGAGAGGTATCGCGACACGGTTCTGGGCCTGATTGACCACGCGCTCGAGTTCGGGTTCGACCATTCGCGGGGCGGGTTGGCGGCGTTCGGGCCACTGACGGGCCGTGTGGCGGATGCGGTGGATCTCGGGGCGGGCCGGCTGCTGAAATCGTGGTGGGCGCAGGCGGAGTTGCTTAACGCGTTGATCCAAGCCTGCCAGTACACGGAAGAGAGGAAATACCTCGAGGCGTTCCTCAAAGAGTTCGAGTGGGTTCACGGGC
>DATKVG010000148.1:0-2518 GCA_035530195.1 Bathyarchaeia archaeon | reverse complement strand
ACGACCGCTTCAGGCTGTCGAGGATCATCATAATGATGCGCGAGGCAATCCGGTTTTCGATTTCGGTAAGTTCGCGCGGTTCGGCGAGGGTCTGGCCTTTCCCGCCCAGGACGCGATCAACGATGGGGAAAACCATGGCCGGGCTCAGTTCGAGCACGGCGTTCCCATCGAGCGGGGCCATATTGACTAAGGCAAGCGCGGTCGGCCGGGCCACGGACAGGATAAACTCGTCGTACGTAAGCTGATCGATGCTGATCAGGTCGACGCGGACCACCGTCCGCAAGAATGGGGGAAACAAAATGCTCAGTTCGCGGGCAAACGCTTCAAACAGGCTCTGGAGCCCTTTCAACTGCTCTTTGGATACCCGCTCCGGGCGCCGGAAATCATAGGTGGCCAGACGCGGGACGTCGGGGCTTTTGGCAGTTTCCTGCTCGGCGCCGACGTCGCCTTCCGTCACCGCCGTGAGGAGGAGGTCGACTTCCTCCTGGCTGAGAATATCGGCCATCGAACAGGCACCTCACTCACGAAAAAGTCCAGGTTTTTCTCCCGCAGCCGAGTATAACACAGGTCCCGGGGGTACGCAAGGCAAACGCCGCGCGCAAACGCCGCACGTAAACGCCGCGCGCAAACGCCGCGCGTAAACGCCGCGCGCAAGCGCCGCGCCCATTGCTTTGCAAGCTTTTGCCCGATCAGGCTGGCGCCGGATTTTTTTGTCCCGTTCAGGCATCGTCATGGAGTATGATGGGAAGCGATAATACCGTTAAGCCATGAATTAAACTAGGGGAGGTTCTATGGGAACGCGCATTTGCCTGCTGATTGTCTTACCTTTATTCTTCGCCGGCGTCTGTCTTGCCGCAACCGCTTTGCCCGAAGCCAAAGCCGGCGCCCAATCCGTCTCCGTCACGGTAGAAGGGAAGCCCGTGCTCGAATACCGGTTTGAGAATGTCCCGTTCAAACCCTATGTTGAGAAACTCTACACGCCCGCGGGCATCAACATCCTGCGCGACGCGCCTCACGACCACCTGCACCACCACGCCCTTATGTTTGCCCTCGGCGTCGAAGGCGTCAGCTATTGGGCCGAGACGCCAACGGATGGCAAACAGGTGCATCGCGGGTGGATGACGCCTACCAAGCCGGAAACCGTGGTCGCCGAGCGGCTGGACTGGGTCGATCCCGCCGGGAAAACAGTCCTGAACGAAACCCGGGAGGTCACATTGCCTTCCGCGCCCGAAGGGGTCACGCTCCTCACGTGGAAGTCGACCTTGTCCGTGCCCGAAGGGGCCGGTCCCACCAAGCTCACCGGGAGCCACTACTACGGGCTGGGAATGCGGTTCCTCGTGTCGATGGACAAAGGCGGCGTGTTTCAAAACGCAGCCGGCGTCGAGGGCGAGTTGGTGGCGGGCGACGAACGCCTGTCCCGCGCGCCCTGGGCCGCCTACACCGCCGAAGCCGACGGCAAGCCCGTCACCGTCGCCATGTTCGACGACCCAAAGAACGTCCGCTACCCCGCGTGGTGGTTCACCATGCACACGCCGTTCGCGTATCTGTCGGCCACGATGAACCTGCACCGCGAGCCGCTCGAAATGGCGCCGGGCAAGCCGCTGCCGCTCCGCTACGGAATCGCCGTATGGGACGGCCGCCAGGATAAAGAAACCATCGAAAAGACCTACCAGAATTGGCTTCAACTTATAAACAAATGAGAACAAAAGCATAAAGGAGAGACGCTATGTCGGATAAGCAAGAAACAAGCAAGCCGGTGTCCCGGCGCCAGTTTATGGGTACCGCCGCAGCCGCCGCGGCGCTGGCCGCATCAACGGCCCCCCGCGCGTTTGGCCAGGCCGCCAGCCCCAACGAGCGGCTTGGCGCGGGCGTAATCGGGTGTGGCGGCCGCGCCGGCTCGCACATGCAAGCCCTCAACTGGCTCAAAGACCACGGCGGCAACGTCGACATCGTCGCGGCCTGCGACGTGTACCGGCCTCGCCTGAACAAGGCCGTCCAAAAGTACACCATACCCAAAGCCTACATGGACCACCGCGAACTCCTCGCCGATCCGAACGTGGACGTCGTCTTCATCGCTACGCCCGACCACCATCATGCCTACGCTGCCATCGACGCCGTCCAGGCCGGCAAAGACGTCTACTGCGAAAAGCCCGTCACCCACTGGCGGCAGTTCGAGGTCGTCAAGCGGCTCGCCCAGGAAGTCACCAAGTCCGGCAGGGTGTTCCAACTCGGCACCCAGGGTATGTCCGACGCCGCTTACCTCCAGATGCGCAAACTCGTCCAGGACGGCCTCATCGGCCAGCCCATCCACGCCGAGTGCGGCTATTTCCGAGTCGGCGACTGGGGCGAGAGGGGCATGCGTATAGACGACCCGAACGCCGTCCCCGGGCCCGACCTCAACTGGGAAGCGTTCTTGGGCGATTCCCCCAAACGGCCGTTCGACGTCAGCCGGTTCTTCCGCTGGCGCATGTACGAAGATTATGCCGGCGGGCCATCCACCGACCTGTTCCCCCATTCG
>DATKVG010000147.1:0-5040 GCA_035530195.1 Bathyarchaeia archaeon | reverse complement strand
TCCTTCCAGCTATAGGTGGAAGAATCATGGCCTCTAGACTGCGCCGAATTGAAATCGATATCGCCCAAACTCATTTGTAAGACCTTGTTAAAATATGCTTTACAGCAACAACAGCAGTTTTTAACGGGACAGTACTGATTGTCGATTGCGGATTGAAGATTAGCCGGAGGACGGGAAGGTAATCGGTTTTGGTTAACGCAGTTTTTGCTGTCGTTGTGTTGTTGGGTGGGTTGCCGGGGGCGGATTCGTACCTCGCCGGACATAATGCTGAACGCACCGGAAAGTTCAAAGAAGCCATCGGCGCCTATACGGCCAGTGCATCCGCGGATCCGTTGCTGGCGCCCTACGCCCGGATCAGTGCGGCCAGGTGCCTGGGCGCGACCGGCAGCCGCACACAGGCGGTGCAGGCGTTACGCAGCGTGCTCGCCGAGGTGCCGGAGGGGCCGTGGGTTCTTCCAGCGAAACTCGATCTGGCGGGCCTGCTGGCGCTGGACTCGCAGTTTCCCGCGGCCGCGGCCCTTTATGCCGAATCGCTCGACTTTGCGCCGAAGACGGCGGCGCCGAAGACGGCGGCCCCGAAGACGTGGAGCCCGAAAACGTGGATCGTCGATCAGTATGATTGGGCGGCGGCGGAGGTGTACGTCCGCGTGCCGGAATTTGAACAGCGGGCCTATGCCTACTTCCGCGATAACGTGGCAACCACCGTGCTCCGTCAGCGGCGCATCGATGCGGCGCGTTACCTCGAGAAGTCGCCTGATATGGCCGACCGGTTTGTGGCGCTCGATGGGCTGATCAAGTCAGCCGAATGCACCGATGCGTGGAAACTGGCGTTGCGGCTCCTGCCCGAGGCGGTTGGCGGCGGTAGCCCGGTGAACATTAACGTGCTCGCGCCCCTGCTGACGTCGAACAAACGGGCCCTGACGGACGCGCAGCGCGAAGCGTTCCAGAAACTCGTCAACGAGCACGGCGACAGCGACGCGCGCGCGCGCTGGATGCGCCTGGTTCTGGCCTGCGTCGCCCGCAGCCATTCGAGCGTTGGCAAGCCGGAGGTCGCGGCGTTGGCGTGCGACCTGCTCCTCAAGCATTTCGAAAAATCGGATCAGGCCGGGGATGCGCTGTATTGGCTGGCAAGCCGTTTTGCCCGAGACGAAAAAGACAAGAGCGCCGTCGAGCAGTACCTGCGCCTGGCCAAACATTGTCCCGATCATGCGCGGGCCGATTTCGCCCTGCTCGCCGCCGCCGGACTCCAGAAGAAAACCGGCGACCTCAAGGGCTGCGTCCACTCGCTCGAACAACTGGTCGGCCGCTATCCCCAGGGGCGCCATGCCGCCAACGCATGGTATTGGCTGGGAAAACACCACGAGGCCGCGGGGCATAAAAAAGACGCCGCTAAAGCCTTTCAGAACGCAGCCCAATTCGGGCCGGGCAACTATTACGCCCATTGCGCCGCATACCGTCTGGCCAAGGCGCGCGCGCGCGACGACGACAGCCCATCCAATGGCCAAAACCTCCGGGTGGACGGCACCGGCTCGTACATAGCGCCGCTGGAAATCGCCGCGGAAGAACGTGTAAACGTTCCTGACCCCGCCATGGACCCGCAGTTCGAGCGGCTGATGTTTTTTGGCAAGAACGGGCTCGAAGAGGGCGAGTGGGAAGCGTTGTACCTCGGCAAGCGGCTCGGCAACGGGGCCGAAGACGCCCCCGTTTACCGGGTCATGTGTGAAGCCGGGTATGCCAAGGCGGCGATGGATTTCGCCGAGGCGTACAACTGGGGGGTGGCCGACGGCAAGCGGACACCCGCGCGCATGCGGATCGAGTATCCCCGGTCGTACTGGCAACAGGTGCGGGCCAAATGCCGCGGCACCGGAATCGACCCGTACCTCGTGCTGGCCATTGCCCGGCAGGAAAGCACGTTCCGGCCCGCCCTGACCTCCCACGCCGGCGCCCGCGGCATCATGCAGGTCATGCCGCCCACCGCCCAGTGGCTGGCCAAGGTTGATCCCTCGATTGACGCGGCCTGCATCGCCAACCTCGAAAACCCCGACAACTCGTTCCGGCTCGGGATTGGTTACCTGTTGCGGATGGTCGAGCGCTCGAGCGGCAACCTCGTGCACGCCCTGGCGTCGTACAACGCCGGCCCCGGAAACTGCTCGAAATGGCTCAAAAGGTGGCCGAAAGCCGACCTCGAGACGTTCGTCGAAAACATCCCGTTCGGCGAGACCCGCAACTACGTCAAAACCGTCCTGGGCGCCTACGCCGCCTACCACTCGCTCTATCCGGCTGTGGAATGATGTGGCACGCCTATTTGGCGGGTGAGGCGTGATCTGCTATAGTTTTTGGGCTTGGGTTCATCCTGTTACGGGAAACGGCGGTTACGGAGAGGCCCCGCTTTTTCTTGCGGAACAAAAAGTCATGACCGGTACAGCACACCACGAACCAAGGAAGCGTGCAAAGACCAGAGGGGGTCAAGAAGTGGTCTTGCATGACGACAATTACCGCTACCGCGCGTTGTTTGACAGGATGACGGAAGGGTTTGCGCTGCACGAAATCGTTACGGATGCGCAAGGCAAGCCCTGCGACTATGTTTTTCTCGATATCAACCCGGCATTCGAAGTCCTCACGGGGCTGAAGCGCGAAGATGTGATAGGGCGCCGCGTTAAGGAAGTGCTGCCAACGGTCGAGCCGTACTGGGTGGAGCATTTTGGGCAGGTGGCACTCACCGGCACGCCCGCCCGTTTTGAGAATTACGCCGCGCCTTTGGGCCGCTGGTACGAGGTTTATGCGTACAGCCCTGCGCCGCGGCAGGTCGCGGTCGTCTTCCTGGATGTAACCAGGCGCAAGCAGGCTGAGGAAGTCTTGCAGCGATACGAACTGCTGGCGGCGAACAGCCGTGACATTATTCTATTTATGCGGCGGGACGACGGCCGCATCCTCGAGGCCAACGCCGCCGCCATCCGCGCCTACGGCTATTCGCGCGAGGAACTGCTCGAAATGATGGGGCGCGACCTGTGGAGCGATCGCGATCGCGATGCCGTCGAAGCGCAAATGGCGAAAGCCGGTGCCACGGGTATCCTCTTCGAGACCTTCCACAAGCGCAAGGACGGGTCGATATTCCCCGTGGAAGTCAGTTCGCACGGCGAAATAATTGCCGGGATTCGCATCCGCGACATCACCGAACGTCAGGAAGCCGAAAAAGCCCTCCGCGAAAGCCAAACCGACCTCAAGCACGCGCAGGCTGTTGCCCATACAGGCAGTTGGCGCCTCAACGTCCAACACAACCGATTGTCGTGGTCGGACGAGACGTACAGGATGTTCGGCATTGCCACGGGCACCCCCTTGACCTATGAGACGTTCCTGGATGCCGTACACCCCGATGATCGGCAGTACGTCGACGAAAACTGGATGGCAGCCATCCGGGGGGAAACAGCGTACGATATCGAGCACCGGATTGTGGTCGGCGGGGCCGTGAAGTGGGTCCGGGAGCGGGCCGAACTCGAGGTCGGTCCAGAAGGCGAGTTGTTAGGGGGGTTTGGGACAGTCCAAGACGTCACCGAACGCAAGCAGGCGGCAGAGGCGTTGCGCGAAGCCAATGAAAACCTCGAAACCCGCGTCAGCGAACGAACGGCTGAACTCGAACTGGCCAACGTCACGCTCGAGCGGGAAATGGCCGAGCGCCGGCGCGCGGAAGGAGCCGTGCTGGCCGAGCGGCAATTATTCTACGACGTTCTGGAGACGCTGCCGGTTTACGTTGTCCTGTTGACTCCCGACTACCGGGTCAGTTTCGCGAACCGCGTATTCCGAGAGCGTTTCGGGCAGTCCGAAAAGCGCTGTTACGAACACCTGTTTGGGCGCAGCGAGCCGTGCGAAATCTGCGAAGCCTATGGCGTCCTCCAGACGATGGCGCCCCATGACTGGGAATGGGTCGGGCCCGATGCACGCACCTACCAGGTCTTTGACTTTCCTTTCACCGACACCACGGGCGCTGTTCTTATTCTGGAAATGGGCATCGACATCACCGAACGCAAGAGGTCGGAAGACGAAGTCCGTCACTACCAGGAACATCTCGAACAGGAGGTTCGCCAGCGCACCGCCGAGGTGGAAAACAGGAACATCCAACTGGCCGCCGAGATCGCGGAACGTAAACGCGCCGAGGATGCCCTCCGCCAAAACGAAGCCGTCCTGATGCGGTCCAACGAGGACCTCGAACAGTTTGCCTATGTCGCGTCGCACGATCTGCAGGAGCCGTTGCGCCAGATCGGCGGGTTTGTCCAACTCCTGCGGCGGGATTATGCCCCCTTGTTCGACGCCACCGCCGGCGAGTACTTTGCCTTTGTCACGGATGCCGCCTTACGGATGCAATTGCTCATCCAGGGCCTGCTCGATTACTCGAGGGTTGGACGAAGCGGCGTGGTCGCCTCCAAGGTGAGCCTCGAGAAGGCCGCACGGACCGCCATGATCAATCTGGCCGCCCGAATCAGCGAAACCGGCGCAAAAATCACTCTCGGCGAATTGCCCTCCGTTCCCGGCAACTCCACACTCCTCACCCAAGTCTTCCAAAACTTGATTGGAAACAGCCTCAAATTCCGCGCCGAACGCCCCTTGGACATCCAGATCGGATCCCGGATCGACGGCAACGAGTGGCAGGTTTGGGTAAAAGACAACGGGATCGGATTCCAACAGGAGTACGCCGAGAGAATCTTCCAGGTGTTTCAGCGCCTGCACGGGCGCGGGGAGTATCCGGGCACCGGAATCGGGTTGGCCATCTGCAAACGGGCCGTCGAACAGCACGGCGGCCGTATCTGGGCCGAATCCACACCCGGCGTAGGCGCTACCTTCTACTTCACGCTGCCCGCCGGTTGAGCAGGGAAAACGACGGCATATCCGCCGCCCCGTAAGACTTAAACTGAAGTTCCAGAGCCAGATCGAATGCACGTTTTATCCTGCATGGGAAATAACCTTGTATTCAAATGCAGGTTTACTGGGAACAGGCGTTTCTATCCACACTTGAGTCCGAGCAGGTCGAAGATGTGGCGCTGGAAA
>DATKVG010000146.1:0-11520 GCA_035530195.1 Bathyarchaeia archaeon | reverse complement strand
CAGGGCTTTTTTGTGAAAGAAAACCAAGATCAAAACATGTCATCCAAAGCCCGCCCCAAAGCCTGTCATCCTGAGCCCTGCCAGCCGCTGGCTAAGGCTTTTGTTCATGGCCCTTTATGGCAGGGCGTGAGGATCCCCTCGCTCGAAACCAGTGGCATCCCAAGAGGTCTTCTCCGTCTGTGTCCTCTCCGTCCTCAACGCCTTTATCCTTCGTCACTGTCAAACCGGGAATAAATCGAACGGGCCTCGGGTTAGCGCACAGAATAACAAAAGGACGCTCGAGAAGCCGTCTGCCCGCAATGAATGGTACAATGCACTGATTAGCGCCTTTGTTTGCGATATCGCTAAGCGGCTTTTTGGCCGCTTTAGCAGTTTTCCGAACGGAGCAGTAAATGCAGCAGGATGGCGATAAGCGGAAGCCCAACGAACAGTTTGCCAACCGCGAGTATAAGTTCGGCTGGGTAACCGACATCGAGTCCGATGTTCTCCCCCAAGGTCTGGACGAGGGGGTCGTCCGGCTGATTTCCGAGAAGAAGCGTGAGCCGGACTGGATGCTCGAGTGGCGGCTGCGCGCCTATCGGCATTGGCTGACCATGCACGAGCCAAACTGGGCCAACGTGACCTACCCGCCCATCGACTACCAGAAGCAGCGGTACTATTCGGCGCCGAGGGCCAAGAGCGCCAAATCCATCGAAGACGTCGACCAGGCGCTCCTCAAAACGTTCGACAAGCTCGGAATACCCCTCGAAGAGCAGAAACGCCTCGCCGGAGTCGCGGTCGACGCGGTTTTCGACAGCGTATCGGTCGCAACGACCCACAAGGACATCCTGGCGAAACGCGGCGTCATTTTTTGTTCGTTCAGCGAGGCGGTCCGCGAGCATCCCGACCTCGTGCAGAAATACCTCGGGTCCGTGGTGCCGGCAGGCGATAATTTCTTCTCCGCCCTCAACTCCGCCGTGTTCAGCGACGGGTCGTTTTGCTACATCCCCGAAGGCGTCAAATGCCCGATGGACTTGTCCACGTACTTCCGGATCAACTCCGCCGAGACCGGCCAGTTCGAGCGGACCCTCATCGTGGCCGAGGCCGGCGCGTCGGTCAACTATCTCGAGGGGTGCACGGCCCCGGTCCGCGACGAGAACCAGCTTCACGCCGCCGTCGTCGAACTCGTCGCGATGGACGGCGCGGCGATCAACTACTCCACGGTGCAAAATTGGTACGCCGGCGACGAAACCGGCCGCGGCGGCATCTACAATTTCGTCACAAAACGCGGCAAATGCATCGGCCGCAACTCACGCATCGCATGGACCCAGGTCGAGACCGGGTCGTCCATCACGTGGAAATACCCGGGCTGCCTCCTCATCGGCGAGGGGTCGGTGGGCGAGTTCTATTCCGTGGCGGTAAGCCACAATTACCAGCAGGCCGACACCGGCACCAAAATGATCCACATCGGCGCAAACACGCGGAGCACCATCATTTCAAAAACCATCTCGGCCGGCCACGGAAACAACAGCTACCGCGGCCTCGTGATGATCGCACCCAACGCACACAACGCACGCAACTACACCCAATGCGATTCGCTCCTGATCGGCAACCAGTGCGGCGCACACACCTTCCCCTACATCGAGGCGCGCAACAAGTCCTCGAGCGTCGAGCACGAAGCATCCACGTCAAAAATCAGCGACGACCAGCTTTTTTACTGCAAGCAACGGGGCATCTCCCCCGAGGACGCGATCTCGATGATTGTGAACGGGTATTGCAAGGAAGTGTTTGACCATTTGCCGATGGAGTTCGCCGTCGAGGCGTCAAAACTGCTCGCGGTGACACTCGAGGGGAGCGTGGGCTGATGCTCGAGATAAAAAAACTCCACGTCACGGTCGAGGGGAAGCAAATCCTGCGGGGCATCGACCTGCGGGTCGGCGCGGGCGAGATCCACGCCGTCATGGGCCCCAACGGCTCGGGCAAAAGCACACTGGCCCAGGTCCTCGCCGGCCACGAAGCCTTCCTCGTCACATCGGGAACCGTCACCTACCTCGGCGAGGACTTGCTGGCGCTTCCCGCGGAAGAACGCGCCCGACGCGGCGTCTTTCTGGCGTTCCAGTACCCCGTCGAGATACCCGGCGTGACCAACGCCTACTTCCTACAGTCGGCCCTCAACGAGATCCGCAAGAGCCGCGGCGAGGACGAACTCGACGCCATGGACTTCCAGCAGTTGCTCGCCCAGAAAATGCGACTCGTCCAGTTGGAAGAGACTTTCCTCGAGCGCCCCGTCAACGACGGGTTCTCCGGCGGCGAGAAAAAACGCAACGAAATCCTGCAAATGGCCGTGCTCGAACCGCGACTCGCCATCCTCGACGAGACCGACTCCGGGCTCGACATCGACGCGCTGCGGGTCGTTTCAGCGGGCGTGAACTCCCTGCGAAGTCCCGAACGTTCCGCCATCGTCGTCACCCATTACCAGCGCCTCCTCAACTACATCGTCCCCGATTTCGTCCACGTCCTCTACAAGGGCCGCTTCATCAGGTCGGGCGGGAAAGACCTTGCGCTCGAGCTCGAGGAAAAAGGCTACGACTGGATCAAGGATGAGGCCAAGGAGCAGGAGCCGTGATCGAAGCCCACCGGACGAAAGAACGGTACATCCAGGCGCTCGATCGGCGCGAGCCCGCTTGGCCCCATTGGGCCGAAGCCATCCGCCGCAGGGGCGCCGAACAGTTTGCCCAAATCGACTGGCCCCATCACCGGCAGGAAGCATGGCGATTCACCGACCTGACCCCCATAGTCGAAACCGATTTCGAACTCGACAGTCGCCAGGGCCTCCAATTGCAGCCCACTGACATCCTCCCGTGGTCTCTCGACGAAGCAACCACCGAACTCGTCTTTGTCGACGGCCACTACGCCCCAACCCTCTCCCGATATCCGTCCGATCCGTCCGATCCGTCCGATCCGTCCCATTCTTTATCCGCGGCCATCCTCGCCGGAAATCCCACGCTGCAAAAGCACCTCGACGCGCACCTCGAGGCGACCGACGCTTTCCTGGCCCTAAACGCCGCCTTTTTCCGCGACGGCGCGTTTGTCCACGTGCCGAAACGGGCGGATGCGGGCCTGCTGCATGTGCTGTACCTGTCCACGGGCAAGCGGGCGTCGCATCCCCGCAACCTGATCGTGCTCGAGCGGGGAAGCGCGTGCCGCGTCGTCGAGACCTACGCCGGCATCGACGGCGTCGCCTATTTGACCAACGCCGTCACCGAAGCCATCCTCGAACCCGACGCGCAACTCGATTATGTGAAAGTCGTGGCCGAGTCGGACACCGCCTATCACCTCGGCACGACGCAGGTGGTGCAGGGGCGGTCGAGCGCATTCCAGTCCAACACCGTGACGCTCGGCGGGCGCATATCGAGGAGCGCGCTCAACGTCGCGATCGATGGCGAGGCCGCCGAGAGCCTCCTGCGCGGCCTGTACCTCGCGGACGGCGAGCGGCTGACGGACAACGCGCTTCTTGTGGACCACGCCCGGCCCAATTGCATGAGCCGCGTGGCATACCGGGGCATTTTGGATGGCTCCGGCAGGGCCGTGTTTACCGGCAGCGTGGTGGTCGAGCGCGGGGCGCAGAAGACCGATTCAAATCAGGTCAACAACAACCTCGTCCTGTCGGACGCCGCACGGATCGACACCAAACCCCAGTTGCGCATTTTCGCAGACGACGTGAAGTGCACCCACGGCGCTACCGTCGGCCAGCCAAGCGCCGAGTCAATCTATTACTTCAAGACCCGCGGCATCGACGAGCCCACCGCCCGACGCATGCTCACGTGCGGGTTCGCGGCTGAAATCCTGACCCATTTACAGGTAAAATCATTGAAAGACCGCTTGACGCGGGCAGTTCTTCACAAGTTCAGCGGACAACCGGCGGAAGTATGAGCATTAAACAGATAGAAACGGCGCCCACAGCACTGACGGACTCCGAAGTCCTCCGGATACGATCCGAGTTCCCCTGCCTCCAGTTGCACCGCCACGGCAAGCGGCTCGTATACCTGGACAACGCCGCTACCACACAGAAACCCCGCGCCGTCATCGAGGCGCTCAGCCGATATTACGAGGGCCAGAACGCAAACGTACACCGAGGCGTTCATTACCTCAGCGGCGTCGCAACCGACCTCTACGAGGCCGCCCGCAAACGTATCAAAAATTTCCTCGGCGCACACCTCGTCTGCGAAATCATTTTCACCCGCGGCGCGACCGAAGGCATCAACCTCGTCGCGCAAACGTTCGGCCGCCAGCGCGTCGGTCCGGGCGACGAAATCCTCATCTCCGCCATGGAGCACCACAGCAACATCGTGCCCTGGCAGATGCTCTGCGAGGAGAAAGGCGCACATCTGCGCGTGATCCCGATGAACGACCGCGGCGAACTCCTGCTCGACGAATACGAAGCATTGCTCAACGAGCGCACCCGCCTCGTCTCGGTCATGCACGTCTCCAACGCCCTCGGAACAATCAACCCCATCCGCCCCATGATCGAAACCGCGCACGCTCGCGGGATTCCCGTGCTCATCGACGGCGCGCAGTCCGCCCCCCACATGCCCATCAACGTCGCCGAACTCGGCTGCGATTTCTTCGTCTGCTCGGGCCACAAAATGATGGGCCCGACCGGCATCGGCGTCTTGTACGGCCGCGCCGAACTCCTCGAATCGATGCCGCCATGGCACGGCGGCGGCGACATGATCCTCTCCGTAACGTTCGAGAAGACCATCTACAACGGCCTTCCGCAGAAGTTCGAAGCCGGCACCCCGCACATCGAAGGCGTGATCGGGTTGGCCGAGGCCATCCGCTATCTCGAGGGAGTCGGAATGGGCCGCATACAAGCCTACGAGGCCCAGTTGCTCGAACATGGCACACGGGTGCTCGAAGCGATCGACGGCGTAACCCTCATAGGTACCGCCCGGGAAAAAGCTGGCGTGCTCTCCTTCATCATGGATCACGCCCATCCCCACGACGTCGGCCAGTTGCTCGACGAGGAAGGTATCGCCATACGCGCCGGGCACCATTGCGCACAGCCCGTCATGCAGCGGTTCGGGATACCGGCAACGGCCCGCGCATCGCTCGCATTCTACAACACCCGCGAAGAACTCGACCTGCTCGGCGAGGCCATCCTCAAGGTAAAAAAGGTGTTTGAATGAGCGACGACGCCAAGAAAAGAACCCTCTACGAGCAGGTCATACTCGACCACAACAAAAACCCGCAAAACTGCCGCCTCATGCCCAACCCATCCTGCAGGTCCGAAGGGTTCAACGCCCTGTGCGGGGACCAGTTCACCGTCTTCCTCAAACTCGAAGACGACAAAATCGTCGACGTCTCGTTCCAGGGCTGCGGCTGCGCAATCTCCAAGTCTTCCGCGTCCATCATGACCACCGTCCTCAAAGGCAAGACCAAGGCCGAGGCCGAGGCGCTGTTCCAGCGGTTTCACGACATGGTCACCTCCGAACCCGACGCGCCCGCGCCGCCCGACGATCTCGGCAAGCTCGAAGTGTTCTGCGGCGTCCGCGAATATCCCGTCCGCGTAAAATGCGCCACACTCGCCTGGCACACCATGATCGCCGCACTCGAAGGCAAAAACAACACCGTCTCCACCGAATAAGAAACAACATACTCCACTAATATCCCGTAGGGATTAGATAATCGTCAGCCCAGGGTTGCTCCCGGCCCGTCCCAGCCGCTCGGTACCTCCCTCGAACCGCTGATTCCAACAAAAGACCCTGCCGGCCACCGACACCGGTCCAGGGCCGGGAGCTACCCTGGGTAAAAGTCCGCCGCAAACTACCCCGATAGGGGTTGGACACAGCCCTCAAGATGGCTATTGGATCTGAGATTCCGAGATTCTGAAATCTGTTTTTCTTGTAATATCTTTCCCTGGGTGGTACGATCTCTCGAGTTCTTACTTCAGGCGCGGCAACGCGCCTTGTTTTTTAAACGCCCGACGAGCAGCGGCGCGGTCGAGGATTTTCCAATCATGGCAATAACGAAAAAGGCCGCAGTAGATCGCGGCGCAATTCTCAATGCCGGCTCCGTTGAAGAAACCATCCGCCTGATGAAGGCGCGCCTTGCCGGAATCGTTCCCGAAATCGAGATCGCGGCCAAGGGCGAACTCGCATTCCAGATCAACCAGCTAAAACGCGCCCGCAAAGCCGTCATCCTCGGCCACAACTACATGGAGCCCGCACTCTACTACAGCGTGCCCGATTATGTCGGCGATTCACTCGAGTTGTCACGCATCAGCGCAAAAACCGAGGCGGATATCATCGTTTTTTGCGGCGTCCAATTCATGGCCGAGACGGCCAAAATCCTCAACCCCGCCAAAATGATCCTGATCCCCGCCCAAAAGGCCGGGTGCAGCCTCGCTGAAGGCATCAAAGCCGACGACGTCCGCTGGCTCAAGGCATCCTACCCCGGCGCGCCCGTCGTCACCTACGTCAACACCTACGCCGACGTAAAGGCGGAGTCCGATTACTGCTGCACCTCGGGAAACGCCGATGCCGTCGTCCGCTACCTCCTCGCAAAAGGCCACAAGCAGGTGATCTTCCTCCCCGACGAGTACCTCGCACGCAACACCGCACACGACCTCGACATCCAGTTCGCCTTGCCCGACGAGCCCTTCGACCCCACGAAACCCGCCATGATCGGATGGCGCGCACGGTGCGAAGTCCACGAACTGTACAAGGTCGAAGACGTGGTGAACGCCCGCAAACAGTTCCCCGGAGTCGTCATCCTCGCCCATCCCGAGTGCAGCCCCGAAGTCATCGCACTCGTCGACATGGCCGGCAGCACTAAACAGATGGTCGAGTACGTCAAAAACGTCGACGCACCACGATACCTGCTCCTCACGGAATGCAGCATGGGCGACAATATCGCCGCCGAGTTCCCACACCGCGAGATGGTCCGCGCATGCAGCCTCCGATGCAAACACATGAACCTGATTACCTTACACGACACACTCGCCGCACTCCAGAACCTGCAGTACAAGGTCGAGCTGCCGGCCGACGTGATCCAGCGGGCGCGGCTGCCGATCGACCGGATGTTGGAGATCAGGTAGGTACGCAGTCACTCAGGCGCGGCCTCGTTCGATCAACAGGCGCTCGTACGTGCCCCGGTCCAAAGGGCACTCTACCAAGTTGAAAAACTCAGCCGTTTTCAAGCCACACTGCCTTGCCATCTGGCCTATTCTGGCCGCGTCGAACGATTTTTCCTTAGGGCTATGGCTTGTCCTTGTGTTTACGGACGTCTTTTTTCCGTTAAGAAGGTAGTATATGAAGTAATGATGGTGGGTCTCGGATTGCCTGAATCCTTTGGATAGCAGAGCGCTTTCCACCTTCCTCTTTTCAATTACCAAGCCTAGACTTCCTCAAGATCAGCCAGCAGCTTCCGCTTAAGCTGGATGGCCACCGGGGAAAGCTTTTCTTCGTCCTCACAAGCGTATTCATCCCAGAGCATGCAAATCTGCTCCGCCAGTTCTAGGCAAAGTTGCTCTCGACTTTCCGCAAAAACGTGAATCCCGAGCGGCATATACTCAAGACACAGGAGGTTCCCTGTTTCATCATATGTTGGAAACAGATCCAAGTGTCCTTTTCTAACTCGAAATCTACGGGAACCGCAACGTATTTGACCGACCGTCAGAGGCGCGGTTCTTACATCTTTTCCTAAATCAACCGCCTCTTTTTCTTCTGCCATAACCTGGCTCTCCCTCTATACCTGCTGCAATTCTACTTGACACCTAAGTATACATCAAAATACGGCTCTTATTTGATTTCTTGATCACGCTATTGGAATCTTCCTTCGTGACATCTGCGCCCGGCTCTTGTTGTGTTTGTCTTGCGTTGACACTTGCGGCCCACGGTGTTATGCTGCCTGTCAACAGTTAACGTACCCGGTGTTGCAGGGGTGTCCACGCGAGAAACCACTCATGTACGAGGCGTTCTACGGCCTTAACGAAAAACCGTTCAATCTCACACCGGACCCCCGGTTCTTGTTCCTCAGCGAGAAACACAAAGAGGCGTTCGCCCACCTGTTGTACGGGATCAAGAACCGGACCGGGTTCATCATGGTTTCCGGCGAGGTCGGCACCGGCAAGACCACCATCTGCCGCAGCCTCTTGAGCCAACTCGACCCCGACATCGAGGTCGCCTTCATTTTCAACCCCTTTCTCTCGCCCGAAGAACTGCTTCGCAAAATCAACGAGGATTTCGGCATACTCAGCCAGGCACGGACCCTGAAAGAGTTAATCGACGAGCTCAACGAGTACCTCCTGGACCGCAACGCACAAGGAAAGAACTGCGTCCTGGTGATCGACGAGGCACAGGACCTCTCCCCCACCGTACTCGAACAGATCCGACTCCTGTCCAACCTCGAAACCGAAACCCAGAAACTCCTCCAGATTGTCCTGATCGGCCAGCCCGAACTCGCCGAGAATCTCCAGCTTCCCCAGTTGCGCCAGTTAAACCAGCGCATCACCGCCCGCTACCACCTCCGTCCCCTGGACGAGAAAGAAACCCTGCAGTACATCGCCTACCGGCTCACCACGGCGGGTGGCCGCGGCCAGGTGCGGTTTACGCCGCGTGCGATCCGCGCCGTATACAAGGCCTCGGGCGGCACCCCCCGCGTGATTAACGCCATTTGCGACCGCGCCCTGCTGATCGGCTACACACGCGAGTTAAGGGACATCGGCGCGGGCTTGGTGCGTGACGCGGCCCGCGAAATCCGCGGCGCAACCTTGAAAAAACGTACCCAATGGGGCGCGCTCGCGCTGCGCTACGGGCTGCCCAGCGCCACCGTCATACTTACCGCCGCGGTACTGATGGCGCTGGTGAAACTCATCGCCCCCTTCGAGCGGGTGCCCGTGAGGCCGGTTACGCTGGCGCAGGATCAATCGCCTGACCTGGCAGTTATGGAAACACACGCCCCGGCCGATCCCAAACCCGAACCGGCCACCGAGGTCAAACCGCCCCAACCGGCCCAGCCACCGCCAGACAGTCTGGCGGAGCAGTTGAACGCCATGGATGCAAAGTCCGCGCGCGACGCCGCGCTCGCCGGCATTTTGGCCGCCTGGAACATGGCGGTCGTGGCGGGCTATCCCGAGGACGATTCCCCGGCGACGCTTGCCGAGTTTGGCCGGTCGAACGGGTTGGCCTGCGAGATCCTGACCCCCGCCATCGACCAATTGATGGCGATCGGCTTGCCCGCGTTGGTCCGAATGAGAGTGGGGGACCAGACCCGGTGGACCGCGTTGACCCGAATCGAGAACGGCCGGTGCCGGATCTCCATGGGCGGGACCAGCGTCACTGGCGGCGGCGCCAGCGTCACCGGTGGCGGCGCCGGCATCACCGATGTGCCGCGGGACGAGTTCCGCGAGTGTTACGCCAACGAGGCCATCGTTTTTTGGCGAGACCCCCGGCCCGATGCGCCCATTTTGAGGCGACTGGCCAGCGGGCCCGACGTCGCCGCTTTGAAACGCGCCCTCCGCGCAATGGCGCGCCTGCGCGGACCCGCCACCCCCGTATACGACGAGGAAACAACCCGCGCCGTGGCGCGTCTCCAGGCCGAGACCGGCCTGTTCGTGGACGGGATCGCCGGCAAACAGGTCCGGATGGTATTGACCAGTTGGGCCGGCTCACAATCCACGCCGTCCCTGCTAAAGCGGGAACCCCCCGAACCGGTGCTCGCCGCCCACGACGAGAAGACGCCCAAGAAGACGCCCGTTGCCCCCTACGAGCCGGCCGGTCAACCCGAGGCCGTGGCCAAGCAACAGCCGAAGCCGGCGGAGCCAAAACTGGCGGCGCCGGATTTGGCCATCCCGCAGTTGGGCGAACCGCCGTTGTTGCCGGGATTCAACACCTTGCCCGATTTGCCGCTGGGCCCGATGCCGACGGAGCGTTCGCCGCTGGCGGGGCCGCCGCCGTCGCACGGGCAAGAGAAGCCCGGCGCCGTGACCGCGGCGCCATTGCCCGAAAATGCGCCGGGCGTCGTTCCCCCAATGCCGCGGCTGCCGGGCGCGTCGGCGCCGGCGGCGGTGCAGACGGCCCCTGAGCGGGCCGAGGCTGTTGCCAATGAGCTCCATTCTTGATGCCCTGAAAAAACTCGAGTCCGAGAAGGCCGAATCCACACGGTCGGCGGGGCGGGTGTTCCAATCGTTGCCGCCCGAACAGCAGTTGACTGGCCGCAAACCGGCCCAGCCACACTCGATACGGCCCTACGTGCTGGTAGCGTTTGGCGCGCTGGGCGCGGTCTTGCTGGTCACGGTGTCGGTCGGGGCGTCCTTGTTTTTTACGAAGGGCGCAGGCAAGCCCGAGCAAGTCGCGACCGTGCCCGGCCTGGCGCCCGCGCCGGTCCTCGAGCAGAAACCCGCGCCGGAGCCTCCGCCCGTTGTTGAAGCTAACGTCGAGACCGAACCAGCGCGTGATAAGCCACTGGTTGAAGCCGTTGCGGAACCCGCGGAAACCAAACCCGCACCACAACCTGTCGCGCAAGTCAGCGTTCAGCCGCCTGAGATCAAGCCGCCGCATGAAGTGATCCAGCAGCAGAAACCAGCGCCCGTTATTAAAGAAAAAATCGGGCCGAACCCGGAAGTCGGGCCCGAACCGATGCCCGTCCCAGAACCAAAACCAAAACCCGATCCTGTGCTCGAGGCCAAGCCCGCAATCAAACCAAACCATCAACCCGAACCCGGCGCCCGCGTAATACCTCCGGCCCAGCCTGTGCCGCAACCCAACCCGGCGCCTGTTGTTCAACCGCCCGTCCCCGCCGCGCCCACCGTGAACCCCCCAATGATCGTGGCCAGGGCCGCACAGCCCCCTGCGCCTGTCGCCCAGCCCATCGCGACGACGCGCGCGGACCGGCGCCCCGTGAACGTGAGCATGTTGCCGCCATTGCGCAACAGCGACAAGCCACGCTATGGGCTCGAGGGCGTCCAACTGAACATGTTGCGCCCCGCGTCCAAGAACCGCCCCTACGCATCCGCCATCATCAACCTCCAGCCGATCGAGATCGGCGAAGTCATCCCCGGCAGCAGCGCCGTCCTTATTGCCGTCGAGAAAGACGCCGTCGCCATCGAAATCGAAGATACCCGCGAACGGTTTCAGATAAGGTTCTAATCCGAAATCTCCTAGTGTAGTGATTCACATTTGAGGCTACTTATGCACAAATCAAAAAAATCCGAAAAACAGGGACTGACTCAAAAAAAGGGGGACGCTGCACTTATTTCCAAAGCCACTGGACTTGAACCGACACCAGCACTGTTGAAATAAGTGCAGCGTCCCCCTTTTTCCCCGCTTTTCGCGGCCAGAGCATAAGATACAATCAGCATGACTCAATACACTAGTACGGTCCGTTATGTTTAATCTCGGTCTCCAGTCGCCAGTCTTCTTCCGGTCTCCTATTCATCATTTCCTCCTTCCTCCAGATTGACGTGATTGACGTGGCCCCCTCCCTCGCGTATTATAGGAAAGTCATAATGTCTGCTCAGGGAAGTTTGGACAGGGGGTC
>DATKVG010000145.1:0-5692 GCA_035530195.1 Bathyarchaeia archaeon | reverse complement strand
GTGATAGCCCGGTCGGAAATCATCCCGCATCGGGCACCACCCGTCAAAATACAGCCCGTCCATTTCATACTCGTATAATACGCGCTCCATTTCGCCGAAGATGTCCGGCGCGTTGCAGTAGTAGGGGCTGCAGTACGGCACGATTTTAAGCCCGAGCCTGTGGGCCGTGTCGCGCATCGAGGCAAACGCCGCGGCGTCGAACGGGATGTGTTTGTCGGTCTCCCACGGCTTCGGATGCTTGTAGTCGCCGCCGGGCGGGTCGTCGACCCACGCCGGCGCGTCTTTCCAGATTTCCTCGTGAAGGGCCAGGATCTGGCAATGTTCGGCGATCTCGCGCAACGTATCCGTCGTCGGATACCGCACCGCGGTGTCTTTCTCCTTCGGGAGGTTGTACAAGATGTCGTGGGAAATCGACTCCTTCATCCTGCGGGCGTCCTCGGGTCTTGGCGGGCAGACGCACACCCACAGTTCGTCCCATCGGGCGAGGTGGCACCGGCACGTCCAGCCGGTTTCCGTATCATCGAGCTTGGTGGGGCGCGGCGGTATGCCGAAAAAGCCGCAGCCGCCGGAGTTGTCCAGCATTAGGCGGTTGCCCCGCAATTCGCGGTTGTACGCCGGCTTAAACAGGCCGTCGAACGCGAGCCTCATGTTCTGGTGCGGTTCGAACACCAGCACCGAATCGCCTTGTACCCGTATTGTGAGCCCGTTGCCTTCCAGGGTTGCGAGAAAGGGCGTGCGCTGCCCGATTTTCCATGGCGCAAAATGCCCGTCCAACTGCAACGTGATGAGGTCGCGTTCTGAACCGATCCGCTGGCGCACCCGCAGCAGGCCGTCGCGGCTGAGATCGATAACGGCGCCGGGTGTCTGAACTGTGAGATGTCCGCCGTCCGACGCCGCGTCTTCGATACCCATCCCCATAAGCGCCTTGGATTCGAGGTGCGCCGCCTCCGCTTTCCCACCCAACGCGCCCGCCAGCGCCACCGCCGGCATCGCGCCGAGCAACTGCCTCCGCGTCAGCTTTCCCATGGTTGCCAGTCCTTCAATCCTTCGGTATGTACTCGTCGCGCCGCGGCGAGAAAACCTCGACCGCCAGCGAATCCTCGAGCATGGCCGCGCCATGCTCGATATTCATTCCGATGCACCAACTGTCGCCGGGGTGGACGTCGTGTTCGACGCCGCGTATGGAGAGGCGGACGCGGCCTTTCACGAGGTAGCCGGTCTGCTCGTAGGGGTGCGAATGCAACGGCAGCAGGCTGCCGGCGTCCATGACGAACTCGGTCATGAGTGTGAGGCCGCCATAGCAGAGGGTTTTCATCATGATGCCGGGGAGGGCTTGGCGGTAGCCGTCATCGATGTGCGGGCTGAACATGGGCGAACCCTTTTCAAAAAGTAGGCGCGGCCGTCTCGCCCGCGCCTACAAAACGCGCTAATGTTGCGCCTACTTCGGGAACTCCATGCCTTCCGGCGGGAGGTTGAGGTTGGCGTCGAGCTTGGGCTTTTTCTCGATCATCTCGTCCCACGTGACGAGCCGGTTTTCGTATGCGGCCATCCTGCCGAGGATGCTTGTCATGGTGCTGTTGGCACTTTCCTGGGCGTTGTTGAGCGGCTTGCCGTCGAGAATGGCGGCGCAGAAATCGCGCACGTTATCGGCCGCTCCCTGCTGGTAGATTTCGCCCGTGTTACCGCCGGCCCATCCGGCCTTCTTTCCGCGGATTTTGACGTCGCCGCCGTAGTGCGAGTCGACGGTGCCGGTCTCGCCGTAGAGGCGTATGCAGAGGTCGTCGAACCCGTCGCCGAACTGTCTCGAACTGAAATCGACGTGGACGTCGTCGGGGTAGGTGTATGCGACGACGAAATGGTCCCAGCAGTCGCCGATGTCGACCCGGCCTTTGCGCCCGCCGGTTCCGACGGCCTGTATCGGGTGGTTCTGAATGTACCAGTTCGCCACATCGAGGACGTGGATGTTCTGCTCGACGATGATGTCGCCCGACAGGGCCTTGTCGAACACCCAGTTGCGCAGCCGGGCCGCTTCGGATCCCGGCCTCGCCTGTCTGCCCAGCCGGCCGGTGTGGTAAAACACGTGGCCGAGGATGGGCTTGCCGATCATGCCGTCGTGGACGCGTTGTGCGGCGCCTTTGAAGAACTCGTTGTTGCGGGTTTGGAAATCGACGAAGCAGTTGAGCTTGCCGTTGTTTTTTGTTGCGGCGTCGACGATGGCGAGACAGCCGGGGACGTCGACGGCGATGGGTTTGGCGATGTAGACATGCTTGCCGGCTTCGAGTGTGGCGACGGTTTGCTCGGGATGGAAGTACGGGGGGCTTTCGACGGCGACGATGTCGACCTGGTCGAACATCTGCTTGTAGCCGTCGAATCCCGCGTACTGGCTCTTTTCCGGCACATCCAGTTTTCTGCCCGCTACCCGCGCCCGATCCACGAAATAATCGTGGCACGCCACGACTTGTGCCTTGCCGCTTTTGTTGAACAGATCGGCGATCCAAGGCCCGCGGCCGCCGCACCCGGTCAGGCCGACGCGCAGCTTCGAGTTGGCGGCCGCGCCAAACGCCGTACGCGCCGGCATGACGCTGACGGCCGCCGTTGCCGCAGCCAATTTCAGGAAACTTCTCCGTTTGACTTCCCGGTTGTCAGACATAGCGCCTCCTTTTTATGTCAGTCCATGCGGCTATTCTATCAAGTTCTGGTCTATTTGCGAAGAAATAAAACACCCGATTCGCCCATCCGTCCGATCCGTCCGATCCGTCCGATTATGACTTTTTTCTGAATACCCAAAATTCAAAGTCAATGTTTCTGGAAGCGAGCATGATGTCGTGTGCGCAGTCGAGTGATTTGAACTGGCGCACCAACGCGTAGTCTTGATCGATCCAGTTGCCGGTTTTCTTTGCGCGCTCGTATTCGAACGGGCGCAACAACAGCCAGTCGGGCCGGAGGGCTTCGAGCATGGCTTCGAGGGATCTGCCGCCGGGGTTTTCGCGGCTGTATTGGACGACCTTGCGGCTGGCGAGGCCGGGCCAGTCGAACACCTGCCGGCGGACGGAGTAGGCCGTATGGCCGAGGGCTTCGCAGCCGAGGGTTTGGCCGGGATACATGGCGCGGGCGAGATATTCGCAAGCGGGTTTGCGGACGGCGTTCTCGATGTCCTGTTGGATGCGTTTTTCGGCGTTGAACGTCCGGGGTAACATGCCGATCATCAGCGCCAGGTAGGCCGCTACGAGGCCGTAGGCGAATGCGGTGCGGGCGCGGCGGTTTGGGATCAGGTCCGCGACTGAATCCAGCCCGTAGGCCGCCATGAGCACGAGCACCGCGGCAAATGGCACCGCATACCAGCCAAAGACGTGGGGTACGGCGAACGTGAGGTAGGCGGTGAAGACGGCGGCAAAAACGAGGGGCGGGATCATACCCCGCCTGCGGTGGTAGACGGCCATGCCGCAGCCGACCAAGACGAGGAAGAGTGCGGCGAGGCAGACGGCCCCGTGGTCGTTGAATATCCGGCTGAAATGGGTACCGTGGCCGGCAAACGAGGGGCCCAGCGCCTGGAAGATCGAGTCGGGCAAGTAGGCGCAGGACAGGCGGGCGGCCAGATGTTTCGACGCCGCCGCGACGTTCAAGGCGGTGTCTTTCCACCAGAGGGGGTAGCCGAGGCCTTTTGCGAGTATCGTGTTGGGGATGGGGGAGCCGTAGTAGGCCCAGGAGAAGGCCAGCCAGGGCAGGTAGAGGCCGAACCCGGCGCCGGCGGCCACGAGGAAATCGCGGCGGTTCCGCTCGAGCACGACCAGCCCGGCGGCGACGGCCCACAGGGCGAATTCGGGGCGCGCGAGCACGCAAACGCCGAGCGCAAGGCCGAGTGCGTAGGCGTTGCCGGCGACGAGGTAGTAAATCGAGGCCACCAGCGCCAGGGTCGCCAGTTGGGTCTCCATACCGGCCATGCCCCAGGAGATCTGGTGGTGTTCGAACGCGGCATAGCCCATGGCAAGGATGGCGGCGGGCGTCGACAGCCTGATCGAGGGATGGAGAGCGATGCGCAGCAAGTAGAGGACCGTGAGGCCGCCGGCCAGCGCCGACGCCACACGGAGCACCGTCAGGCCAGAACCCAGGCTGACGAAGTCGCCGGCGAGCGGCAACAGCACGCCGAGCGGGCTCGAGAATCCCTGTACGGGCCTGCCGCCACCTTGAGGCAGCGTCAAACCGATGCCGCGGACGGCGTTTTCGGAATGGGCGAGGGTGATCAGGGCGTCTTCCCAGATTCTGCCCGTATAGGCCCAAAACAGGAGGCGTACGGCGAGTGCAGCCGCGGCCAAAGCGAGGCCTAAGCGGACGACGAGGCGGTTGGGCGGATCGCTCGGGGTTTCTGTGCCAGATCCGTTGAGCATGGGGTCATTCTAGCGTACCGGCGCGAATTGTTCCATGGCGCGCAGGCCGTATACGGGAGCTAAAACAGGATGGGACCGATGGGACCGATCCGACTGATATGTGCAGGCGAGACGCCCGCACCACAATTCTCGGAACTGGGCACTTCGCACTTGAACGGTTGTGGCGGTGGCTTTAGAATCGGTGCGGGCGCAAAAACGGATACGGAGGTTACAGCCATGACAGTGCGAATCGGCTTTATTGGGGCGGGCGGGAACGCGAATTGGCACATGGACATGCTGAAAGATGTTCGTGGGGCAAAAGTGACCGCCGTATCGGATCTTGTTTTCGAGAAAGCCGAGGAGACGGGGGCGAAGTACGGGGCGACGCCGTATGCGAGCTACAAGCAGATGCTGGCGAGGGAGGGGCTGGATTGCATTTATATATCGATTCCGGCGTATCTGCATGGCGACCCGGAAATGGACGTGATCGAACGGGGCCTGCCGTTTTTTGTGGAAAAACCGCTGGCGTTGTCGGAAGAGATGGCGGGGGATATTTGCGAGCGGGTTGAGAAAAAGAGGATCGGGACGTGCGTCGGGTACCAGGTGCGGTACCTGGACATCATGGACCGTGCGCGGGACATGCTGGCGAACACGTTTGTGAACGCGGCGCAGGGGCATTATGTGTGCGGCTGCATTGGGGGGTGGTACACGCGGATGGCGTTGTCGGGCGGGCAGATAACGGAGCAGGCGACACACATGCTGGACTTGATGCGTTTCCTGCTGGGGGACGTTCAATGGGTGGCGGCGACGAAGCGGGAGGGTGCGCAGGTCAGTGCGGAAACCCTTGATGGCACAGCACTTGGGAAGGGTTCGGTGTCGAGCGAGGCGGCGGGGTTGCACATGCACGAGTACAACATCTGGGACGCAACGACCCTGCTGATGCAGTTTAAGTCGGGGGTTCCGGCGACGTTTGTATGTTCCTGCCAGTGTAACTACACGTTTGACGTGTTGCTGGACATTTTTACCACGGATTTCCGGCTCAAGATTGACTATGAGAAGATGGAAATCATCCGGAAGATGAAGGGGGAAACCAAAAGCAAAATCATCAAGGCCGACCTGTCGCCGAAAGTGGATGCGGAGTTCGTCAAGGCGGTGAAAACAGGCGATTTCTCGAGAATCCGCAGTAATTACGCCGACGGGGTGAAAAGCCTGCGGCTGTCGTTGGCCGCCATGGAAGCGGCGAAATCGGGCGCGGTGGTCAGGCTGTAGGAGTGCCGGACGGTCGCGCGGGAGCGCGACCCCACCGTGCAGGCGGGACGCCCGCACCA
>DATKVG010000144.1:0-12691 GCA_035530195.1 Bathyarchaeia archaeon | reverse complement strand
CCAAGAGGTCTCTCCAAAAAGTTTCCTTAGGAGCCCGCCCAGCCAGTGGCCAGGACGTTGTTGATGGACAACCCTTGGGCGGGCGTGAGGATCCCCCCGCTCAGAACCAGTGGCGCCCCAAAGGATATCTTTCTGAATCTTGGCCGTGGGACCAACACAACTTCGCACTTCGCACTTTAAACGGCGTAGCTTCTAGTTCGATGTTTTCTTCTCGGGCTGAATGGCGGGGAGGGCGTCTTTGGAGCCCCTGATGTGGATGTCGCGCTGGGGAAACGCGATTTCGATGTCGGCTTCTCTAAACTTCCGATCGACGGCCATGTTGAGCGCGTGGTACAGCGACAGCATGCAGTCGACGTTGCCGCAGAACGCCCGTAACTCGAAATTCAGCGAGCTCTCGCCAAACGCGTTGAACAAGACCAGCGGCGCGGGGTCTTTCAGGACGTCGGGGCTTTCTCCGGCCACTTCGTACAACAGTCGCTCGGCCAGTTGTGTGTCCGAACCGTATGCGATCCCCACCTTGATCGTGACGCGAAGCACGGAGTCCGTCAGGGTCCAGTTGATCACTTGGTTGGTGATGAAATCCTTGTTCGGTACGACCAGTTCTTTGCGCTCGAAATCGACGATCGTGGTTGCGCGGGTGCGAATTCGGGCGACCGTTCCGCTGATTCCGCCGATTGTCACGATGTCGCCGATGCGGATCGGCCGCTCAAACAAAATAATGAGGCCCGAGATGAAATTGGCAAAAATCTCCTGCAGACCGAATCCCAACCCGACGCCCAGCGCCGCCACCAGCCATTGGATGCGCGACCAGCCGATGCCGAAGTTGTGAAACGCCGCGCTGAACCCGACAATCGCGATCGCGTACCGCACAATCGTGGTGATGGCGTAACGTTCGCCTTTCAGATAGTGCATCCGCTGGAGCACCGTCAGCTCGAGCAGGCCCGGCAAGTTGGCCGTGGCGACAACCGTCAGCACCACAATCACGATGCCCGTCAGCACGTTCCCCAGCGTCACGTTCATTGAAGGCCAGACCGCCACTTGGTTGAGGATTCCCAGCGCCGGCAACTCGTCCGTCCAGATGAACCACGTCACGATGAGAAACGCCAGTGCGATCACGCTGCGGACGATCCGGTGAGTCTGCACATCGACCCGCGCCAGGTCCACTTCATTGTTAATGGCGGCGGCCTCGTCTCGCGCCGAAGTTTCCTCATCCGATTTTAGCGCTTGCCGTTTTTTCCGCATTTGATCCATGGCGAGACGGCGCTTGGCCAGCAGGAGCCATCTCAGAATAATGCCGCGCGCAACGACCAGCGCAAAAAACAGGACCGCTGTTTCATACAGGCGAGCCGTCAGCCGGTATACCGTGTAGAAGTAGCCGCTGAATACCAGTGCCGCAAATACAACCGGCATCGCCACGAGCACTACGTACCACGCATAACGGAACCGGCTGCCCGACTGGAAAAGCAGGTCGTACAACTGCCGCACCGCGCCACGCCGCGGATGAAACAGCCGGTGCGCAATTACGGCTACAGCCACCAGCATCGCCATAAACACCAGCCGGCCCAGCGATTCCCGCCCGTACTCCTCGCCCTGTGCGTCAAGTAACGCCAGCACGAAAACCGTCGCGCCAACTACCGGCATCAGCCAAACCAGGTTTCGCCGGATCCGGTCCACTTGCGGGCGGGGCCAGCCAAAATGGGCGCAGAAAAGACCGTCGCCACGCATTGACTGGCGGGCAAACTCGAGCGGGAAAAGAACCAGCGCCAGGTTCCTCAGCCCTTCGCCCACGGCCCGCGCAAAAGGTTCGGAAGCCGCGCCGCCCGCAAGCCGGTGGCCCACCCAGCCAACAATGGCAATTGCCGGCAGGGAAAGCAGGAATGTGGCGGCGACGGCGTCCCGCGTCAATTTGAACGACGTGCACGCGCTCGACCTCGCTTTTTCGCTGCCCGCAGCCATTTCGGCGGTCCCGCGCCGGCGCAACCATGCCGCTGCGGCAATCACGGCCAGCAGCAGCCCCGCAAGATGCGGGTTCGCCGCCGTTTCACGCCACAGCCCCGCGGGCACCTGCCGCCACTGCTCCCACGCCACCACCTCTCGCAGCGATTTCAGGGCCAGAACAAAATGGCTGCCGCTAAGCGCCACACCGCTCCGGACCCACAGGACTCGCCCATCGATGTACTCCGAAAACTTTTCCGCCGTCTCCACCAGCGCCCGCTCCGCATTGTCCAGATCGACGAGGCGCTCGAAATACGTGTCGTAATCGCGCAACAGCGCATCGAGCGTATCCCGCTGAATCTGCAACAGGCTGCGGAGCCCCTGCTCGACACTGGCAAGCTGCTCCGGCGTGGCCGTTTGCTGCTCCGAAGACAAATACGACCGCACCAGCGATTCTGTATCCTCCACCTCCAACCGTTTTTCCTGCAGGTCGATCTGCTCCACCTGCACCGCCGCGATCTCTTCCTGCCGCGCCCGCAGGTTGCCCCGGTGCTGCGAAATGTCCGGCAGGTCCTCGCGGTAACGCCTCAACAGAAGCCCGATGCTGTTGTTCAGCCCGACCGCATCTACTTTCTGGGAAAGCCGTTTAAAATTGCCTTCAAGTCCCACCTGCCGCTCTTTCATCTCTTGAACGCTTGCGGCCGTTTTCCCCATTCGGTCGACAAGCCCGCCGGGCGCCGTCCGCTGCGTGACAAGCGCAACGTCTTCCGTGGCCAGCCGCTCCGCTATCTGCCGCACCCGCGGGCTCGCCGCTTCCGCGCCGCCAAGCGCCTCCCGCGCCTTTTTCACCGCATCGAACGCCTCCTGCTGCCGGCGCGCTCTGAGCGCTTCGCGCCACGCCTGCACAAGCAGATCCTGCGCCGAGCTTTCGCGCACGGATTTGTAAAGCTGAAGCGTCAGCAACTGGCCCCGGATTTCATAACTCTCCATCTCTTTTTCGTAGGCGGCAATCTCTTTTTCGATGGCTGCGCGCTTTGCGGAAGACAATGTCTGCCGGGCCCCAGTCAACGGATCGGGTTCGGAGACAACACCCTGCGCCGATTCTGCTTGCAGGCCCCTGCGGGCTTTCGCCAGCAATTCGGGCAACTGACGTCGACGATCCGTCCGTTCAAACAGTTCCTTTTCCAGTGCCGCGCGCTGTGCCCGCACCGACGCCAACTCGCTTTCCGCCCGCGCCAGCAGCCCTTCAAACACGGCCGCACCCGCTCCCGTTGGGGCATCCGGCTTCAGTTCCTCGGGCGGTTGCTGCAACGCCTCCTGCAGCCGCGCCACTTCCCCCGGCGCCGTCTCGAGCGCCTGCTCGTATTTCGACGCCGTTGCCGACCACTCTTCGGCCGCCCGCAACTGGTCGAGCGCACCATTGTAGATTGACGTCAGCTCCTCGCGAAGCGCCGCATCGTATGCCCCTGTAGACTGCACCGCCTGCAGTTGCGCCTGGATTTGCGCCACTGTAGGCGCACCGTCCTCGGCACACGCATGAAACGCCGCAAACACAACCGCGATGCCAGCAGCCAGCAGCCGGTAGAAACTTGCGGTTCCGTCTTTTTTCAGCGATGCTTGCACAGGTCGTCCCTTAACCCGGATACGAGGGTCCAGTATCATTCAAACATACCACAAATTCAAACAAGCCGCCGCTGAACAAAAGCCGCCGTTTCTGTGTTAGCAGAATCGAGGAGCATGGTAATGGTATCCTTAAAAACCCAGCCGGGGCCGCGCCAAGTCGTATTCCGCATTCAAGATGTGCGAAAACAGTACCCCATGGGGGAAGTGGTGGTGACCGCCCTCCGCGACGCCACACTCGACATCTACGCCGGCGAGTTTGCCGTCATTCTCGGACCCAGCGGGTCGGGCAAGAGCACGCTGCTCAACATCATCGGCGGGATTGACACCCCCACGAGCGGCCGCGTCCTGTTCCGCGACCAGGACCTCTCGGCCTACACCGACGCTCAACTCACACAATATCGCCGGCTGCATATCGGGTTCGTGTTCCAGTTCTACAACCTCATGCCAAACCTCACCGCCCGAGAGAACGTCGAGATGGCCACCGAAATATCCCCCAGCCCGCTCGACCCCCTCGAAGCCCTGCGGCTGGTCGATCTCATCCCCCGGCAGGGCCATTTCCCGTCGCAACTGTCCGGCGGCGAACAGCAGCGCGTGGCCATCGCACGCGCCGTCGCCAAGCGGCCGGATATCCTGCTGTGCGACGAGCCAACCGGCGCGCTCGATCTCGAAACCGGCAAGGTCGTGTTGTCCGTCCTGAACAGCGTCTATGAAACGCTCGGTACGACCGTCGTCATCATCACCCACAACGCCACCATCGGCGGGATGGCCGAGCGCGTGATCCGAATCGCCGACGGCCGAGTCCGCGACATCCTGAGCAACCCCCGCCGAATACCCGTCGACCAACTGGAGTGGTGAATGCGCGTACTCAACCGCAAACTTGTGCGCGACATCTACCGGGCCCGCGGCCAGGCCGCCGCCGTCACCGCCGTCATTCTGGTCGGCATCGCCAGCTACATCACCATGGCGTCCGCCTACCGCAACCTCCTGTTGACGCGCGACGCCTACTACGAAGAACAACGGCTCGCCGACTTCTTCATTTCGCTTGAACGCGCTCCCGTAACCGACATCTACCGGCTCCAACAGATACCCGGCGTGCGCGATGTTCGCGGCCGCATTGTTGAGGACGTGGACGTGGATGTCCCCGGCAACGGCGTGCCCAAAACCGGCCGCATCATTTCAATGCCGGACCGCCGCCAACCCGTGCTCAACGACATCGTCCTCCTCTCAGGCCGCTATTTCGACATCGGCACCGCCAACGATGTGATCCTCAGCGACGGTTTTGCTAAAGCCAATAGGCTCGAACCGGGCGACACCATTTATGCCAACATCAATAACCGGCGGCAGCCGCTGCGCGTTGTCGGGACCGCGCTGTCGCCCGAGTACGTCTACCTCATCCGGAACCCCGCCGAACTGGTGCCCAGCCCCGAACGGTTTGGCATCCTCTGGCTGCCCCAATCGTTCGCCGAACTCGCGTTCGACATGCAGGGCGCCTGCAACGACATTGTGGGAACCGTGGACGACCTCTCCCGGGTCGAGCCCATCCTCGATCAAGCCGAGACCATGCTCGACCGGTACGGCGTGTTCCTCACCATCTCCCGCGAGGACCAGATATCCAACCGGTTTCTTTCGGACGAAATTGCCGGGCTGGCAGTCTCCGCCCGCATCATGCCCGCCATTTTTCTTGGCGTGGCAGCGGTAGTGCTGCTCGTGCTTCTGAACAGGATGGTTCGGCAGGAACGCACGCAGATCGGCCTGCTCAAAGCCTACGGGTACGGCGACTGGGCCGTTTCAGGCCATTACCTGAGATTCGCGCTCGTGTTAGGCGTGGCGGGATGTATCCTGGGTTTTATCGTCGGGCAGTTGCTTGCCGGCCTGATGGTGCGCATGTACATCGAGTTCTTTAATTTCCCAATCCTTCGCTCGCGCGTGTACCCGGACGTGATCGTGCAGTCAATGGGGCTGTCGGTGTTTTTTGCCGCGTTGGGCGCCTTCACGGCGGTCCGCCACGCCGTACGGATCCGGCCCGCCGAAGCCATGCGGCCCGAGGCGCCGAAAACGGCCCATCACACGATGCTCGAACGGATCAGTTCCATCTGGCGCCGGCTGCCGTTCACCGGCAAAATGATTGCCCGCAACGTGGGCCGGTACAAATGGCGGGCGGCGCTGACGATCCTCGGCGTGGCCATCGCCGCCGCGATGTTGTTCATCGGTTGGTTCTTCATGGACTCGATGGACTTCATGATGGACTTCGAGTTCAACCGCGTCCGGCGCGAAGACGTGCGGGTTGCCCTCCAGCGCGAAATGGGGAAAAACGCCTGGCACGAGTTCAGCCGGATGCCCCACGTCCGCCGCGCCGAACCGCTCCTCCAGTACCCGTTCAAGGTGCTGAACGGCTGGCGGTCCCGCGACGTCGGTATCACCGGCTTGTTGCCGGAGGGCCGCCTGCTGGCGCTGGAAGACACGGCGGGCCAGCCGATTCAGATCCCGGACCACGGCGTGATCCTGGGCGACCATTTGGCCGATCAACTCCACGTCCGGGCGGGAGATTCAATCACGTTGCGGCCGTTGCTGGGACGCATCATGCGCGAACGGGTCGTGCCCGTGGCGCAGGTGGTGCGAGAATACTTCGGTGTAGGCGCGTACATGCACCTCAACACGCTCAGCCGCCTGCTCGATGAGCCGTTTGCCATGAACGCCGTGCTCCTCAAAACCGACCCCGGCGCCTCCCGCCGTGTCAACGAGGTCCTCCGCGAGCTCGCGGTCGTGGCCGGTGTCGAGGTCAAGGAAGACGCCTACGAAAATATCCGACGGACCTTGGCGACGTCGATGCGGATTTCCAACATAATGACGGTCCTTTTTGCCGGCATCATCGCGTTTGCCATCATCTACAACTCAACCATGGTTTCACTGGCCGAACGCCAGCGCGAACTGGCTTCGATGCGCGTACTGGGGTTCTCGGCGGCCGAGGTGGGCCGTATTCTCTACGTCGAAAACCTGATGCTGTCGGCGGTGGGACTTGTGCTGGGCATTCCCCTCGGCATCGGCGGGAGCCGCGCCATCATCACCGCCTATGAAACCGACCTCTACCGGCTTCCGTTTGAAATTGGGCCCCGCACCTATGTATACACGGTTCTTTTTACTGTATTATTCGTAGTGATGGCCAACCTGACGGCCCGCCGAAAGGTCATCAGGCTGAACATGGTCGAGGTACTCAAGGAGCGCGAATGAAACGCTACCTGATAGTGGCGGTTCTGGCCGTGGTGGTTGCGGCGGCGCTGTGGCTGGCGTTGCACAACCCGCCGCTCACCGTTGAAACCGCGCCGGTCCAGCGCCGGGACGTCCGCGAGTTCATCCTGGAAGACGCCGAGACACGCCTGCCCCGTACGTTTACCGTCGACATGCCCCTCTCCGGCACCGTCAGCCGCATCCCGGTCGAGCCCGGAGACCACGTCGAAGAAGAACAAGTCCTGGCCACCATCGAAGTGTTCGATATCCAACAGGAGATACGAAGTCTCGAAGCCCGGATCGAACAGGCGCGAGCCCAAACCGAGGGCATCGACGCGGTCCGGCCAAAGCCCGAAGATATCGAAGCGGCCCACGTCAGGGCCGCACAGGCCGCCGACGCCGTCAAAATAGCTCAGCAAAACCTCGAAACCGCACGAACCAATTTCGCCGACGCGCAGCGCGAGCTCGAGCGGCAGAAGAGCCTGTTGGAACAAAGCATCGTCAGCAAGCGGACCTTGGAAGATGCGCAATTGCGCCTCCAAAATCTCACCCAGGAGATTCAAAGGCAACAGGCGTCCGTCGATGCCGCTCGAAAAGACCAGCGTGCCGCCGAACTCCAGGCCGCAAGTCTCGAGGCGTCCATCGACGACAACGAATACCAGCGCGACGTATACCGCGCCGAGATCGAAAGCCTCCACGCAAACCTCGCATCGCTGCAAAATAACCTCGCAAAAGCCGAAATCCGTGCGCCACTTACCGGAACCGTTCTCGAAAGACACGTCGAGGGCGGCGTGTTCCTGCCGGCCGGCGCCCCCTTGCTGGTGCTCGGCAATCTCCAAGGCGTCGAACTCCAGATTGACGTGTTGTCCGAGGAGGTCCCCCGAGTGGCCGTGGGCAATCCGGTTGAAATCAGCGGCCGCGCCGTCGGTGGCCAGGTCGTCACCGGCCAGGTCGCCCAAATCTATCCCGCCGGGTTCAGTATAATCTCGGCCCTCGGCATCGAGCAGCAGCGCGTACGCGTCATCGCCCAGTTCGACAACTCACAACTCCAACTCCGACCTGGAACCAGCCTCGACGCACGAATCATTACCGCCGTCAGCCAAAACACACTCGCTATACCCGACCGAGCCGTGTTCCGCCGCGCCGATAACTGGTTCGTATTCAAAGTCGAAAACCGCCGCGCTCTTCTCACCCCGGTCACCGTCGGCCTCAGAAGCGACGACTGGGCCGAAATCCTCGACGGACTCAACCAAGGCGACATCGTCATCACCGAGCATCGGTCCGACCTGGAGGAGGGCGCGCGGGTCCGCCCCACAAGCCCATAGGCCAAGACCCCCTAAACCTTTGCAGGTTCGATCCGCCGGATCCGACCGATCTGTCTGATCCGTCCTATTGGTCCTCTTGCCTTTTTTTGCGGGGATCACTAGACTCTTGGCCAACATCATCATGGGAGATTTCACATGTCACAGCGGAGCAAAGTCTTTCTGCAGGAAGTCCAAGACCATCTGCACAAGGAATTACTACCGTTCTGGACCACCCACGGGGTGGATCAGAAGTACGGCGGCTTCCTCACGTACCTGGACAAGAACGGCAACCCGACCGGCGAAACCCTCAAGACGCTCATCTGCCAGTTGCGCATGATTTTCACCTATTCGAGCGCGTTCCGGGCCGGGTACGGCGGCCAGGAATTCCTCGACATCGCCCGGCAGGGAGTCGATTTCGCCATCGACCACTTGTGGGATAAGGAGCACGGCGGCTGGTTCTGGACCTGCGAGCAGGACGGCAAGGTCGTCAATCCCAGCAAGCTGAGCTACGGCACGTCGTTCGGCATCTACGCCATGTCCGAGTACGGGATGGCGTCCGGCGACCCGCGCGGGCTCGAATACGCCATGAAAACCTATACGGCCCTCCAGACCCAGGTCGCCGACAACTGCTACGGCGGGTATTACGAGTTTCTCGACCGGGACTGGGGCAAGAAACGGCCCGGCGTGTACGGCGGCGACCGGAAGTCGTTCGACATCCATATGCACCTCATGGAAGCCATGACGAACCTCTACGAGGCCACGAAAAACCCCCGGTACAAGGAACGCACGCAGGAAATCATCGACCTGATATTCAAGCGAATCATCCACCCCGAGTTCGGCACCGGCATCGCCCAGTTTGCCCTCGACTGGCAGCCGCTGCGGGCGATTTTGTTCAAGGACGTGTGGGGCGCGGACCGCGACGTCGACGACCAGGAAGGCCGGCCCATGAACAACACCAGTTTCGGCCATAATGTCGAGTTTGCCTGGCTGCTCAAGCACACCATAAACATCCTCGGGCTCGACATCGAGAAGTACAAGCCCGGAATGAAAAAGATCTTCGACCACTGCGCCCGGTACGGCGTCGATTGGGAGCGCGGCGGCGTGTATTGCGAAGGACCCCACGACGGGCCGGCCCGCGAGAAAAACAAGGAGTTCTGGCAGCAGGCAGAGGTCCTGGTGGGCCTGCTCGACGCCTACATCCTGTTCGGCGAGACGCAGTACCTGGATGCCTACGAAAAGGTACACCGGTTTGTGATGGACCACATGATCAACCACGAAGTCGGCGAGTGGTGGCCGTTGTTTGACGAAAACAACAAGCGCCTCTGGGAGCACATGGCGCACGCCTGGAAAATCAACTACCATACGGTGCGCTCGATGATTCAGTGCGAAAAACGGCTTAAACAAATCGTTGGCAAGTGCTGAGCAAAAAACGGGGACTGGCTCGCTTTTTGCGGCAGTTTGGGAAAAGCGTGCCTGTCCCCGCTTTTCGCGGCCAAGGGAGGTAGACTCGTGATGAAACTCGGGATGGTGACATACAACATGGGCAAGGACATGGATTGCCCGGCGCTGATCAAGTTCTGCAAAGAGACCGGCCTCGAGGGCGTCGAGTTGCGTACGACGCACGCCCACAAGGTCGAACTCGACCTCGATAAGAACCAGCGCAATGAAGTGAAGAAACTGTTCGCGGATTCCGGCATCGAAATTGCCGGGCTCGGCACCGCGTGCGAGTTCCACTCGAAAAACCCCGCGGAAGTGAAGAAAAACATCGAGGAAAGCATTGCGTGGGCGCAACTCGCGGCCGACCTCGGTTCTCCCGGCATCAAGGTGCGGCCCAACGGAATCCGGAGCGACATCGGCGTCGACAAAACCTGCGAGCAGATCGGACTCGCGCTGCGGCAGGTGGCGACGTTCGCAGAAGGCATCGGCGTCCAGGTGCGGCTCGAGGTACACGGCAAGGAATCGTCAAACCCGCCCAACATCCGGAAAATCATGGATGCCGCCAACCACCCGAACGCGCTGGTCTGTTGGAACTCGAACTCGGGCGAGCAGGATGCGAACGGCAGCATCCAGGCGAATTTCGACCTGCTCAAAGACAAGATCGCGCTCGTCCACATCACGGAAATCGGCGTCTACCAGTATCCGTGGCAGCAATTGTTCGACAACCTCAAGGCGATCAACTACCCCGGCTATTGCCTGGCGGAAATCGCGTACAACCCCGAGCCGGAACGGTTCATGAAATACTACCGCACGCTCTACGACCTCTACACCGGCAACTACAAGTATCCCCAGAAATAACGCGGTATAGTTCTGATCCGACCGATCCGACCGATCCGTCCTGTCTCTATCCTGTATAATGGCTAGGGAGACTTTATGAATCTTCGGGACCTTTGCCGAAAATACGGGATAAATTTCAAGAAGCGGCTCGGTCAGAACCTGCTGCTGGACGACAACATCAACCGAATCATGACAGAAGCCGCGGCGCTCTCGGAAAAGGATTATGTGGTCGAGGTTGGTGCGGGGCTGGGTGCGCTGACGCGATATCTCGCCGCGAAAGCCGGGGCCGTGCTGGCCGTCGAAATCGATACGTCGTTCATGCCGGCGCTCGAGGACCAGTTTGGCGCCACCGAAAACGTGAAACTGTTCCGGGGCGACATCCTCAACCACAGCCTGCCGAAACTGATCGACGAGTTCATTCCGGGCGGCGACACCTATAAGATGGTTTCAAACCTTCCGTACTACATCACGACGCCGATCCTGTTTCACTTCCTTGAATCGCCGCTCCACTTCGAGCGGCTGGTCGTGATGGTTCAGGAGGAGGTGGCGTTGCGGATGGCGTCCAAGATCAACACGCGCGAGTACGGGATCCTTGCGCTCGCGCTCAACCTGTACAGTGAAATAGACATCGTGCACCGGGTGCCGCGGACGTGTTTCGTGCCACAGCCCAACGTGGACAGCGCGGTGGTCCGAATCCGGCTGCGGGATAAGCCCCTGTACCCGGATCTCGAATCCAAGTTCCTGATGGGGCTGGTGCGGTCCGCCTTTTCACAACGGCGGAAAACCCTGCGCAACTCGTTGACCAAAACCGGCGTGTTTGGCGCGCCGCAGGAGATTGTGAATCAGGCGTTCGAGGCGACGGGCATCGACCCGGGACGGCGGCCGCAGACGCTGAGCATCGAGGAATTCGCGGCGCTGGCGCGCCAGATAAAGGCGCGCCTTTCCTAAGGCGACGCGCCTTTCCTAAGGCGCGCTGAATAGGCGGATGGAGAGCATGAACAAACTACCAGAAGTTGACAGCGGCGGGAAGGCTGAACAAAGCACCATCGACAGCCTGTTGAGCGGCGTCATGGTTTTTGACTCGAACCAGCGCCTCTTGTTGGCGAATGAGGCCGCGGCCGAGAACCTCGACGTGCCGCTCGAGGCGCTGGCACGCGGCGAGCGAGTCTCGGGCCTGCCGTTGCCGGCCGAGTTCCGGGCGTTCGTGGAGAACGCATTGAACGCCCGCCGGCCGCTCGAGCGCCAGGAGGTCGTGGTCCGCCAGCCGGACGGATCAAGAAAAGAGATCGGCCTGTCGGGTTCGCTGTTGCGGGGTCCGGCGGACTTCAACGGGATGGTGTTCCTGTTCGTGGACATGACGGAGCGGCGGGCGCTCGAGCGGGCCGCGGAACTGAACCGGCAACTGGCTCAGATCGGCGGGCTGACGGCGGGCGTTGTGCACGAGTTGCGCAACCCCCTGAACGTGATCAGCGGCTTGGCGGAACTGGTCCAGCGGAAAATGGATGAAAGCGACCCGCGTCGGAAAAACGTCCTGGCCATATTAGACGAATCGCACAGAATGGAGCGGTCCATATCGCAGTTTCTGGGTTTTGCGCGCCCGTTTGAACTCGAACCGATCCTGTGCGGGCCTCACGCGATAGTGCAGCGTGCCATCGCCCTTTCAGGGGGCCGCGCAGAGAAGAAAAAGGTAACCGTTGAACTGCGGCCCGGCCCCGTTCTGCCCGAGGTCCGCGCGGACTTGAACATGCTGGCACAGGCGCTGAATAACATCATTGCGAACGCCGTAGACGCGGTCGATGAAGGCGGTAAAATCGAAATAGACGTGCGCGAAGACGACGAGGACATCGTGTTTGACATCATCGACAACGGCCCGGGCGTCCATGTCGGCGAGAAAGACGACATCTTCAGCCCGTTTTTCACCAGAAAAGAGTCGGGCACGGGCCTGGGCCTGGCAGTCTGCCACCGGATTGTGACGGCACACGGCGGTACCGTGTCGTACAGGAATCGCGAAGAAGGCGGGGCTCAGTTCACGGTGCGGATTCCAGTGCGCATGCGCCTGTAGTAACATCTGCTTCTTGCGCGATGCCGTGGAAGCGGCATCCTCGCCGCTTCAGTGGGTGGTGCCACATGACGCGACGAGGACGTCGCGTCCACAGAAACGCAAACAGCACAGCGCGGTGAACCGCAACTAAACTGAAGTTCCAGAGCCAGATCGAATGCACGTTTTATCCTGCATGGGAAATAACCTTGTATTCAAATGCAGGTTTACTGGGAACAGGCGTTTCTATCCACACTTGAGTCCGAGCAGGTCGAAGATGTGGCGCTGGAAA
>DATKVG010000143.1:0-20000 GCA_035530195.1 Bathyarchaeia archaeon | reverse complement strand
CATCATTGCCTTGGTGGGCTATTATCCCGCCAACTAGCTAATGGGGGGCGGACTCATCTCTTGGCGGGGCCGTAAAGCCCCTTTCTTTGCAGGCGCCCTAACGCCCGCAACCACATGCGGTATTAGCGGCCGTTTCCAGCCGTTATCCCCCACCAAAAGGCAGATTATCCACCTGTTACTCACCCGTTCGCCGCTTTATACCCCCCCCGAAGGGGGGCTTAATCGCGCGACTTGCATGTATGAAGCCTGCCGCCAGCGTTCGTTCTGAGCCAGGATCAAACTCTCCGATAAAAATCGACAAACGGACTCCCCGGTAGGGGAGTACGCTTATGAGCTTGATTCCCTTGTCATCATTGTCAAGGAATCTTCTTGTAAATTTGGGGTTCGGAATCGCGCGGTTGCGTAACTTATAAAGTTACGTCGCACGACTCCAACCATCACAAGGAGTCGTTTCATGACATACACTGTATTCAATTTTCAAAGAGCGCTGGTTCAGGAGTTCGACCCTCCCAACCACTTTCTCAACTGTTGACCGCCAAGGACAGAAAAACCCCACCGCCGCTCAAATCGCCTCGGCGTTGGCTAAACTACCCATCGCTGGCGCCGGGTCCCGTCGGGAACCCTCATGGAGCTTCTAGCTCCATCCGAAAGGGCATTTTAACACGCTTCCGGATTCGTGTCAACCCCAGAATCCCGGCGTGCCGCCTCCCGTTGATCGGGGCTGGAACGGCCGGTTTTGGGTCAAAACGCTTCAATTTTCATCCGCCAGAGACACACCTAAACGCACGCCGCTCTCACTTCGCCGGCGTTACGCCGCCCGCGGGATTGGGTGCGGGATGGTGAGTCTCTTGACCGATTGAAAAATTATAGCATGCGGGGATCGCGCTGTCAACTCACGCCGTCATTCAACTTTTTGCCCAGCCTCGACAATCGGCCCCGGGCACAGACACAGCCACCCGGACTTTCATACAGGCTTGCCGCCGAGCCAGACCTTAATGCCCGGCAGTGGGTGAATACTACCAAAGGGAACCGGCAATGTCAAATCAGTGCGAAGTGCGAAGTGCGAACTGTCATTTACGTGATTCCAGGTATTTCATGAAGCCGAAGATGAGCTTGGATGTCTGTTCGCACGTTGTATAGGCCAGATCGAAGTCGGCCTGCTCGATATACTTCTGATCAAGGGCGACGTACAAACGGCTCCTGACTTCAGAGCAGGAAGCCAATGCCATGCTGAGGAAATTGCGGAACTCCTTGCATGTCTTTCGTTCGAACCCTTCGGCGATGTTTGCCATGACCGATACCGCGGCGCGTTGGATCTGGTCTCTGAGACCGAAGTCCTTGCTGAAACTTGGTCGTTTTGTGAAAGTATAGACAATGTTGGCAAGCCGCCGGGCTTCCTGCCAAGCCTTGATCTCTTCAAAACATTCAATCTTCATGCGGCGATTCTACCATTCACGAGAAAACTTCGCACGTCGCACGGTGAACTTCGCACTTGGCACTGATTCCATGCTATTTTTCGATAATGAAGACTTCTGACCTCGATTACGAACTCCCCCCGGAACTTATCGCCCAGCACCCCGCGGAGCGGCGCGACGAGTCGCGTCTGCTCGTGCTCGACCGCCGCGATAGAACGATGCAGGTGGACGTGTTCCGCAACCTGCCCGGCTATCTGGGGCGCGGCGACTGCCTGGTGCTCAACGACACCCGCGTGATCCGGGCGCGGCTGCGGGGACGCAAGCCGACCGGCGGTCAGGTCGAGGTGTTCCTGCTGCACGAACTGTTACCGGGCGAGTGGCGGGCGCTGGTGAGGCCGTCTTCGCGTGTGCCGGCGGGAACGCGGGTGGAGTTTGGCGGCGGCGTGTCGGCGACGATCGAGGAGCCGTTGCCGGGCGGCCAGCGGCGGGTGGTGTTCGACTCGGCCGAACCGGGTTGGGTTGACGTGCTGCGGGTACTCGAGCAGGTCGGTGAGATACCGCTGCCGCCGTACATCCGCCGCGACCACCCCGAGGCCGGCGACCTGACCCGCTACCAGACCGTCTACGCCAGGGTGCCCGGCGCCGTGGCCGCACCCACTGCCGGCCTGCATTTCACCGAGGAGACCCTCCGTGCGCTCGGAGCCGCGGGCGTGGATCGGGCAACGTTGACGCTGCACGTCGGCTACGGAACGTTCCGCCCCATCACGTCCAAGACGGTCGAGGAACATGCCGTCGAGCCGGAAGATTTCGTATTTTCCGAAGAAATCGCAGCGAAATTGAACTCGGTCCGGGCGGCTGGCGGCCGGATTGTGGCGGTGGGAACCACGGTGACGCGGGTGCTCGAGACCCAGTTCCGGGATGGTCAGTTTCAACCCGGCGCGGGCATAACCGACAAGTTCATCTACCCGCCCTACCCGTTTCAGGCTGTCGACGTGCTGCAGACGAATTTCCACCTGCCCCGGTCAAGCCTGCTGGCCCTGGTGTGCGCCTTTGCCGGGACCGAGTTTGTGCTGGAGGCATACCAGCTCGCGATCCGCGAACGGTTCCGGTTCTACTCCTACGGCGACGCGATGCTTATTCTATAAACTGCCACGCGACCCCAGAAACCCGCCTCCGCCGGTCGTGCAGGAGCGCGACCCCACCGTCCCTTCTTTATCTGCTTTGGGGTCTTGACAGAAAAGGGCGGAAGGGTTAGTATATACGCACAGTTGACGAAACGTCGACTTCTTGTGCAATTGATTTGGAGGTGCAGAAGTGCAGAGTATCAGGCCAGTTTCGCGTCGACGCAAGGTTTTGCAGGAGCGTAATGCAGCTATCTTGAGTGCCGCCGAGGAAATCCTGCTCAAAGACGGCTATTACGGCCTTACGATGGATGCCGTGGCCTCCAAGAGCAAAATCTCCAAGGGTACCGTTTATCTTCACTTTGGGTGCAAGGAAGACGTGGTGCTGGCGTTGGCGGAGCGGGGGGTGCGGGAGCGGACGGACATGATCCGGCGCGGCGCAGGGTATGAAGGCCGTGCGCGGGAACGGGTGCTGGCGATCGGGGAGGCGGTGGGACTTTTTCATCGGCTCAACCCGGATCAATCGAGTATTATTCACATGGCGATGAGCCCCTTGCGTGAGAAGGCGTCGGTGGAACGAGTTGCGACGCTGGTGCGCATCGAGACGGAAGCCATGGACATTCTGCGGGAGGTGTTGGAAGAGGCGGTGGCGTCGGGCGATCTCGCCATCACGCGGGATGGGATGATCGAGGAGATCCTGCTGGGCGCGTGGGCCTTGGTGGATGGTGCCCATACGCTTATCGAGAGCGGGGCGGTGGCGGCGTCGCTGAGAATCAAGGATCCGTTCCACAAGGTGTGGTGCGGATTCAACGTCTTCGCCGACGGCTATGGCTGGCGGCCACTGTTTTCGGAATGGGATTACGAGGAGTCGATGAGCCGCGCCAGGAAAGAGATCTTTCCGGCGGAGGCGCAACAGTTGTACGGCGAAGGTGCGTGGTACGGCGACGGGGGCTGACGGCGGAGCGGCGGTATCCGGATAAGGACTTGAAGCGGCATGTGCCGCTTTTGGATTAACAGTTCGGGGCAATGGCCGCGAGCCGGGAACAAAGAGGAGGTCTTATCATGAAACGGCATGGGTTTACGTTAATCGAGTTGTTGGTAGTCATTGCCATCATCGGCATACTGGCGGCGATCCTGCTTCCGGCGCTGGCCCGGGCGCGGGAAGCCGCACGGCGCGCCAGTTGCGCAAACAACCTTAAGCAGATGGGCCTCGTGTTTAAGATGTATTCGAACGAATCGCCGGGCATGAAGTTTCCCAGCCTGATCTGGAGTCGCACGCGTAGCGGCAACCCGCCGTGCAGTTCCCCGGCCAACGGCATGTTCAGTCCCGATGGCCCGTCCATTTACCCTGAGTACCTGGCCGACGACAACGTGCTGCTTTGCCCTAGCGACCCCGACGCCCTGGAGCAACAAAAAGTCTGGACCAGAGAGGACGGCACCGTGGATCCGTGCGCATGGGAAAACACCAGTTACATGTACTGGGGCTGGGCCATCATGCCGCAGCACTACCTGCTTGCCAGCGGCGGTGGCGACAACGCCGCCGACCCGGCTATCAACGTGGACATTTCTTTCGAGATTATAATAAAAGTGAGAGATGTGCTGATGGATGAACATGCCGCGCAATGGCCCGAAAAAAACACGTTTGACGATGATTTCAGTTTCCCCCACGAAGAGCTCGGCGAAACCACTGTCTACAGGCTTCGCGAAGGCATCGAGCGGTTCTTCATCACCGACATCAACAATCCCGCCACCAGCGCGATGGCTCAGAGTGAAATCCCCGTCATGTACGACGTGACTTCGCAAAACATCTCTCAAAGCTCCAACTGGGACACCACCTACTCCCACTACAACCACGTCCCGGGCGGTGGCAACGTCCTTTACATGGACGGCCACGTCGAGTTCCTCAAATACCCGGACAAGTATCCCGTCAGCCGGTGCTTCTCGTTTCTGCAGGCATTCATCTGGGATTCCACCAGCTGACCAACAGCCCAAACCGCACCCGTATCTTGAGCCCAGCCTCAAGATACGGGCAGCCTTTCTGAAAATATAGTCTCAGCCGTGGGGGAGGGTAAAGTAGAAGGTGGTGCCTGCGGCAGGGGAGGATTCGGCCCAGATGCGGCCGCCGTGCTGTTCGACGGCCCGCTTACAGATGGCGAGCCCGATTCCGGTGCCCGGATACGCCCCGCGCCCATGCAGGCGCTGAAACACCTGGAAGATTCTCTCGGCGTACTCCTGTTGGAATCCGAGGCCGTTCAAAGGAAAAAGCGAACCAAGCAGACTCAAGACGGGTGGCCCGTCCACAGCTTACAGACCCTGATGGATGCACTCGCCAACATCCATTCGTTTGCCAATTCAAGTGCCGAATTCAGGCTGAAAGGGCGGCTCCGATAGGAAAGCCGCTCGGTCACTCCGTAGCGAAACGGAGCGGTTCTTGATGAGTCCCTCTTTAGCTGGATGAGGCGGGGAGAGCTGGCAGGGCGCGGACGACCGAATTGAACGCTATCGTTATCACAATCATCGTGAAACGGAAAAGGGCCAAGTGAACGCCCTGCCGAACTTCTCTTCGGACTTCTTATATGCGCCTCAAGAATTGGCTCTTTGCAAGCGGTATGTCCGCGGCCATACAATGGTTCGGGTGAACGAACAGGCGACTTGGCGATGCGCCTTCAACATACAATCAAGGCGGTGATTCGGCCCGGGGAGCAGTCCGGCTACGTGATGGAATGTGTTGAAATACCTGTTGTTACGCAAGGTGCGACGCTCGATGAGACGGTCGCGAGTTTGTACGAGGCCACGGAACTCCACCTCGAAGGAGCGGTGCTGGCTGTTTTCCAGCCATGGACGAGCTTCAGCGGAGTTTCTACCGTTGATATTACGCCTCGTCCGGCGGCTGCCGGGCTGGCAGGCGGGCTGAAAAGCAGGGCGCATCAAAAAAGTTGCGAAAATTCCCGAGGTGTAGTATAAGAGACCGCAGCATGAGGTTATCGGATTTACACGAGGAAGCGTTGTCGGCGTAGTAGGGGAAGCCGGCAAGGCAGTTTTGCGGGGATTTGCGGTTTACAAACGGGCGTGGCTGGTCATGCCCGGTTATGTATAAGCGGAGGGAGAGAAATGCGAACATGGCTAAGTGTGGTAGTGGTACTACTGCTCCTGGGGACGGCTTATGCGGAACTGCAGAACGTCACCGTCGGGGGCATTATTGAAACGCGATTCCGGTACATCCCGGACTCGTTCAACCGGGGCCAGGTCGGGTTTGGCCCGACGCCGGAAATTCGCGGCCCCGCCGCCTGGTTTCCCAACCGGCCGATCGGAGACACATGGGCCGCATTGTTAAGGCTGGACACGCGAAATGTCATCGGCCTGCTCGACTGGAGCGACCAGACCCACACGTGGGCCTTTGCCGAGCTGGCCACGTCGGTGAATGTCAAGGCGGATTTCACGGATGACGTCACCGCGTTTATCGAGTTTTATTCGTTTGACATCTGGGGCCAGGACTTCCGCTCGGATTACATTACGGGCGTGGACCGCAGGGCAAACACCGGCGACGACGTCGAGGTGCTGCAAAGCTACATTGAGACACGCAACACGTTTGGCCTGCCGGTCCGGCTGCGGATTGGCCGCCAGTGCCTGCAGTTTGGCAAGAACTTCTTGATTGCACCGAAGACCACGCCCACGCAACGGTTCGCATTTGACGCGATCCGCGCTACCTACCAGCAGGACAAACTGACAATTGACGCGTGGTGGTCGAAACTTGCGGACAACAGCCCCCTGGAAGAAGACGGCGATATCGATTTCTACGGGGTCTACGGCACCTATGCGTTTTCGGACGCGGTGAATGCGTCCGCTTACTGGCTGTTGGTGCGCGACGCGCGGTCCCAGCGGGATACTCAGGGCGCCTGGATCTCGACGTGGCTTGAAGACGTGATCGGCCTCGACGATTACGATCCCACGACGCTCCACACGGTTGGCACGCGGTTATGGGGCAAGGCTGGCGCGTTCGATTATAACGTGGACGCCGCGTACCAGTTTGGCAATGCCAGCGTGACGGGCGTCAACTTCAAGCAGCCGTCGCTTTGGGGCTTGTACGGCGATGACGATGCCGAGTATGACGGCAACTGGGGCGCGGATGTCGAGTTCGGTTACACGCTCGACATGGCCTGGAAGCCGCGTCTGTTCCTGGGCGGCGCGTATTTCAGCGGCGAAGACAACCGGGACATCAGCATCCTCGAGTGGCTCAACCCGTTTGACAAGCCCGAAGCCAGCGTATCGTTCAACCGGCTGTTCTCCGATCTCAACTACGCGCCCGTCCTTCAGGACAACGGCGAGATGACCAACTTCAAGCAGATCCGCGGCGGCGTGGTAGTCACACCGACTGAAAAGCTGTGGATCATGCTGCGGCTGCAAAACATGTGGGCCAACGGCACGTTTGACTGGCCGGTACACTGGCGCGTGGGCAAATACCGCTGGCCGCTGGCACCCATTCTGGGCTTCTGGACGGAAGAGTCGGATGACAACATGGGCTTCCACGCCGACACCATTATCAAGTACGCCTATAACTCGGACCTGACCTTCATCGTCTACTACGGCCATCTGTGGGCCGGCGATGCGGTCAAAGACGGGAACTATGTGCTCGGGTTCGGCAACCAGTTCCATGGTGGGACCGCCAAGGAAGACGCGGATTACGCCTTCTTCTGGGCCATCCTGAAGTTCTAAGAGTTACAACGAAACATCGAGTGGACCCTCTGCGGAGGGTCCACTCTTTTTTCGGCTTCCGCGCGCTGGAATTCTTACTTGGCCGATCTACGCGGCGGTGGCCGTGTATGCGGTGGTGCTGTGCTTTGGGATCGCGTTGAGCCTTGTGGGGGTGATCTTGCAGGTGGTTGCGCGGGCCTCAATCAGCTAGAGAATCTCTTGCGCGGCCAACACCACCATCGATTTTCGCCCGACAACAACCGGCGAGGGGCCGGCGAGCGCGGGGGCATCGGCCGGGTCGGGGAGATCGAGCGGCGCGGCCTGTGCCGTGTTGAGCCGCACAACCCAGCGGCCGTCCGGCACATTGAACTCGCAGTCGGTCAGCGAGGGGTTGAACATCAGGTAGAGCGTTGAGCCGAGGTTTTGCGAGCCGTCGATCCGGCATGCCAGGCACAGTTCAGGCCCGTCCCAGGCCATGGATTCGCCTGCACGGTCATACCAGGCCAGGTCCGGCTGCCCGCCAACGGCCACGGGTTTTCCATCGAAGTAGTGCAACCGCGTGAAGGCGGGATTTTGTTTGCGGAACCGGATGACCCTCTTGCAAAACTCGAACACATCCCTGTTTTGCTCGATGAGGTCCCAGTTGTACCACGAGATGTCGTTGTCCTGGCAGTAGGCGTTGTTGTTGCCTTTCTGCGTGCGGCCGAATTCGTCGCCTCCAAGCAACATCGGCACACCGAGGCTCAAAAAGAGCGTGGCCAGGTAATTCTTCTGCATCCGCGTTCTGAGGGCGAGCACGGCGTCGTCGGTGGTGTCGCCTTCGGCGCCGCAGTTCCAACTGAAGTCGAATAACGAGCCGTCGGCGTCGTTTTCCCCGTTGGCGAGGTTGTTCTTATCGTTGTAAGAGACAAGGTCGCGCAGCGTAAACCCGTCATGGGCCGTGACAAAGTTGATGCTGTGTCCGGGCGTCCGGCCCTCGCACTCGTAGAGATCGGCGCTGCCTGACAGGCGCGTGGCAAACGCGCCGCACATTTTTTCGTCGCCCCGCCAGAACCGGCGGACGTCGTCGCGATACCTGCCGTTCCATTCGGCCCAGCGGACGTCGCCGAACGAGCCGACCTGGTATGCGCCTCCGGCATCCCACGCTTCGGCGATCAGCTTGGCATCGCGCAGAGCGGGGTCCTCGGCGATCCGCTCGATGAGGCCGGCGTTCTCGACCATGCGCCCGCGGGTGTCGCGCCCGAGGATCGATGCGAGGTCAAACCGGAACCCGTCCACGTGCATGACGGTCACCCAGTAGCGCAGGCAATCCAGAATGAAATCGCGGACCAGCGGCTGGTTGCAGTTGAGCGTGTTGCCGCACCCCGAGTAGTTGAGGTAGCGGCCCTTGTCGTCGAGCATGTAATAAATTGCGTTGTCGATGCCGCGGAAACAGAGGGTGGGGCCTTTCTCGTTGCCTTCGAACGTGTGGTTGACGACCACGTCGAGGATAATCTCGATTCCGGCCTCGTGGAACTTCGACACCATGTGCCGGAACTCCGTAATCTGGTCGCCGCTCGTGGTCGTTGCATACTTCCCACACGGGGCAAAAAAGCCAATCGAGTTGTAGCCCCAGTAGTTGGTCAGTCCCTTGCTCGTGAGGGGGTCGACGAGATTCAGGCTCTCGCCGAACTCGTGGATGGGCAGCAGTTCCACCGCGGTGACGCCTAACTCCTGAAAGTACGGGATCTTTTCGATCAACCCCAGATAGGTGCCCGGATATTGCGCCTTTGATGAGGGGTGGATGGTACAGCCGCGGACGTGTGTCTCGTAAATGACAAGTTCGTCGAACGGCACCCGGGGGTGGATGTCGTCGAGCCAATCGGGCTTTTCGTCGACGGCGATCGATTTTGCGGCGCCCCGTGCCACGTCCCCCACAAAGGCTTTTGCGTAGGGGTCCAGCAGAAACCGGTTTCGGTCGTAACGGTGGCCATGAAGCGGGTCGTAGGGGCCGTCCATCCTGTAGGCGTACAGCGTGCCCGCCGACAGGCCCTCGACATAGATGCTCCAGATGTCGCCGACGCGGTGTCTGCCGGCGTCATACTCGAGTTCAAGTGCCGGCTGCTCGTCGTCGGCTTTCTCGAAGATAGCCAGCCACACCCGTGTTGCGTGCCGGCTGAAGACGGCAAACCGGATCCCGCTTGCGCGGACGGCGGAACCGATTGGAAATGCGCGGCCCGGCAGGACGCGGATCTTGTTGGCGTAGTCCAGCTTCTTCGTCACAGTCTTTCCATCACCCAAATAGGCCTTTTCCAAACTGCAAGAAACGATTGTACTCAGCGAAGGCCGGCAAAAGCCAACCTTTCCGGCGAGATGCACGAAGGAAGGTCATTCTTCTTCCTCTTCGCGGTATGGGTCTGGAGAAAGGCACTCATCTTGCCACGTTCCTTCCGCCCATTCTTCTTTGTCCCACTGTTTCAAGATGGCCAAGTTCCGCCGCCGCTTGCGAAACCACGCAACAATTACGATCAGGGCCATTATGTCAAAGACCGAAAAGGCCGACGCGGCCGTGATGATAATGGCCGGCAACCACATGGAGTCGCGCCAGGCCTGGTAGAACTGGCCCGGTTTGAGCCCGGTTGCCTCGAGCAGCGCGGTTTCAAACGGCTCGCGACGCATGGCGCGGACGAGGTCCCAGAATCCTTTTTCGCCAAGCCGGTCGATCAGGAATCGCGTCATGCCGAGGGCTTCGGCGTAGGCGTCGCCGGAGAGGACTTCGTCGCCCAGCGGCAGGAACGCAAAGTCCAGATTGTAATAGGGGATGAGCCGGCCCGAGACGTACATTCGGGCCACCCTCGCCATGGATCCCCAGCGATTCTCTTTGGAAAGGACCATCACGATGCCTTCGTTCAACCACCGGGGCAGGAATGCTTCCTCGACGTTGCGCGCGAGGAGTACGTGTAGCAGTTCGTGCCGCAGCAGCCCGTCGTAATCCCGGGGTTGCGTGAGCAGGTAGGGCGCCTTGACGGCAATCTGCCCGCTGGGCGTCCTGCTGATTCCGCCTACCCAGGCACGACCGTACTGGCCGGCGCGGCGCTGGAACTCTCGAAGGGACCTGCAGATAGTCACCGTAATCGGTTGGCCGCCGCCGGGGAGACTTTGGGCGAAGTCGGAGAGCGTGTGATTGAGGGTGGCGAGAGAATCCTGGGCGACCTGTTCGTCGCCTGGCCAGTATTCGACAGTAAAAACGCCGTTTTCTATCTGTTGAGGTTCAACGGCGGCCCCGGCCCATGCGGCAAACGCTATTATCACCACGCCCGTTGAATGCAAAGCCGGCCTCACAGCAAGCCACCCCGGTTCCGTTTGTTGCACAACTCGAGGATCGCCGCGGCCGCACGGTGCAATACGCCCACAACGGCTTCGGGAGAGACGTCGACTTCGTGGACCTCACCGTGGTCAGCGTAGTAGAGAATGCCCTGGCGCGGGGTACGGTCGAGCAGCCGCTCGACGGCTGCCGCATACAGGCGCAACTGGAACTCGTAACGGTCTGCCATAGTCCCGCCTGGGTGGCCGGTCTTGTAATCGAGCACCACGGCCCCGCCCTCGAGCACCGCGTCGATCACGCCGTGAACAAGCGTACCGCCGAGATCGAGGTAAAACGGGACCTCGCGCTGAATCGGGCACGATGCGAACCGCGGCGCCAACTGCGACTTCTTGAACTTGGCCGCGATGTCGCGGAGCGCGGATTCAAACACACTGCGCCGCACGGGGTCCGGGCATTCATCCGCGAGGACCGCGTCGATTGGCGGGTCGCTGGAGAAATCCCACCGCTCGAACATTCTGTGGACGAGCGTGCCGCGGAACATTCGTTCGCGCGCGGCTGCGTCGGGCTCGAATTGTTCCGCGTCCCACGGCTCTTGCTCGTCGGGGGTGTTGAAAATGGCGTTCAGTATTTCAGATACGGAAAACGTTTTCTGAGCCGCGGCGATGGCGTCAACAGGCCCCGCCCGCTGCGCCAACTCTTTCGACATGGCCTCGTGTGCACCGCCTTGACGTGCCCGCGGCGCCATGCTCGAGCGCGTTGTTTCGCTGGGGCGCGTGCGGCGCACCACGGCGCTCCAGCCCCCGGACGCGCCTTGGACAACCGCGCCGTCGTCCGCACCGCAGACGCTGTAGAGCTTATCGAACGTCTGCATCCAGGACCGCTTTCCAGCCTCGGGAGACCCGCTCAGCAGCAGCCAGTCGCGCGCCCTCGTCATCGCCACGTAGAGCATTCGGGCCTGCTCGGCCTCGTCCTTTTCGGCTTGCTCGTTTTTTATGGCGCGGCAGATGGCGGGGGTGGCCGTATCGCCGCCGCTGTCGGCCACGCGGACGCCCATTCCGAGGCGACGGTGAAGCAAGACGGCGCCACGATCCTGGTTTTTCGGTTCGCGGGAAAGGTCGGCGGCCACCACGATAGGAAACTCGAGGCCTTTGGACTTGTGGATCGACATTATTGTCACGGCGCCCGCGCTTTCCGGCTGCATGGGGGCCTCGCCTTCACGGATATCATCGAGTGCGGCCTGGTCGAGGTAACGCAGGAATGAGGCGAGTGTGGCGGGCTGTGTCCTGGCAAAATCGTTCGCCAAATCGATCGCTTTGCGCATATTGTGCGCCTTCTGCGCGCCCAGGAACTGGCTCAACTCGATCGCCTCGAACCCGGTCTCGTCGAGCAGATAGCGGAGAAACGCGGGCAACGGCGTGCACGCCCTCTCCCGCAACCGCGCCACCAGCGCACGCGCATGCTCGAGCGCCGAGTTCTCCCGAAACTGCGGCGGGACTTCCGCCGAGCTGAACGCATGCAGCAATCCGCGGCCGCCGCTGAGCATCACAAGCGCCTCGTCGGACAGGCCCCCAAGCGGGCCGCGTAGAAACCCGAGCAAGGCCATCTCGTCGCAAGGGTCCACAAGCACAGCCAGGAGGTTGCGGAGGTCGACGATCTCCCGCCGCTCATAATAACCCCTTCCGGCAATCACGCGGTACGGTATGTTGCGCCGGCGCAGCGCCGCCTCGTACAGGTAAACGCTCGACATCGCGCGGAACAGGATCGCCGCGTCCCCAAAACCGGCGGGGCGCACCTGGCCGTCGCGGTCGAACACCGTGACGGGCCGCGGACCTCGCACCATCTCGTCGAGCCGTGCGGCAATCATTTCGGCTTCGCCGCTGCGGTACGCATCAACGCCCGGCTTGTCGTCCCTCGATGGCGGCAACAGAAACTCGACGCGCGGCTCGCCGAGCGCGGGCCGGTGGGGCGTCAGCGGCGCGTAATCCGGTTCAACGGCCTCGAGCAATCCCGACCGCTGGAATGTCTCGTTAATGAATGACAGCACGTCGGGCAGTGTGCGGTAGTTTTTGTCGAGGAACGTGACCTGCGCGGAGCACTTCTCGGCTTGAAACACCTCGACTTCGGCCCCGCGGAAATCGTAAATCGACTGTTTGGCGTCGCCCACAATAAACAGGTCGGGCCCTTCCGGGTGATCGGCGAGCAGCCGGGCGATCTGCAACTGCCAGGAGTCCGTGTCCTGGAACTCATCGATGAGGAGAAACTTGATTCCCCTGGCGGTGCGCGCCCGGATCTCGTCGTTGTCGCGCAGCATCTCGTATGCCGCCTGGATCAGATCGTCGAAATCCGCGCTGGCCCGCTCGATCTTGCCGCGCTTGTAGGCGTCGTCGAGGTTTTCGTAAATGCGGTCGATATCGGCGGCGAGCGCCGCCGCCTTGGCATCAATCTCAGGAGCACTCTCCGGCGGAAGTTGGTTTTCGGCAAACTGTTTGATTTCCTTCTGAACCCCCTTAAGACGTTCCAAGACGGTTTCGCCCCAGTTTTTCCTGGATGTGCGGCGGTAGTTGATTTCGAGAATGCCGCGGATCTCTTTTTCAATGTCTTTCGCGTTGCCGGCTCGCTGGATGCGGTCGAAGGCTTCGATAAGACGCCGCCGGCCAGCCTCGCGCGCGTCGTCCGCGTTGCTGCACGCGCCCGCCAGGCTTTCGAGTAGATTGCGAAAAGAGGCGAGCCGGCGCGAGTGCCGCAGGGTTAAAAAACGCCGCTGTTGCGCTTCTTCGACGAGTTGGCGCCAGTGGCGGGCGAGCGCCTCGGGCTCGTGCGGAAATCCGCCTTCCTTAATCAGGCCCATCAGCCGGCGCCGGTTGAGCATGGCGTACAGTTCGCGGGCCAGCCTGGCAAATCCGATTTCGGCGGCGGCGCGCGTTGCCGGCCCCTCGCGATCAGGCTGTCCGGCCTCTCGCTCGAGGAGCGTGTGGAGCGTCTCCTCGATGACGTCCCTGCAAAGCAGCACCGATTCCGCTTCCGCCAGAACGGAGAATTCGGGGTCGAACCCCGCCCGCAACGCGTTCTCGCGCACGAGCGCGGAGCAAAACGAGTGGATGGTCGACAGCCGGGCCGAGTCCGCGCGCCGCTCGAGTTGGCGCCACCGCGTCATTTCGGCGGGATTGTCAACGGGCGCTTTCTTCCGGAACTCGCGCCGCAGGCGCATCCGCATTTCGGCCGCAGCGGCGTCTGTAAATGTGATGGCGACAATCTCGTCGAGGTCGGCCATCTTGTTTTCGAGCAGGTGCAGGATTCTGGCGATCAGGACGGTGGTCTTGCCCGAGCCGGCGCCCGCATCCACACAGAGGCGCGGGCCGCATGCCTTAATGGGATCAAAGCCGGGGGCGCGCATCAGGTTTGCTCCTCGGGCGCGTCTTGTTGCGCCTTTCGCTCGATTCTGCCGGACTCGTAGCGGCACACGCGGCTGGCGGAACAATACGCGCAGGCATTGTCTGGATCGGCGGGGGCGGGCGCATAGCGGGCGGCCCGTATGCCTTCAACATAGCGGCCGATTGAGGTGCAGAGGTCCGCGCATTTATCCCAGCTCTCGTGGCGGGTCAGGCGTCGGCGCTCGTTTTTGCCGATCGAAAGGAACATGGCCTCCGCGCATTGCGTGTCCGGCATCAGCAACTGTTCGAGCGCGAGGGCGTACACGGCGAGTTGCAGCGATCGCCCTTCCTTCACGGCCTTGGCTTGCGGCACCTGCGATGTCTTGTAGTCGATGATCCTCGATGTGTCCTTTTTGGCATCATGCAGGTCGATGCGATCGATGCGCCCGGCGAACAAGATCGGCCCGCAGGCCAGATCCAGGTGGAACGGTTGCGGTACGGTTACGGAGCACTGCGACTCGCCGCATGCTTTCCCGAACGCGGCCTCAAAATGGGTCGGTTTCCACTGTGTCTCTTGATTGACGCGTTCATTGTGGAGGTATCGAAGCAGCAAGTTTTTTGCGTGGCGCTTTTCCACCTCGACCACCGCCGGCGGGGAGTTGACAGTTCGCCGCGCGTGACGACGAAAGGCCTCCTCGATCAGTTCGTCGAGCGCCGCAGAAGCTTGTTTGCGCGGGACAAGAGATGCGGGCACTTGATAGTACGCGAGGTGAAACTTCTGTAGCACGTCGTGAAGAATGTTGCCGCGGACGATCGCGTCGAACTCGCCCGTCGGCGCCTCGGCTTTCTCGATACCGAGCACGCGCTCAACGAAGAAGCGAAACGGGCATTCGGCGTAGGTTTCGAGTTGGTTAACGCTGAAGACATGCTCAGGGCCGAATTCGGTTCGCAATTGCTCCAGAATCTTCTCGTCCGAGAGCACCCCGTCGTAAATGCCAAACGATGACGTGTCATGCCGTGCGGTTTCCATCTGCGCCGCCAGTTCGATGCGGGGAAACTTCGGACGTAACGCCGCCGCGTCCTCGCTGTGCGCCGAAAACGCGGCGTTGCGCACGTCGCGCCATGAGAATGCGCCGTCGAGCGGCGGCACGAAATCGGTCGATCTCGGCATGGGCGCCTGCAGGGACTCGGCGGGGAACAGCTCGAGCAGGTCGTTGATGTACGGGCTTGGATGATCTTCCTGGCCACGCGGCGAGAGGGTCCGCCACGAAATTACGAGCTTCTTGCGGGCGCTGCACAGAACGTGATGGAACCGCAGCATTTCGCGTTCGATGTGGGCGTAACGGCCCTCGAGTTCGATGCCGGACCGAGCGAGGTTTTCGATGTCTTGCTCCGAGTACACGGCACTGATATGCGGCGGCCCCGGAAGTTCGCCCTCGTTGACTCCTGCGAAAAAGACGTAATCGAACTGAAGATGCCGGACTCCCTGTGCGTCCAAGCACACCACCGCCTCCCGTGGCTGCGGCGGATGAAAGCCGACCTCCTGCAACGCCCGGCGGAATTCGGCCGTAAACGCCGCGCGTGGCGCGCGTTCGATGTCGCGGCTCCACTGCCGCCAGACATCGAGCAAATGCAACAGGGCTTCAAACGCAGCCTCCTCCTGCGCCTTGATCTCCGCCACCGGATAAGCGCGCACCGCCTCCGCTACGTTTAGATCGTGCAGAAGCAGCTTGAGCGCATCGACAAACTCGCGCGCCGTCGCCTGCCGTGGAAACGCCTTATCGTGAGCGCGCAATGCATCCACGGCCGCCATCAGCGCGTCGAGCGCATTGGCCGCATCAGGTATACGGTCGAGGCTTGTCCCGCTCTGCCCATCGTGCTCGATGCGAGCCGCCACACCCTCGAGCCGCGACCGCCATTCTTCGGCGCCGGACGTAATCAAAGCGGCGCGGGCCAGCGACGGAATCGCGCCCACATGCGGGCGGCCCGGCAGGTACCACGGCGACACCAGCACGTCCACGACCGTCTCGCGTTGCCACTCGTCCATCGCCTCGAGCAACGCCAGCACAAACGCCGCCACGGAGCTTTCCCAAAGCAGGGGAGGGGTGAGGACACGAACGGGTATACCGAATTCACCAAACACCGCGCGCACCGTTGTGCCACGCACGCCGATGACGGGATACACAACAGCGATTTCGCCAGGCGCCGCGGTTCCATCAATGAGCAATTTCTTTATCCGGCGGCAGACAGTTTCCAATTCCTCGACCGCGTCCGGGCAAGGGATGATTTCAAGGTCGCGTTGAAGGTTTTTGGGCGGCGGCATGGGTTGATCCCGCCAGAATATCGAGGCCGCCGCGTACTCTGCATAAGTCTTTGGCTCCGGCGCCTCGAAATTTTCCACCACCGCGCGGAACTCTTGCTCGATCCGGCCGGCAGTCCGTAACGGGCCGGCGTAGAGGTCGCTGCGGTTGGGATCGGTGTCGCAGTTGAGGCCGAAAACCAGCAGTTTGACGTGCGGCCGCAACGACGCGAGCAGATTGAATTCCGACGGGGTGAAATCGTCGAACCCGTCCAGCAACAGGGCGTCGGCGTTCTCCATTCGGCGCGGTTGGTGTTGGCGGCAGACGACCGCGGCCTCCCAGAACATGCCGGGAACGTCGTAGACGCCCGCATCGAGCAGGGCCTGCTGGTAGGCCTCGTACACGTCCGCCACGACCGGATCGAGCCAGCTTGGATTGCGCGCCGCGGCAACGTAAGACCTGAATCGGTCCGGGTCGACCGCCGCCTGTTTAATCTCCGTGATCACGCGCAGCATCTGCGAAACGAACCCGCGCGTGTCAGCCGCCGCGCCGATGGCCGCCAACGACGGGTTGCCGCGGATGCGCGCCAACGCGTCCTGCAGGAGCAGCCGCCGCTCGAAATCAGCGACGCGGGCCGGCGGTTTGCCTTCCGCCCGGAGCAGGTCCACGACGAAGTCTTCGAACGTCGACACTGCCCGGCCCCAAAGGCCGGGCAAGTGCCCGGTAAGGCCGGGCAAGTGCCCGGTAAGGCCCGGCAGATGGCCGTCGAGGATGATGGTTTCGAGGCGGCGCTGCGCGTATTTGCGGGTGGGGACGAGCAGGATTGCGCGGCTCCCGTGGCGCCGCATCAGGGAGTCGATGCAATGGGGCCGGCCAGACCCGTGAGGGCCGCATAGAAGGCGCACAGCGCCCGGCCCGGTGAAACCTGTGGGAGCCTCGTCGACGGGACCACCCCCGGCCACCACGGCTAAGCCTCCTCGGCGTTCATGATTTCGTAGCGGTAGCCCTGTTCGGTAAGGAACAACTGGCGTTTGACGCTGTAGTCCTGGTCGCACGTGTCGCGCGACACCAGCGAGTAAAACCGGGCCACGCTCCGGTCGCTCTTGGGCCGAAGTATCCGGCCGAGCCGTTGCGCCTCCTCCTGGCGCGACCCGAATGTGCCCGAAACTTGTATGGCGACGTTGGCGTCGGGCAGGTCGACCGCAAAGTTCGCCACCTTCGACACGATGAGCAGCTTTTCCTGGCCATTGCGGAATGCGTTGTAGAGGTTTTCGCGCTCTTTAGTGGGGGTTCGGCCGGTGATCAGGGGCGCCTTGAACCGCTTCGCCATGATCTTGAGTTGATCCAGGTATTGACCGATGACAAGCACGTTGTCGTCTTTATGCCGCGCGATCAGGCCTTCGGCGATAAAATCTTTCACGGGGTTGGTGGATGCGATTCGGAACTTGTCGCGTTTGCCGGCGATGGCGTAGCGGAACCGTTCTTCCTGGGGCAGTCTTACGCGCAGTTCGGTGCACACGGCCTGCGCGATCCACCCCTGTTTCTCGAGCACCTTCCAGGGCACATCGTACTTCTTCGGCCCGATCAGGCTGAACACGTCGTCCTCGCGGGCGTCTTCGCGCACCAGCGTCGCCGTCAGGCCCAGCCGCCGCCGCGCCTGGAGGCTGGCCGTCACGCGGAACACCGGCGCCGGCAGGAGATGGACCTCGTCGTACATGATAAGGCCCCAGTTGCCCGCGTCGAACAGGTCGAAATGGACAAACGGGCTGTCCTTGGTTTTCCGGTACGTGAGGATCTGATAGGTGGCGATGGTGACGGGGCGGATTTCCTTGAGGTCGCCGCTGTACTCGCCTATCTGACTGTCGGCCAGACTTGTCTTGTCGAGCAGTTCGTTTTTCCATTGACGGAGTGCAATGGTGTTGGTGGTCAGGATGAGCGTGTGGGTTTGCAGCGCGTCCATCACGCCCATGCCCACCATGGTTTTCCCCGCGCCGCATGGCAGGACGACGACTCCGCTGCCGCCGTGGTTTGATCCCCGCATGTGGAATGCCGACACCGACTCCACCTGGTACTTCCGCAAGATGAACGGGAGGCCGGATACGGCGGGGTTGCGCAACGTAAGCGGCAGCGGCGCGCCTTCGATGTATCCGGCGAGATCTTCGACCGGGTACCCTATCTTGATCAGGGCGCATTTGACGTTGCCGCGATCGCCCGCATTGACGAGGATGGTGTTGCAGTCCGGCGAACCCGTTACGAGCGGCTGCAGCGATTTCTGGTTGAGCAGTTCCGTCACGAGTAGCGGGTCTTCGGCCCGCAGGAAAAGCTGGCCTTTTTCGTTCTTGTACAGCTTGAGCCGGCCGTATCTGGCCACATTATCTTCGATGTCGGTGATGATGTTTTGCGGGATCTCGTAGCGGCTGAACCGGGTGAGGCCGGAAATGATGGCGGCGGACGTCATCCCGGCGGCAGCCGCGTTCCACAACGACAGCGGCGTGATCCGGTAGGTGTGGATATGCTCGGGCGACTTCACCAACTCGGCAAACGCGGCCAGGCAATCGCGCGCGTCTTCAAAAGCCGGGTTGTCCGTCTCCAGCAAAACAGACCGGTCCGATTGCACGATCACCGGCTTATGCGCGTTTTCCGCCATGGAACGAGAGTTTACCATAAATCAGGCCGGAGACTGGAGACCGGAGGCTGGAGGCTGGAGGAACTGCAGCGTATAGGTCCTATCAAAGGTTCGCGCCCTATCCAATCTCCAGCCACACCTCATCCAGCAGCCCCGACTCTGTGTCCTTCTCCGGGCCTTCGAAGAAATTGACGGCTGAGTTGGTGACTTTGAGGACGAACAGGTTGAGGCCTTTGCAGAGCAGGCGGGTGACGTCGAGCCGGTATGGCGGCCATGGGCGGACGCCGGCGTGACGCCCGTTGATCTCGACATCGAGGATGCTGCCGACGCGGCCCGCATCGAGGATCACGCGCTTGCCTTTCGCGACATCCGGCAGGTTCAGGTCGGCGTAGTAGGCGCCCGTGCCCGAGAACCAGGGGAACCCCTGTTTTTCCCAGGGGCCGGTTTTAATCCCGCGGACGGGCATCAGGCAGGGGACGTTCGTCGACAGGTCGATCTGGAAATCGCCCGCCAGCCATGCATACTCGCCCAGCGGCGGCTGCGGGAACCCCCCGTTGTTCTTGATGACGATCTCGAGAGAGTGTGTGCCGGTGCCGCAGCGCCCTCTCCCGCCACTGTTCAAGCCGGTAAATCTCCACCCCCAACTCCCGGCTCAATGCATCTACCGGTTCACCGTGCAACAACCGCAGCACCACGTCCCGCTTACGCCGCACGCTCCACCGTTCGTTCGGCCCCAAAGGCCCCTGCTTCTTGTTCTGCTCCTTGCTCATGGACAACCGCCTTGGTTGCACAGATGAGCCTAATTCTGTGTCCAAGAAAATCGGGGCCGCCGCAATACTGATCCGACCCGACAAATCGAGGATTACGTGAAAGCAATTGCCCTGACAGACGTTCTTGCATTCTGCGTATTCTAAAGCACAAGCAGAACGGAGTGAAGCGAATGCATCATTATGCTGACTTAGACCGGCAGACTTCCGAACAGGCCGGATTCCAGGAGACTTTCCAGGTTGTCTCGATCGAAGACGATGACGGCAACAACTACATGGAGTCGATAGGAATCGATCAACGCATACACTTTCATTCTTTAGAAGAACTCGCGGAAGAAATTGAGCGGCGAACCGGTGAACCTGCAGAACTTGACGAAGGATAGGTTCTGACACTGTGGTTCTCA
>DATKVG010000142.1:0-3699 GCA_035530195.1 Bathyarchaeia archaeon | reverse complement strand
TCATCTCCGGCGCCTGGCTGGCAGCCCTCTCACAAAGAGCACAATAACATCCCCAACGTTCTACAGGTAGCGCCCCGGTCTCAGTCCTTGCTGCCAAACGCGGCAGACAGCATCGCCGCCATCGCCATGAACCAGAGTTGCAGAAAGACAAGACCTGCCGGGTCAGTATCCTTCGCGCGCACATTGGCCTTCGCCACGCTAATCTTCTTTACATGTCTCATCGTGTGTACCGCCTTCTTTGGTTTTCAAACGATTCAACCAACTCTATCTCAATCAACGATACATCCCCGAGATTTATTCATCACTCATCACTCATCATTCATCACTCATCATTCATCATTATAGCATCGCGGTGACGCTCCCGCTCGGGAGGCTTTCGCCGCCGGGGTTGGCGGCGAGGACGCGGTATTCGAGGTGTTGGCCGCGGGGTTCTTTGGGCAGCGCGATGTGTTTTTCAAACGTGAAAGCGGCGAGATGCCATGGCGTGAAACCAGCTCCCTCTTGCACTTCCCGTCGCTGGATCACATAGGTTCTCACACGGCCCCCATCGTGCCGCGAGGGTTTCTTCCAAGTCAACTGCACGACGCCGTTTTGGTCGATATCGAGTTTGAGTCCCAACGGCTGGCCCGGCGGCGCCACATCCCCGCCTTGCCCCCGCGGACCCCACCCGATCAACCCGAGCCGTACCGGATTGGCCCCCACATCGGCCTCGGACTGTTTCAACTGCGTTTGCATGAACGACTTGAGCGCGTTCAACTGCCGTTTCTTTTCCTTCGCGGCGATCGAAGCCAACGCCTGCTTCTCATTATAATCGTCCGCCACATCGTTGAACGCCGTCAACACCGCATCGAGCCCCGTTGCATCCGCCCCGGGGAAAACCGAAGGATGCTCCAAATACCCCTGATGCATCGTATGCGCCAACGCTACAATCTGTCTCTCCACCAACGGAAACGACGGCATTACATCCTCCTTTCAGAAGAACACGGATTCTTGTTTGTTGCCGTCAGAACGGGCGTTGGACAACGTGTAAATACCGGCGCCATTGGGTCAGGAACAAATATCCGCGTGGTACCGATTTATCATCCGTGAAATCCGTGGAATCCGTATCTGAAAACCTCCACGTTCGTACATACCGCGTTGCGAATGCGCATCAAGTCAAAAGAATTTCTCATCACACATTGACCGCGTTCGAGTGCGCCGTTCCCGGCCAGACAACCGATTCTCCCAGGGGTCCGCCCTATTCCATGGAACGAGAGCCGTGTATCCCGTCGCCTGACCCAGCCATACTATCAGATTGGACCCCAAAATGTCAACTGGGAATCCCAATTGAAGAAATGGACGCCAAAGCAAGAGATCGGCAACCATGTCTATAGTTTGATTTCCAAACTATAAGAATGGGCTGCAACCCGTGGAATTGGTGTCCATCCCACAACATCTGCGCCCGAATCGCCATGTTGGAGTCCAATTCGTTGGATTGGATTCCAAACAACCAGTTTGGCAGGCTCAAACCGCGCGGAAAAACGCCGAAAAGCCCCGTAAACACGCCCCAGAACCCAGCAAATCCCCCCACCGTTCAAACCTCCTCATTGTCCGCCGCTCGCCACTCCGTTCATCACTCATCATTTCGTTTCTCTCCCCGCGCGCGGCGCACTTCCTCGATCTTCTCCGCCCGCGCCGCATACTCCGCCGCCTCATCCTCCCGGCCCAATGCACGAAGGGCGGCTGCGTAGTTCGCGTAGCTCAATGCGAGATGCGGATGGTCCGGCGGTAAGGTTCTTTCCCGAATCTCCAACGCCCGCTGGCCGTGCAATTCCGCTTGCAGGCACTTTCCTTGTGCGAAATACAGCCCGCCCAGATTGTCGAGAATTGTGGCGACGGCGGGATCGTCTTCCCCCAGTGTGCCTTTCGCAATTTCCAGTGCGCGTTGGAACATGGGCTCGGCGTCGTCGTAGCCACCTTGCTTCACATAGAGCTCAGCGAGATTGTTGAGGATCTTCCCGACCTCGGGGTGGTCCTCCCCCAGCGTGCGTTTCGTGATTTCGAGTGCGCGTTGGTACATAGGCTCGGCGGCGTCGTGGCCGCCTTGGGATTCATAGATCCCTGCGAGGTTGTTAAGAACGGCGGCCACGTCCGGATGCTGTTCGCCCACTTCGTGTTTCCTGATTTCGAGTGCCTGCTGCAGCGTGGTCTCGGCGGCGTCGTGGCGGCCTTGGGATTCATAGAGCAAGGCGAGATTATTGAAGACAGCGGCGATGTCCTGATAGTTCTCGCGTGGCGTGTGTTGCAGGATTTCCACTGCGCGTTGGTAGAGTGACTCGGCGTCGTTGTAGCGACCTTGCGCCCTATAGAGCGCCGCGAGATTGTTGAGTGAAATGGCGACTAATGCATGGCCCTCCCCCAACGCGCATTTCCTAATTTCCAGTGCGCGTTTGTACAGTAGCTCAGCGTGGTCGTAGCGCGCGCGTTCTTTATAGTAATAGGCGGTCTGATTCAGGAGGCGGCCAGCTTGTAGGAATTCCATGTCGTAGCGTTCGATATGGTCGGCGGCAAGACGTGCGTGCGGCATCAAAAGTTCGCAACGGGACCAATGCTGGAACTCGGGATCGGGGAAGGCGGCGTTGACGGCGCGGACGGTGCGTTCGGCCCAAGTGCGTTGGGCTTGTTTGTCGAGTTGTGCGCGTACGACGTCCTGGACGAGGCGGTGGATGCTGTAGCTGTCATCGCCGATATCTCGGCGGATGATCGAGTAGCGGGCGAGGCGTTCGAGGACATCGGTCAGGGCGACGGGGTCGGTGTCGGCGTTGGCGAGCGCGGTGGACAGGGCGGGGCCGAGTTCGGCGGCGCCTTCGCGCAGGATAACGAGGGGGATCCGGTCGGGATCGAGGAATGCGGTGAGATACAGGAGGTCGCGTGCGGCCTCGGATTGTTGTTCGACTTGCTCGAAGTTCATCAGCCAGGTCGTGGCGACAGTATCCGGATACTTGGTGTGTTTGGGTTTGAACTCGAGGTATTCGTCGTGGCGCGTCTCGAAACTTCCGAGATACTCGGCGAAGCTGCATCCTTTCTCGACGATATACGCGGCGGCCTGATCGAGCGCGAGCGGCAGATACTCGAGTTTCTGGGCTACGCCGTCCACAGCGGCGCGTTCGGCTTTGCTCAACCGTTTCCCCTTGTTGCCGGTCCGCTCGACGAGGAAGTTATGCGCTTCCTTGTTGGTCATCGTGTCGATTTCGATAGGGGCCTGGATATCGAGGCCTTCGAGTTTGGGCGCGCGCGTGGTGACGAGGACATGGCCCGTCGCCCCGTGCGGGAGGACCTCGTGGACGTTGTCCTGGCCGTCCCACTCGACATTATCGAAGACCAGCAACCACCCGCCGTTCCGCTCGAGCCATGCCCGTGCCGCATCGACGACGACCTGGGTGTTCTGCGCATCCTTCTGCGGCAATTCGAGCAACCGCGCGATTTCCATGAACCCGCTGTCGATCTCACCTTTGGCATCCGCCCGCACCCAGAACGCGTATTGATACGGTTTGCCCAGATTCCGGTACGCGAACTCGAGGGCCGTCTCCGTCTTCCCGATCCCGCCCAACCCCGAGATCCCCTTGACCTGCGTCAACCCCACCCGCCCCGAAGCAAGCCCCTTCTCGATCCGCGCCAGTATCTCCTTGCGCCCCGTAAAATGCCGGTTCCGCTCCGGCA
>DATKVG010000141.1:0-3008 GCA_035530195.1 Bathyarchaeia archaeon | reverse complement strand
CTGGCCTTTCTAACCCGTGCTGGTTACTAATAAACACGGATCCCCGAAGTGCGAGGTTCAAAACAAGCTAAAACCGCTGCACGCCGCCTGTGGTCGGGACGGCGCGGGCGAAGACGACGCGGCTGAGAAGCCGGCGCCTACAAAAGCAAATCATCAAACCGTTTGCATTTTGGCTGGCGCTGTTTTACTATCAAGGCGTAAGGATTCTGGACAGAGGGGTGCGTCAAGGTGTCCGCGCAATCAGACAGTGGACGCGATAATGCCTACGACGGTTTTGTTCCCATCGGCACGCCGTTGCGCCGCCGGGTCTTCGGCCCGGAATTTACCCGAAACCTGATCCGCTGGGCGGATGTGATCTGCATGACGGGGTTCCTCGTCTGGTACTTTCTCCTGCGGCCCGGCACGCCCCTGATCAGCGCCGCCGCGTTTCCGGCGCCGCCTTTCGTAAGCACCATGGCCGGGATCGCCACCGCAGCCACCTTCCTCAAAACATTCGCGTTTCCGGTTCGGGCGACCCACCTGCTCTTGACGCGCACCGGGTTTCGCCTCCTCCTCCATCCCGGCGACAGCCTCCACGGGCTCGAACAAGTCATCCCGTGGAAAAACATCAAGCGGGTCACCCGCGTCATCGGCCCCGACGACTCGACCCGCCTCCTGAAAATCTATATCAGGAAGCGCCGGGTCCTGAACATCCATCCCAATGAGCAGATCGACAGCATTCTGCGCGACGTCAGGTTGAATGCGGCCGACCGGCTTACCACCACCAGCTCTTTGTGGTTCATGATGATGCCCTTGCTCCAGTTCGCCGCCGCCGCGCTCGCAGTCGCCCTCCTACAACAATGGGGCATACGAATGCTGGCGCTGGGCCTGACGTTTCAACAGGTTATGCGGGCCCGGCGAGTTTTGTAATGGTCAGTTTTCAGGCCCTCGTAGTCTGATTTCGCCGGACTCAGTCCAGCGCCCACATAATGCCCAGTGCCAAGATTACCACCAAGCCCGCGATGCCCAGTATCGTTGTAACCAGCCCGTTCTTCAGTCCCCCCATTGTGCTTCCCCTGCTCGATAGAACCAGCAGGATCAGCGCGCAAAGGGGCGCCGCGATAAGCGTCGACGCCTGCGCCAGCAGTAGCGAAGTCGTCGTGCCCGCGCCCCACGCAAACGCCCCTACCGCCACCCCGCAACCTATCAGCATCACTACCGACGCCAGAAGTCTTACAGGCCGGCTGTTGATTCTTCCGTCCAAGCCAAGCCCGTCCGCCAGCAGCGACCCACCAATGACGGCATTTACTATAAAGGAAGAAAACGCCGCCGCTCCCAGCCCCAGGCAAAACACCAGCCCGGCCGCCGGCCCCAGCAGTTTTCGGAGGATTAAGGCGAGTTGGCCGACGCTTCCGACCGTTTCATCTGTTCCATGTAGTGTTTCAGCCGCGCCCGCCAGGATGCTTGCTGAGATCAAAGTTACTGCCAAAATGCCGATCCAACTGTCGGCGATAGCGCGACGTATCTGGTTACGCTGCCAGCCTTTAGCTTGGACTAAGTACGCTTGGTAGAATGCCGCGACGGCGGAGAATGTCGTTGGAACAATCGCCCGCACGAACATGAGATCATTACGACCCATTTGTGGAACAAGGCCCCACATCAGCCGTGGCAAGTCGAGGCCTGTCCAGAACAGGTTGGCAAAGAAACAGAGGATCATGATGGCAACCAGCACCATCATAAGCCGCTCGATGGCGACATATACCCTGCTGGCCGTGTGCAGAAACAGCAGCGCCAACACTGTGAAAACAATTGGCCAGATCCAAGCGTATTGCGGGGCGCCCACCAACCCTTGGGCCGCAAATGCCACGCCCATGTTGTTGCCGAACTGGAATCCGGCCGTAACCAGGAAGGCGCTCAGACCCGTCAGCACTGCCAGCGGCCTCCCCGCCCGGCGCGCCACGTACTGGAGTGGCGTCACGTCGAGCGCGCAACCCAGCCGCGCCCCCATCGAGGCGTATACGCCCATCAACAGCGCGGAAAAGCCCACCAGCCACAGCAGTCGGTATCCGCCTTCGGCTCCCGCCCGGCTTGCCGCCACGATACTGCCTGGCCCGATAACGACCGAGGCGGTGATCAGCCCCGGCCCAAGCCGTTTCAGCACATCCAGAATTCGCTTCATGGGGCGGCATTGTCTTTTTTTGCGGGCCTGTTGTCAATGTCTGAAGGGAATACTTGCGCGACAAACCGTGTTTAAACCATCATAATCGTATTCCACAAACGGAGGTAATCTGCCATGGCCACGCCGCCAGTCGTCGAACACGTCCTTCCCAAGCTGCCCTACGGTTACGACGCGCTCGAACCCTTCATCGACAAGCAAACCGTCGAACTCCATCACGACAAGCACCACGCCGCATACATCACCGGCCTCAACAATGCGGAAAAGAACCTGGCCAAGGCGCGACAAGAAAACGACTTCGCGTACATCCAGCACTGGCTGCGGCAGTTTGCCTTCCATGGCGGCGGCGTGTTCCTCCACAATCTCTACTGGAACAGCATGGCGCCGCAGTCCGGGAGGGGTGGCGGCGAACCCGCCGGCGATCTGCTCGATATGGTCAACAAAAGCTTTGGCGGATTCGGTCCATTCAAATCCCAGTTCAGCGCCGCCGCGAAAGCCGTCGAAGGCAGCGGCTGGTGCGCGCTCAGTTACCGGCCCGAAAACGACCGGCTCTGCATCCTCCAGATCGAAAACCACCAGAAACTCACCCCGTGGGGCAACGAACCTATCCTCGTCCTCGACATGTGGGAGCACGCATTCTACCTCAAGTACCAGAACCGTAAGGACGAATACATCAACGCCTGGTGGAATATCGTGAACTGGAAAAACGCACTGAACAACCTGAACTTGATGCGCAAGAAACGAGGCTAAAAGTAGGCGCGGCTTTGCAATCTGTCGGGACGCCCCCCGGCCGCGCTTCTTAGCGCGCTTTGTGGGGGGTGTCCCTATTTCCTTGAGTCGCTCCGTTCGTAGG
>DATKVG010000140.1:0-3302 GCA_035530195.1 Bathyarchaeia archaeon | reverse complement strand
GTCGTCCTCGACACCCACGGCAATCCCTGCCGCCCGTACAGCGGCCCGCCTGTTGCCCCAGTTGTCAGCGTCGAATGCTGGCTGTGCAGCGGCACCGGCTGGCGGGAGGATGGCATGGCATCGCCGCTGTCCATCGTCGGGCACGGCCATCGCTGCGCGGTCTGCGCGGGCACCGGGTACATCGTCCGCGAGGTAGCGCCATGAACCGCGACGCGTACACATGGGGCGAGCGTCTGATCGTCGTGGTCTGCCTGATCGCCCTCGTCCTGTACGCCACCGGGGTCATCCGATGATCCGCCCGTTAACTACAGCGGAAATTGGCGCGCCAATTATAGAGTCGCTTGGATTGGACCCAAAAAACATAGTTGGCGTGACGATAACCATACATGCGGGCCGTATCCCGGAAATGTCTGTCCAGTATTTGATGCGCGACAGCGAAATATTTCCAGAGCGCGTGCGGAGAGCAGTGGCAAAGTATCAACTGACTCCGGTTGAACCATGACGCCGCACCGCGTTACCGTCTACAAACTCGACGACGCGCCGTACATCGTGACGACGATCTATGTCGGCGCCCAGGAAATCCACTCGCAGCTTGGGCCGATGACGGACGCCGACATCGAGGCGCGCGTCGCAGCGTACCTCGCGCCGCCCGAGCCGCCGCGCCCGTTCGTCCTGCGCGACAAGGGGAGGGCCGGACGGCCGCGAGGCAAGGGCGCGTCGCCGGCGTGGTCGGTTTCTTTGCCAGCAAAACGGAAGGACAACGAATGAACCGCGCCCCGATTCTCGATCCGAAGTGGCAGTACATCCCGGCTGCAGCGCATGGTGACGCAGAAGCATTCCGGCAGCGGCAGCGCAAGCGGATTGCGGCGGCGCAATTGAGCCAGCCGACTAACGTTAAACCACTCACCCCACGAAAGGCTACCAAATCATGAATACCCGTCTATATCGCGTTATGCAACACAACACCGGCGAGCAATACCTCGTCGAAGCCACCAGTTCCGCCCAGGCGTTGCGCCACGTCACCACCGGGATGTTCACGGTGGCAGTCGCCAGCACGAAGGATGTCGCCGGCATGATGGCGAACGGCGTCAAGGTCGAAACGGCGAAGGTGGCGGAATGAACAAAATCAAGAGCATCAAACTGGACGTAGAGACTTACGGCGTAAACAAGGGAAAGTTGACCGGCAGCATCGAGATCACCAATCAATACGGCGAGATCAAGATTATGGTTGATCCCGAAAAGGCTGGCGAGATCATCCGCATTCTCGCGCCGGCCCTGGTCGCCACCGCGCAGGACGTGGGAGCGATGATGGTCGCGTCGGTCGAGGCGCAGGCCAAGATGCTGCCCGATCTGGTGGGCGAGAAGGCGTAACAATGGACGCGACAAACCACTTTATCGAATTGGCCGCGGTCGATGTCGGAAACCGCATCGAGAAAAAGGGCAACCTTTCCTACCTCTCGTGGGCGTGGGCCGTGGATCAACTGCTGCGTCGCGACCCAGCCGCGTCATGGTCCTACGCCGAGCCGGTCCTGTTCGGCGAGACGATGATGGTTATCTGTACGGTGACCGCCTACGGCCAGGCGCGGACGATGCAACTGCCGGTAATGGATCACCGCAATAAGGCGATCCCGAACCCGGATGCATTCCAGGTCAACACCGCGATGCAGCGGTGTCTGGTGAAGGCAATCGCCCTGCACGGACTCGGCCTTTACATCTACGCCGGCGAGGATGTCCCGGCGGACCTCCCGCCGGAATCGTTGACGCCGGAACAGGAAACCGCGCTGCAAGAGTTGCGCGACGCTGCTTTTAATGGCGTCGAATCGCTCAAGACTGCGTGGAAGGCAACCGGCGCCTCGAATCGGCAGACGTTCAAGGCCGAACTTGCCGCGCTCAAGGATGCGGCAGCGAAGTGCGACGCGGGAGTGACCGATGCCACTTGAAGGCGACGCGCTCGCGGCGTGGTTGCGCGCAAGGGCGGGGAAACTTACGGCGTCCCGGATGGCGGTGGCGATGGATTTCCTGAAATCGGGCCAGCCGTCGAAGGCGCGATCAGACTATATGCGGGAACTGGTCGCGGAGCGGTTAACCGGCGATTCTGTGCGCCACTACGTCAACGATGCGATGCAATGGGGTTTGGAACGCGAGGCGGACGCAATGGCCGCGTATGAGGCTGCGACCGGAGTTATCTTGATCGGGCCGGGATTCTACGACCATCCGCGGATTGATAATTTTGGCGCAACGCCTGATGGACTCATCGACGGCGGCGGACTGATCGAGGTCAAATGTCCGATGACAACCACATTTGTCGGCTGGGTCATGGACGGCGGCGTTCCTGAGCAGCACCAGCCGCAGATGCTCGCGCAGCTTGCCTGCACCGGGCGGACCTGGTGCGAGTTCGTGGCCTACGATCCGCGCATTCGGGATGTCAACCGGCAACTGTTCGTGCGGCGGTTTGAACCGACGGCCGACGATATTGCCGCCATCGAAACCGCTGCGGAGCAGTTCCTGTCCGAGGTGGACGCGATGTTTAATCTATTCACGGAGGCAGCATGACCGACACCCCCGAATCATTCGAATTGGAACCGCCGCCGACGCAGGGCCAGGTACCCGAGCGCGTGATTGACGAACTGCGCGCCGCCTGCCGCTCTGCCGTGGACCTCGCGCAAGCGTTCGGCGATGCGTGCAAGGCGCAGGCCGAGAGGTACGGCATCCAACCGACCGCGCTGCGGCGCTACATCAAGGCGCTCGAAGGCGATAAAATCGAAATTGTGGACCAGGAGGCCGAGGACTTGATCGCGCTGATCAACAATCGGGAGCCGGAATGACCCGCGTCGTCGTCCGCAAACGGTGGCGGCAGTCCGTCATTGACGGCGTACAGTCGAAACGGTGCCGCGCGTGCGGGGGATGGTTTCCGGCGACGCCGGCGCATTTCCACCGCAAGGGGCGGGCCGCCTTGCATTCGGAGTGCTTGCCGTGCGGGCGGGCGATTGCGCGGGAGTATCAGCGGTCTCGGTATGTGCCGCGCTGCCAGGCTGCGGACCAACCGGCCCAGCGATTCGATGCGGCGGCGTTAATGGAGGCGTGGAAATGACGACCTACCAATGTCCGGGATGCGGCGGGGCGATTGTCGGGGCTGAGGTTTGCCCGGATTGCCGTATGCAGTTTCCGGCGAATGTTGAAACGGTGGAGGAAGGCATGAACATAGACAACCTGCGGGCGCTGCTCGCAACCCGTGAATCCATGCACGCCAAGCCGTTATCTCGGATAGAAGCAACGGAAGAATTGATCTACGCCCTGCCCGC
>DATKVG010000139.1:0-8538 GCA_035530195.1 Bathyarchaeia archaeon | reverse complement strand
GAGGGGATCCTCACGCCCTGCCATAAAGGGCCATGAACAAAAGCCTTAGCCAGCGGCTGGCAGGGCTCAGGATGACAGGCTTTGGGGCGGGCTTTGGATGACATGTTTTGATCTTGGTTTTCTTCCACAAAAAAGCCCTGCCGCAGGGCTTGATCGCTCAGGATGACAGGCTTTGATCTGGGCCAGTTTTTCATTTTCTGCGAAGAAACGATCGAAGTTGACGGATAGCAGTACGGACGAAAGCATGCTGGAGACCAGAATCAAAAGAGGGACACCCCCTACAACTGCCAGGGGGCGCCCCGGGGTTTCATTCCGGCTTTATGACGAGCGGTTCGTCTGCGCGGGCGGGGAGGTTTAGTTTTCCGGGCGGTGTTTCGGGCAGCGGTGTGACGGCGGCAGGCAGCTTCTTGGGTGGGGTGCGGGCAGGCGGATAGTCGGGCACGAACGGGGCGACCTGATCGTCGAACTCGACTTTCAACTGGGCTTCGAGGGCCAACTCGGTGACCTCGGTGACGGCTCGCTCGGGCGCCCTCGGGTGGGACCGGATCACGACTCTGCACGCGAGCGGGTTCTTCATGCCGAAGAAGATCCGGCGCAAGTCGTCGAGGACGACCCGTTGTCCGCCGCTGTGCATATCGCCGCTCTGCCCGATGGAGACGCCGATTTCATTCTCGCCGCGGGTCACGCTTTCCCACAGCCGGCCGAGCTGGCCTTTTTGGGCCTTGCGGAGTTTTTCGGAGAAGGCCTCTTCCGCGGTGGCCAGTTTTTCGGCCTCGGGATGGGTGTCTTCGGAGACGATAGTGGTGGTGAGGAAGATCATGAGGGTGTCGTTCTTGAGCGTCTTGGTCGGTGAGCGGAACAGCCGGCCGAGGATGGGCACGTCAGACAGCAGGGGCACGGAACGGGACAGACTTTCGGTGCTGTTTCCGCGGCGGAGCCCGCCGATGACGATGGTTTGGCCGTCGCGGACGCGGACCTGGGTTTCGGCGAGGCTGACGGTTTTTTCGGGGATGGTGTTTTCCTCGCCGTTGGAGACGACGCGAGTCGGTGTGGCATCGCTGTCTTCGGCGGAGATTTCGAGGAGTATGCTCTTGTCTTCGGAAATGCGGGGAAGGACCGTGAGGATTGTACCGACCTCGATGAATTCGATCCGGTTATACGGCCGATACCCGCCGTAATTGTAAATATTCTGGTTGGGCGTGGTCTGATTGGTTATGTTGCGTGAGGAGCCGTAATCGTAGGTGGTCGAGGTGACGTAAGGGACGTTGCGGCCGCTTTGGAACATGGCCTCGGCGCCGTCCTGTACGGTGACGCGCGGCGCGGACAGGATCGTGACCTGGCCGTTTGTATCGAGATAGTTGAGGGTAGCGGCGACTTTGTTTCCGCGGAACCGGTCGATGGCCTGTTCGTCCTGGATGTTCATAATGGGTGTGCCGGAGAACCAGTTGCGGATCGGTTCGGCGTACGGCAATTGGCCCAGGGTGATGGTGTCGGCGAGTTCGGTGTAACTTGGGGTGGCTCCTGCGCCGACACGGTAGGCGACGGGCACGCCGTTAATGGTATTGAAAAAACTCCAATTGACGTTGAGGCTGCGGGCGAGGTTGCTGCCGAGCGTAACGAGGTAGGCCTCGATAAGTACCTGCTGGCGTTTCACGTCCCACATCCGGACCATCTGGTCGATTTCTTCGATCCGGTCAACGGTTGCGGTTACGGTCAACTGGTGGACTTCTTCGTCGACGATGATGTTGCCCATTTCCTCGGGCACGAGATTTTCGATCCGTTCGGCGACGGCGTCCGGCTCGATGTACTGGATCACCCAGGTGCGGGTTTCCAGGGGCTGGTCAAGCGTGGCGATGATTTCGCCGACCCGCTCCTGTCTGGCGGGCAAGTCGGTGACGATGATGGTGTTGGTGCGCGGGTCCATCTGGAGCATGCCGCGGTCGGGGGTGAGCAGGGCCTCAACGCTCTCGACGAGCGCGTCGGCGTTCATGTGCTTGACCTGATAGATGCGGGGCTCGAGCGGCACGTCAAATCGCTCGACCGCGACGCGCATCCGGTTGAGGTTGTCCTGGAGGTCCTTGACGACGATTTGGCCGGTCCGCGGGTCGGTAATGACGGTGCCGCCCGGCGAGAGGTAGGAGGTGATGATGGCCTCGATGTCGGCGATGTTGGCGTGGGTGACCTGGAACTGTTCTTCAGGCAGTGGCACGTCCAGTTCGCGGACCGCCACCTGCATCCGGTCGAGGTTTTCCTGGCGGTCCCATATAAAGAGGTGGTTGGTGCGTGGATCGACTATCATGCGGCCCATCGGCGACATCAGCGATTGAAGTACCGACTCGATGTACTCGACATTGGCATGCTCGACGATGAACTCGTGTTCTATGTTTTTGCCGAATTCTTCTTCCAGGTACTCCTGTTTGGTCATTACGGCGAGGTACTTGGTCTCAGCGTCGTATTCGTACCAGATATCGTGAAACTGGAGGACTTGGAGGGCCTGACTGGGCGTGACGCCGGATATCCAGAAATTAAGGATGATCGCCCGGGCGGGTTCGGTCACCACGACGTCCCATTCCGTGGCCTGGGTAAGCGTCTCTAGAAAGTCGCCCACGGGCATGGGGCCGCTCAGCACCATCTCGGGCGGGTCGGGGATGTCCGGCACTTTCTCGTATTTCAATTCGCGATCGAGAATCGGGTCATAGGTTGGCGGGCCTACAGTACGGACGCCGACCGCTCCGGACGCGGCGGGTGCGCCGGCGGTGCCTGATGTCCGTATTCCGACGCCGCTGGATGAGCCGGCTGCTCCGGGGGTCGCTCTGGCGGTGGCGGTGCCGGGTGCTATTACGGTTGGTCCGCCGCCGCCGGGCCTGGCGGCACGCGCGGTGGGCGGGGTTGCGGCTTTTTCCTGTGCCTTCTGCTGCCCCGCGCGCTGGCCTTTCTCTGCGCTCTTTTCCCTCTTTTCACGGAGACTTCGCAACCGCTCGCTCAAGCTCGAGGTCTTGCCGGCGCCTTCTTGCTGATCCTGGCGATTGCCGCGCAGGCTTCCGAGCGTGCGCTGAGTTCGCTGGGACGAGCCCATCCCCGTGGTGCCACGCGGGCTGGTGGGCGTCTGGTATTGAGCATGAACCGAAACGGCCAATGTCACCGCAACTGCCAGCGCCAACATGCCCTTAAATACCCCGTGGCCATACGTTTTCATGATGAGCCGTTCACTCCATCGCAGCAACCGCTGCCGGTTTTGTGGCGCTTTCCGCTTCGAGCCGCAATTTACCCTGCAGTAGATATAGCACTCTCGCGCCCTCCGCATCAAGAACGATCAAAAAGCCGTACCCGGTGACAACCCCGGCGGGACTTCATAAGTTAAAACAGTAAAAGGTGAAAGGCTGTATCGTCTTAAGTGTAGAACGCTGAAGGGGGTGTGAGGTCTGGGGTTTTTAAGGATGAAGGATGAAGGATGAAAAGTAAACGCAGAGATGGCCCTTTCTGAACGGGCCCAATGGTCCCGAATCGTCCCAATAGGCCTAATCGCAAGGGCGACTCCGTGCAGGCGGGACGCCTGCACCACAATGAGGCCATTTCCTTTGCGTCTTAGACTCTTTGTTCGCGACATCTGCGCACGACGCGTAGATGTTGGGTCAAGGTCGCGAACAAAGATTCTGAATGCGGCTTCTTAGCCGCCTTGGCGGCTTGGCGAGATGATCTTTGCGGCCAGATCTTGGCTGAACGGGGGGATTTGGAGGGTGAGCGTGTTGTTTTGGGATTGGGCGGTTTGGGTGTTGAGGGTTTGGCCTGCGGTGGTATCGTACCAGGTGATTTCGTATGAGCCATCGGGCAGGGGGAGGTTTACTGTGGCGCCGACGAGTGGTTCAGCTTCGGCGGTGGCGTTGTTGGGGTACTCGTACCGTTTGTCGAGGACCCAGAGTAGGGTGGTTTTGCCGTCGGTCATGGCGTAGGCGGCGAGGGAGTCCGATGCGGGGAGCGGCAGGGGGCGCCAGTCGGCCGAGCCGAACCCGGTGTTTTGGATGAAGCCCGAGACGCTTTTCCACATTGGGTAGAGCCGCTCGTCGTGGATACGTTCCCACCACCAGGGCATAACTGTACCGGCGCTACCACACATAATGCCCGCCCATACCCCTTGTTTCGTCCCACGAAAGTGGGGATCCCACTCTTTGGCGAAGCCTTTCCAGGTGACGCCGTACTCGCCGATGTATATGGGTTTGCTGAAGTTATCGCGGAACTTCTGTACGGTAGCGGCGATGTTTTGTGCGGGCGGCGTTTTGGTATCGAGCCCGGCCAAATACATATGGCGCTGTGTGTAATCCAAAGCAGCCAGGTTCCACATGGCGGGGTAGCTGCGTGAGCCGCTGAAGCTTGTGGTGATCAGGTGCTGGTAGGGGTCGTTGGCTTTGAGCCATTTGGCCATGAGGTCGTGCCAGGCGACGACGTCGCGCGACTTCAGGACGGTGTATACGTTGTCTATTTCGTTGAAGAATTCCCACGACATGAGCGCGGGGTGCGAGGCGTATCGGGCGACGAGGTAGCGGAGGCGTTTCCGGTAGAGGGTCTGGGCTTCGGGGTTCGTGAAGAATTCGTTTTGTTTGGCGCAGGGCCCGCCGTTGGCGGCGTTGTATGGGTGCCGCGGCCAGTCGTCGTTGGCATTCCAGACGTCGGGTTGGGTCTGGAATATGCCGTGGAAATCGAGGCACAGCATGATGCGGACGCCGTGTTGTGCGGCGAGATCGAGCGTGCGGTCGAGTCGCCATGCTTTTTCCTGGTTGTAGTTGAGGCGCTCGCCGGGGAGGACTTCGATGCCGAAAGCAAGGGGCCACATCCAGATGCGTGTGTAGTTCATGCCGGCGTCCTCGAACTCGGCGAACCAGTCTTCGTAGTCGGCGGTGCCGCCGCGGTGGTGCCAGCAGGCGTTCATGCCGATCAGGGGGAACGGCCGGGGCGGCGAGACGCCGTCGTCGAGCATGAAATACCGTTTTTGCTGCGGCTCGACCCGGACAAGGCCCGTGAAAGTGGTCGAGGCCGGGGTGATGTCGAACTGGCCTTCCCAAACGGCCTTTTCGACGCATTGCTCGACCAGGACGGCCCGGATCGTGTGACGGCCGGGTTCCCGCGGAAGGAACCGGATGCGCCACCCGGGCGGGCCGTTCGGCGTCAGGGTTTCCTTGCCATTTTCGAGGGTTCGAGTCTGGTCCTGGTACCAGAAGCCGGGCATGGACACGGTCGAGGATGGCGCGATGATTTGGGCCTCGATACGGGCGGTGCCGGGGTCGAACGGGTTGCCCGCCAGCGTCGAGTCGAGCGCGAATTCGACCGTTTGCCAGGCGGCCAGTGGGCCTGCGAGCGGCTCGAGGGGACGCCCGGTGGCGGGCAAGCCCACAAAAAGTAAGGCGAACACGCCCATTAGGGCCATTTTGGACAAATGAATGAGGCCGGTTTTCATGGTGCGGAAAGATAATGGTTTTGACAAGAAAAAAGCAAGAAAATGAGCAAAAAGGCGTAATCTCATGCAATCAAACGCCCAATTCTTTCGTTTTACTAAAAGAGTGAATGCTCGTTCAGAGAATTCGTCTGAATGAGTAGCGGGAAAAGGCCCGCACGGGAGTTTAGGCTATGAGAGCAAAAACGAGCCTTTCGAGTACGGGCCGGCGCTGGTTGCTAATGGCGCTGGCGGTGATTGTGGCGGGTGTGGCCGCACCGTCGGCGGTCGCACAGGAGTTGCACGCGCGCGTCTCGTTCGATTCAGGCGGCGCGATGGTGAAGGGCGCCGCGGATGAGGACTGGAGTTATGCGACGGTAAACACGATGATCATGCCGGGGGACACGCTCTGGGTGGACGAACAGGGCACGCTCGAGGTCGAGATGTCCGGCGGTACGTTCCTTCGGATGGCCGACGGCAGCAAGGCGGATATTGTATCGCTCCCGCCGTCGGGTGTGATCAAGGGCTGGACGGGCGCGTTTTACGTCCATCGGGTTGCCCGCAGTTCGGGCAGTGTGATTTTCCAGTCGCCCGTGGCCGACATGCACATTCAGAGTGACACGCAGGCGCGCGTGGACGTTCTGGCCAACGGCGCCACGACAGTCAGCGTCCGGTGGGGCGCGGTCACGATCCGGGTGCCCGGCGGGCAGGACACAATCCTCCAGACGGGCCAGCGTTCCTACATTGATCCCGGCTACCTGCCGTCGCTGCCCGAGCCGCTCGACACGGACCAGGAAGATTCGTTCGACGCGTGGAGCCGCGAGCGGGCGCGCCTGTTGGTGGTGGGTTTGGAGGTGGTGCCGGCGGCCGTGACCAAGTCCGCGCCTCTTGGCGCCGCGGATCTGTCCGCCTACGGCGATTGGGTGACGATTGAGAACGACTATTACTGGCGGCCCACGGTCGTAGCGGATTATGTCCCGTACCGCTATGGCCACTGGGGCTATGCGCCGTCGATAGGTTACTCGTGGGTTGGCGATTACCCGTTCGGGTACATCACGTCGCACTACGGACGCTGGCGTCACCACCCAACCTATGGTTGGTGCTGGCGGTACCGCGACGTGTGGGGCCCGGCATGGGTGGCCAGTTATCGGGTTGGCCCGAACTTCGCGTGGTGCCCCCTGGATCCGTGGGACCGGCCGGTCATTTACGGCAACGATTTCTACTATGTCGGCGGCTTGCGGTTCAGCGCGTTCGCAAGCAGTTACGTATCCGCGGACTACCTGTTCTATGGCGGCGGTTACATCAACCCGTTCCAGATGTCGCTCATCCACGGCGTGCCAAGGTCGCAGATCAACATTTGGAATATCAACATCGGGTCACGAAGGCCCCACTTCTCGTATCCGGACCGGAGCATTCCCGTGCGCGATTATGCGCCAAGGCGCGCGATCCGCGGGCCGATGGCGCTCAAGCGCGAAGGGACGCTGGCGCGCGGCCGCGTCGAGCGGCTCGAGTCGGCGGTGGGCCGGCAGCGGTTTGAGACCGCGCGGGCCGATGTGCGCAGGAATGTGAGGACGCCCGAGCAGTCTTCAAGCAGGGAGGCGCGTGCGCGCAGCGTGCGGCTTACGCCGGAAGCGGCGTCGGTGACGCCGGAAACGCGCGGGCGCAGGCTTGCAACCACGGACATCGGCGGCATTCGTGATCGGGGCCGCGGCGGCGAGCCGAGCGTGCGCGACCGTTCAGTGCGCCAGGCGCCCAACTCGGGCGTTGGCGGTGTTCCGACGCAACGTTCACTGGGCGGCCGGGAGCGGTCGATTCGCAGAATGCAAGAAACGCCGCGCGCGCCCAGTTCCGGGCCTCGTTCCATAGCGCCTGACGAGACACCGACCATTCGCGGGCGCGGTGCAGGCGGCGGGGTGCGCGAGCGTACGACGCGGGAACCCGTTGATTTGGGCGCCCAACCCAGCGCTCCCAGCCGTGGTCGGGGCGGGACCGAGAGCCCCTCGATCCGCAGAAGCGAGCCAAGCGGGCCCGTTGCAGAACCCTCGCCGCGACGGACCGAAGCGCCGTCGCCGCGCGCAATAGAAGCACCGCGACGGACCGAAGCGCCGTCCGTGCGCTCGACAGAACCTCCGAGCCGGTCGGAAACGCCGTCTGTGCGGTCTTCGAGTCCGTCGCGTGGGCGGTCGAGCATTCGCGTTGCGCCGCAGTCGCCTTCGCGTTCGAACATCATAAGCCGGAGCGCGCCGTCTCCGAGATCGGTTGAACCCCCGCGGGCAATGCGGAGCGTGCCCAGCGCGCCGGCGCCCAGTACCCCGCGGATCTCGCGGCCGGCGCCGCAGGTCTCGCGACCCAGCATGCCCGCGCCGCAGGTGCGCCAGGCGCCCTCGGCGCCCCGCCAGTCAATGCGGGCTCCCTCGCCGAGGATGCGTGCCCCGAACCGTGGCAGCATCGCGCCATCGGCGCCGACGGGCGGCGGGATATCGCGCGGCAGCGGTGGTGACCGGGGCGGCGCCATTAGATCCGGCGGCGGCAGGTCCGTCCGTGGGCGTTAAGAGATTCTGAGAGTCCCGCGGGCCGTTTGGCCGGGCGGGAACAGGGCCGGAGATTTGAGTGAAAAGTGGGACAGCCCCCAACAATGGCGCACAAGAGTGCGGCGCTAAGAAGCGCGGCCGGGGGCGTCCGACGAGGAGAGAAGGATGAACGCGCGATTCAATCAGTGGGGAGTGCGGCGGGGGATGTTGGCTGTGTTCCCGATGGTGTTGCTTGGTGGGTTGTTGATGACGGGTTGCCCGCTGAGCGAATATGACCTGGGGTTTAACGACGGTTTCGCGGAAGACGACTGGTACTACCAGGGGTATGAAGACAGCCAGGATACGCTGGGCTACGGGCCGATTTTATACCAAGGGGATGAAATCCCGAGCCCGACTTCGCCCGAATACGAGCGGGGTTACTGGGACGGGGTGTGGACGGCGTACAACGACGGGTATTTCGCCGCGTACGACGATGCCTTCGAGGAAGGCTTCATGGACGGCTATACGGATGCTAATTTCGCAGGGTATGAAGGGTTCCTGCTCAACGACGTGCACATCGAGTACGGGACGGGCGGTTACGAC
>DATKVG010000138.1:0-46196 GCA_035530195.1 Bathyarchaeia archaeon | reverse complement strand
GACGTCGAAGAAGCTGTCTATCATAAAGGTAGACTCAATTGTCGTGCCCGGCGGCAGCCCCTCGGTGATCATCAACTTATCGCCGGAAGGCGACGTGAACGGACAGTCCGCCGCCGGTAGATTCGCGGTTCCGCTCCCGTTATCCGGTGCGGCACATTCAGCGGCCCAGCCGCCTGCCGCAAAACAGAGCACAAGAGCCATTGTCGTCAAGACAACGCGGTGAATTGGTATTGACAAGTCCATTTTCCTCAGCCTCCTGGGGGGATACCCACGCCGGGCAATCGGCATGATGTTCCTCCCCTGTCACAACCTGCAGCCTCGTTTGACTTGCGAAGGTGAGGCGGGGCGATGCAATCGTGCGTACTTCCCCGCGCCCCGATGACGCGGTTAGTAGCATCGCCAAATGGCTTGCCCCACTTCCTACAAACTCATAATATCGCGCTTTCCTCGCTTCGTCAATACCTTTGGGGTGCATTTTTCTCATTTCTCAGCGGTTTGTCGCCGGCAAAAATGAACAAAATTGGCGCGGGGGCGGAGTCCACGCATTCAAACGCGCATACGAGCCGCTCTTCGTTCCAAAACAGCCAGGCCTTGGTTGAAGGTGCTTGGCGGGCATTGTCGGCCGCCACCACGAAGGACGTCAAAGGAGCGTGTTGCCGGTAGCAATCTTCGTTCAGTTTCCCATCCACCTCGATCGAAGAAGCCAGACAAGGTACGTGCAACACTGGGTCCGTCCCGTCCTGAAATGTCGCGCATCCGGTAAACGCCAGCCCCATAACCAGACAAAGGATCGGTCTTGCCATTTGATTGGCTCCCGGCGTCTCAGCCGTTGAGCCCATTGACGTACTCGCGTAAAGGCGGCTCACCGAACCGTTTTACATAGTCCGCATCGATCCAGGTGGCAAAGGTGGTCACGTGGCGTATGCCTCGTTTGGCGTAGGCATTGGCGTCGGCCTTCATCACCGCATACGACCACGGCAATTCTACTCCCGGCCGTTTCCAGCCTGAGAACCGCGATACGTCGAGCCAGTACTCGAGGATTTGCGCCGTTAGTTCCCGCTCTCGCCGCCGAGCTTGTTCAGGATGGCCAACGCTTCGTCGCATGCGGCCGCCGCCGCCGCGTAGTCGCCTTTCTCGAAGGCCCCTTCCGCTTTCTTGATAGCAGCCTGTGCGGATTTCACCTCGTCTTCGGCGGGGGCCATTTCTTTCTTTTGAATGCGGCCGATTACGTCGCCCATTTTCTGCCGCGCTTGTTGATATTTAAGGAAAGCGGCATCGTGCGTATCTGTGCCCGCTCGAGGCATCCGTTCCGACACCGCCAACAACGGCGGGAAAACTTTGTGCGGTTCCGCCTGGTACCAAAACGCCGTGCTCGAGTAGTCGTTGGCGAAGTTGTTGGCGTGTCCATGCTCGATCGTGACTCGAATCGACTTCTGGAACCGGATGGGGTCCGTCACGAAAAACCGATACATGCCCACTTTGCCCGCAAAATCCCGATTGCCCACCAGGTAGAAGCCCGTATACGGCCCCGCGTACTCGACATCCGGGCACGCGCCCCCGCCGAAAATCTCCTCGGTGCCGGTGCCATGAAATGACGGCGGCCACGGCTCGTCATCAATGAAGATCATGTCGTCGCCCTCGCCGTACCAGCCGCCGGCGACGTTGTCGACGTTGAGAAAATATCCCGCGAGATTGCCATGCCCTTCGGCCTCGAGAATCACGTAGTTTTCCTTCCCGTCGGTGTTCTTGCCCTCGTGAATGGTGACGTTGGGTTTGTCGCCCACGGGCGTTGTCGGGTTTTCTCGATGCCACTGGGCGTGGAACCGGCCCACGTCCTTGCCCACCCCGCGCAACTTCTCATAATCAACGTGGTACCACACCGCCCCAACGGTGTCGGGCCCTTCGTTGGTCAACGTCAGGCGCGCCCCGGTTTCAAACGGCATCGGAAAGTATGAATTGAAGCCTACCGTGCCCCCGATGCCGCCCGCGCCCGGGTTTACGGCCACCATTAACGACCGGAAAAACCTCACCCGTTCCTGGCCAAGCCCAAAGAAGTCGCCGAGCGGGGCTTCAACGCTGGGCGCGGTCTCGCCGTCCCAGTACATCCGCAGAACCAATTCACGCAGATAGTGCGGCGTCGGCCAAATCGTGAAATACACGTGGCGGATGCACCCCGCTCCTTCAATGTTCGCCAACTCGAGCGTCTTTCCCGGCGGAATGTTGCGAAAGTCGACGTTCGCCCCCGAGCGGTCAAAACTTGACACCCGCGCACTCTGGCTATCCTCGAGGTAAACCATGTCCGAGAACAACGATCGCGACAAACCGTCCGGCGTTCCGCCATGCACGCAGCCCGTCAGCGGCCAGACTGCCAGACAAATAAAACCAAAACAAAACCAGTTTCCACGATGCATATCTTGCGCCTCCAGTCTGCTGATTACGTCGCGCGCGCGCGCTGCTTGGCCTTTGCCCGTTCCGTCAGTTTGAGAAATTGTTCCGTGCTTACCACATAATCAAATGGAACCGACTCGATTCCCTTCTTGCGCGTGGACTCCCCGGCATCGAATGTGGCGTCCTCGACGCAGAGGATTTTGTAGCCGCGCTTGTGGGCTGACCGCCCGGTCTGGCCGAGGCATCCCCCGGGGTTGGTGTGGCCGCCCACGAATACGATGTTTTTAATCCCAAGGTTTTCGACGAGGAAACCAATGTTGCAGGATGTAAACGCGTCCTGGGCGGTCTTGGGAAAGACGTACTCCCCCTCGCGAACGCCCAGGATTGCCGCGGGCCGCGTCGTTGCGGCGAGCGGCGTCCATTTCGCCGGATTATCGCCTTCGCCCGCGACAAATGCCCGCCTCACCCTGGGCTCGAGGTCCATGCCATCTTTGAACAAGCAGCCCCAATGCACGAACACCATCGGCAACTCGAGCCCGCGGCAGCCGTCGGCAACCTTCCGCGCGTTGGGCATGGCCACGTCGTAGCAGAAATCCACCGCCGCCTGGCAGTCCGCCACCGTGTAACCCGATGCCTCCCACTCTTTCGAGATCGAGGTCACCTTGGTTCGTTGTTCTTCCTGGATATCGATGCAGACAAACGCACAGTCTGAAAAAAACGACGTGTCTGGCGCCGGGTATTTCGAGGCGCCGTTCGTTTCTGTTAAGCCGGGCCCCAGCACGGCGCCTCCAACCACGGCCGTCAAAAGCCCGCCAAACTCTCGCCGGCTCAGTTCGTGGAAACCCATCGGTTTTCCTCCCAGCCCAATATGCTGCGCATTACGCTCCCAGATTATTGGCCTCATCCTCCGCCAATTCAAGAAGCGGCCCATTGCCTTCTTCGTCAAAATCATGCATTATAGGACTACACGGATTGCGAACCGGTTCGCGCACGTTGCACTTGCCGAAGCGGCTGATTCATGCTACAGGGGACCAAATAAGGGGAGCAGCATGACGGAGGGGAGTCACAATGGCTTACCGATTGGGTGAGTATGTCATCTACGGTGAATTATGGAACACGCGCCATTACAGTACGCATGGCGGGATCATCCTGCGGGGCGAGCAACCCGGGCAAGAAGTCCAAGTGCGCCTCGAACTCACCGGAGACTGTGAGCGCGACCTGCGGGGGAAACATATCCGTTTCGAGCCCGGCGAGGAGGACAAGGGAGAGGCCGTTTTTCGCGAGGAAGACAACCGCGGTTTCCAGATCAGCCAGATCGGACCGACCGGCACCATGACGGCTCAGGGCTGGGCGCGCGTGCTTCCGTGTTCAGTGGAAGAGTTCATGCGGCGCTCCGAACTGGGCGAACCGCCCCCAACACCCTGGAAACGGCGGCTGTACCTCGAGTGGTTCAGCCAGAACGGGCGGGTCGTTATCGAGATGGCCGATCCTGTCGTCGAGGTATGCGTGCGCGAATCCAGGGACGAGGACGACGAGGGGGAGTGGGAACTGCTGCCGAACCTGGCGCTGCCGCCCAGAGCAATAGAACCCGGCGCGGTCACCGGGCCTGAAATCACGGCTATCCACCTGGATGGCGACGAAGTGCGTACCGAACGGTGGACCCCGTTGCCGCCCGGCCCCGTCGAAGAAGACGAAGCCCCGTCCTCCGCCATGTTGCAGCGGCAACTCGATGCCGAAGCCGCCGCCATCGATCGCGCCATGCGCGGCGAGACCGAATCTTCGGATGATGATGAGTCGGAATCCGAAGCCACCCACGAAATGGAGTTGATAGACTACTGCATGGACCACTGCGAGGAGCAGCCGATTTCTTCGCTGTTGGACGGCACCGACAAGCTGCGGCTGGCTGACGAGTTGAACGACAAGGAAGTCGAGGCGGAGCTAAAAACCCTGCTTGCCCGCATGGCCATGCTCGGTATCGCGCTGGATGTTTGCGAACATTTTACGCCGCGCGATTGTTACCGGCTACTGAAAGACAAGGTCCTGCCTGAACCGCACGCCTACGCGGAACTGATCGGCACCGGCTGGGTGACTCACATTCCGACCTACGAGTATTGCGAGATTTGTGAGGCAATGGCCGAGTTGGAATTCAAAGACGAATTCGACGCCGAATAACACTTCGGGCGTTGCCTGCCCCTTGAAAGGGGGCAACTCCCGGATCGCCGGGCCGCCCGTGTAAAACGTGGTCCACGCGCCGCCCGCAATTCCGGATCCCATGCAATTTGAACATCACATGTTCAATTTGCAGGGGGATTAGCCGGCACGCCGGGGATGTACAGGCCGGCACAGCCGGCGCGCGTTTGAATCCGCCGGTTGCACGCGACCGCCCACATCTCCCAGCCGCCGTCGATGTAATTGTCGTTGCCCGGCCGGCCGCAGGCCTGCACATACAGATACCACTTGCCTTCGATCGGGTAGAGCGCCGGCGTGGCGACGTGATAGAGCGTGCGGTCGTCGTAAAGGCCTTGCCATTTCGTCTGGAGCATGGTGTCCACGTCGAGTTGCGTCCAGCCTTTCACGGGGTCCGTGCTGACCGCCAGCACCGGCCGCCATCGCACCCCGTGATCGATCCCCACCTCGATGCACAGCACGTACGTCGACTCGACCTTGAACACCTGGTGCCACTCGTAATAGGCGTTCGGTGTAGACTCGAAAATCTGGCCCATGCCGCGCGGGTCGTCGTTGTTGAATTGGCGCGTCCACGTCTTGCCATCGCGCGACGTGGCCAGCCGGATGCCCGGCAGCACGCCGTCTTTCCCCCGGTACGAGTAGTACATGTACCAGTCCCAGCGCTTCTCCGCCGCATTCCACTCGCGCATGACGCCCGCCTGCGACGCCATCTCCTCGTTATACGGCGCGGCCGGCTCCGGCGCCAGCACCGGCGCGTCGCCGTACCGCTTTATTGCATCCGCGGTCACCCCCGAGTATCCGTCGGCGCCCGCCGGGCAGATCGCCAGCCCGATGTGGTCCTGGCACGTGCCCGCGGTGCCCGAGTAATAAATGTAATAGGCGTCTTCTTCCGGTATGTAGAGGACTGCATCGAGCCGGATGGTTCTGGCGTCCCAGCCTTGCTTGCCCGGCCCGAATATCGGGTTCGCCTCGTCCTGATGCCACCGGAACGGGTCGCTCGTATCCGCCCAGGCCTTGCCAACCGCCGCCACAACCCTGTCCGCCGTGGACACCGCCGAATAGAACATGATCAGCCGCCCCGGCACTTTCGGGTTGGGCAGAATGCACGGCTCCTCGATTTGCTGCGACATCCAATCGTGGTCGGCGCGGCCCAGAATCATTTCGCCATGGACAGCGCCTGAATTCTCGTCCGCCCACACTGCGGCGGGACTAAGTAAACACAGCCATCCCAACATGCTCAGAAACCCGGCCCGAACGGCTGTACCCAAAAGGCTTCTCATCATCAACTCCCTCCATCGCGAGCTGCAGTAAGGCGCGAACTCCAGCTACAATAACACAAACGATTGCCGCGCGTGCCAGGCACGCTTCGCCACTGTTTCGTGTACAATCCACCCCGGCAAAACAAGGAGAACCAGGATGCGACGTGTAAAATGCCGCACGACGATCGCGTTGTTGCTTTTGGTTATCGGCCTGAGCCAGGCAGCCGCCGCGGCCGACGATCGCGCAGGCATGGTTGATCAATTCGCTAATCCGCCGGACGAGTGCCGGCCGCGAACGCGGTGGTGGTGGATGGGCAATGCAGTCACCAAAGACGAGATATCGTGGCAACTGCAGCAGATGCATTCGCAGGGCATCCGTGGCGTCGAGCAGATCACGATGGAGCCCATGTACGAGAAGGGCGACGTCCCATACCTGTCCGACGAATACTTTGACTTGCTGAATCACGCGGTGGCCGAGGCGCGCGAGCTCGGCATGACGGTTTCGCTCAATTTCGGCGGGCCCGGTTGGATCTGGGAAGGCGATTGGATTCCGCCCGAGGAACGCAACCAGACGATGTTGTCGAGTTCGTTTGTGGTGAGCGGCCCGGCGAATATTGATCAGGAGCTTCCGACGGACGCGACGATTAATCCGCGGGACGTTCCGCGGTCCTGCCGCGAGATCAAGCCGGACGACCGGCTGATCGCGGTTGTAGCCGGGCGCGTGACGGACGGCGCGATCGACCCGGATTCGTTGCAGGTCCTTACGGGCCATGTTCAGGGCCGCCGGATCGTGTGGCAGGCGCCCGAGGGGACGTGGCGCATCATGGCCTTCTGGTCCACGATCTTGGACAACGCCGTGAACCATATCGACAAGCAGGCCATGGCGAACTATATCGAGTATGTTGGCGCGAAATACGCCGGTGCTCTCGGAGACGAACTGGGCAAGACGGTGGAATCGCTTTTCGGCGACAGCTTCGAGGTCCCGATTCACCGCAACGGCTTCTATTGGTGCGATTCAATACCCGCGGAGTTTCAGGAGATCAAGGGCTACGATCTTATCAAACATCTGCCGGCGATATGGTGGGAAGTGGGCAGCATTTCGCCGAAAATCCGGTACGACATCAACGATGTGCTCGCTCAGATGGGTATGGAGGCGTTTTTCGACACCTTCGCGACGTGGTGCCACGCCCATGGCGTCAAGAGCCGCGTCCAGCCGTACGGCTTCGTCACGGACAACCTCGAAGGCGCCGGCGCCGCGGATATCCCCGAAATGGAGGTCACCGCGGGTGAAAAAGACGCCGTGCCATGGTTCGACCCGCGGGTCGGGCCGCGCGAATACGTGGCTTCGGGCGCGCACGTGTACGGGCGGAACATCGTGTCCGTCGAGGCGTACACGTTTATTCACTGGCAGCCCTACCGCGCCACGCTCGAAGAGCTCAAGATCGCCAGCGACATGTTTCTGCGGTCCGGCGCAAACCTGTTCTATAACCACGGGTTTCTGGCTACCCCCGAGCGGGATATCACGCCGAGCCGCGGGTTCTACCCGCAAATTCACATCAGCCCGGACAACGTCTGGTGGCCGTATTACCACTTGTTGAGCGGCTACATCGGCCGGTGCTGCTACATGCTGCGGCAGGGCCGCTTTGTCGCCGACGTGGCCGTATACTCGCCGCTGGCAAACCAGTGGACTCAAGACGCCCTCAACGCCCGCCGCTGGACGCGCGACTTCGATTGGGGCGATCTCAACGCGCTGCTTATCGGCAACGGGTATTCCTACGATCTGGTGAACGACGAAAGCATGCAGCGGCTGTCTTCGTTCGACGGCCAGTCGCTCGAGATTGGCGAGATGACGTACCGGGTGCTGATCGTGCCCAACGTCGCGGCGATGCCGTTGGAGTCGCTCCGGCAGATCGAGGCGTATGCAAAACAAGGCGGAGTGGTTATTGCGCTCGAGCGCGTGCCGGAGGCGTCCTGCGGATTGCGGAACTGGCAGGCAGATGACGAAGAGGTGCGCGCGATCGCGGCGCGCCTGTTTGAATCGCCAAAGGGCATGGATGGCAATGGCCGACATTCGTACGGCCAGGGCACGACCTATTGGGTCGACAATGTGCTCGACCGCCGCGATCCCCTCGAGCGGCGCAGCAGCCTGCTGGACCCGTTCCTCAACGCGATCCGGAATCACATTGCACCAGACATGGCGATCGATTTTGCCAGGGAAGGATGGCGCGAAAACCCGGGGCTCTGTTTCATTCACCGGAAGCAGGACGATCGCGACGTTTATTTTGTGGCGAATGTGCAGGATCGGCCCGTCGATCTGCCGGTTGCCTTTCGGGTGGCCGATGCCGTGCCATGGCAATGGAATCCCTGCACGGGCCGCGTGCAGCCGCTTTTCGAGTACGAGGAGCGGGACGGGGCCGTCTGGGTGCCGGTTCGGTTGGCGCCGTACGAGTCGACGTTTATTGTGTTTGAAAAGAATGACGAGCGCCCCCACGCGGTTTCGAGTTCGCTGGCGTGGATCGAACACGTGGACGAACGGAGCGTGACAGGTTGGACTGACCGGGAAGGCGGCCACTGTGTGAACATGGGGCATGGCGAAGTCTTTCGTGCTCAGGCCCAACAGGTCCCCGCGCCGCTTCGTATTTCGCCTTCCTGGCGGCTCGTCCTTGAAAGCCCCGTCTTCGCCCGCCGCGAATTTCAGCTCGACGAGTTGGTTTCATGGACGGACCTACCCGACGCGCCGCGCCTCCCGGAGGCGCGCCATTTCAGCGGCGCCGGCGTCTACGCGGCTGAATTCAACCTCTCCGAACAATACGTGCAGGAAGACGTCAAGCTGTACCTTGATCTCGGCGACGTAGGGAACGTGGCGGACGTTAACTTGAATGGCAAACCTGCCGGAACTGTCTGGATGTGCGGCCAACGCCTGAATATATCCGCGCAAGCGCTGACGGGGACTAACAACATCGAACTCCGCGTCACCAACACCCTCATCAATCGCGTCGCCGGGCTCACCGAATTCCCGGCGGTGCCCAAAGAACTCGAGCCCCGGCTCGGCCGCGGCGTGCAAGACGACCGTTCCGCCGCCCAAGCATTGTTGGGATTCAGTCCCCTGCCGCGCTCGGGCTTGCTGGGTCCCGTCGAGATCCATCCGTACAAGCGTTTGGAGATCCCGTGCACAAACTAGAAGAACGCGATGACAGTCGACATCATCTTCTTGCCGGCAGATATGGGGCGTCCGGTGTAAGGGTTACTCTCGAGCTTAGCCAGCGGCGGCGATGCAGAGGGTGTCGCCGGCGCTGACGGGCAATTCAACGACCGTAGGTTCCGGCCTCTGGACGGGTGTTTCTCTGCCCGTTGTCTTGATCTGAACGGGTAAGGGGGTGCGAATCCTGCAAGTGCCGCCAATTGTTGCCCGAATTGTACTTCCCGTTAACCGGCCCTCGTTCCACGCAATGTCCACCTCGTATCCGCCCCGGGCCCGCAAGCCCGTTACGCGGCCGTTGGGCCAGGCTCGAGGCAGCGCCGGCAGCAGGTTGATCTCTCCGCCGTGACTTTGCAGCAGCATCTCTGCGATACCCGCCGTGCCCGAAGAGTTGCCGTCGATGACGAAAATGTTCTGGGGCGCACCGGCAATTCCGCCCACCGAAAACGTCAGCAAATTAGTGTCCGTTAGTTTCCGCAAGAGGCCAAGCACACTGTCGTGCGCCATCTCGCCGTCGCCAAGCCGGGCATAGAAGTTGATCAGGTTGCCACGGCTCCATTCCACGTCTTCCCAGTCCGGGCGGTTTATCCGCCGCTCGATCGTCACCCGCGCGGCATGGGCCAGTTCCGGCGTTGTATTCGGCGCGATCTGGTCGCTGGGAAAGAGGGCGATCAGGTGGCTCATGTGCCGGTGGTTGGGGATGGCGTCTTCGAAATCCTCGAGCCATTCCTGCAACTGGCCATGCTTGCCTATCTGTAACGGCGGCAATTTGGCCAGGGCTTTTTCCAGCTTGGCCGTGAACTCGGCGTCCGTGCCGAGAATGTGGCTGGCCTCGATACAGTGAGAGAACAGGTCGCGGACAAGCACGGTGTCGCACGTGGGGCCCATGGATTCGCTGGCGCGGCTGCCGTCCGGCGCGATAAACGCATTTTCCGGCGAGGGGGACGGGCCCGTGACCAGGTAGTGATACCGAGGGTGTTCCACCATGTAGTCGAGGAAAAACTCCGCCGCCTCTTTCAGCACCGGATAGGCCCGCTGGGCCAGGAACGCCTGGTCGCCGGTGAAGAGGTAGTGTTCCCACAAATGCGACGCCAGCCAAACGCCGGCAGTGACGTGGCCGCCCCAGGTAAGCCCCCAGCCGAGCGCCGTGTAGCCCCAGGCGTTCGTGACGGTATGGCACACCCAACCCGGGCAGCCATAGGTCTCGCGCGCGGTTTTCCGGCCCGGCGCGCGCAGCGACTCGATGAAGTCGAAGAGCGGTTCATGGCATTCGGACAGGTTGCACACTTCGGCCGGCCAGTAGTTTTGTTGCGTGTTGATGTCCAGGTGGAAATCGCAGGTCCAGCCCATCTTACAGGCCAGGTTGTCGTTCCAAATGCCCTGGAGGTTTGTGGGAAGCGGCGAATTCTCCCGCGAACCGGCAATCAAAAGGTAGCGGCCGTACTGGAAAAACGTCGTAACAAGTTGCGGGTCGTCTCTTCCCGCCCGGAGCCGTTCCAACCGTTGATCGGTTGGCAGTGCAGCCGCGTCGGTCGTGCCCAAGTCGAGATCGACCCGGTGGAACAGGTGCTGATGATCGGCCACGTGCGCATCGCGAATCTGGTCATAGCCCTTCTTAGCGGCGGCATCGAGCTGGGCTTGGCACAAAGCTCCGGGGTCGCGCCCACCGAAATCCGTGTTGATGGCCACAAACAGGATTGCGGAATCGGCATGTTCGACTTGGAGCGTCTTGTCCGATGCGGTAACCTTTCCGCCGGATGCCACAAGTTTCACTTGTCCGCGGAATCCCACACCACATTGGCCGTTACTGTGCTTGTTTTCGTATGCATGGCCGGTGACCACCAGCGTATCCGTGCCTTCGGCGCGCACTTCCGAGGGGTTCTCTCCTCCGTCAATCACCACCTCGAACGAGAGTTGGCCGGGCGTGCTGGAGGTCATACGCAACACGAGAACCTGATCGACATTCGAACACAGGATCTCCCGCTCATAGCGCGTGCCGCGAACTGTATAGGCAACCCGCGCAACGGCCTGGTCCAGATCCAGCTCGCGCCGATACTCCCCAATATCGTTTCCGGTGTCGGCAAAACGCAGGAGCAGGTTACCCATCGGCAGGTGCGTACCGTAGTTGTTTCTCCGCCCAAGGACGTACCGCCGGCACATTCCCTGCGCCTCGGCATAACGCCCTTCAAACAGGGCACCCCGGATCTCCGCCAAGCGTTCCTGCGTCCCCGGATTCTCATGCACGCCGGGTTCCCCTGACCAAAGGGTGGATTCGTTCAACGCGATCCGCTCGCAGTCCACACCGCCGAACACCATAGCGCCCAGCCGCCCATTGCCTACCGGCAACGACTCCATCCACCGGCTGGCCGGCTGACGATACCAGAGCACCAGCGGATTGCCCGATGGTTCTTCCGCCGCAGAGTAACCCTGCAGTCCCATCAGGATACCCGCACTAAGGACCCATAGCGTCCGCATCATGTTCTCACCGCCTGTCATTTTATTGTTTATACTGTGATTGAACCAGAATTGATGTTGTACTTCAAACGGTTGGCGGCGATGGAAATTGAATATTAACCGTCGAAAGCGCATCCTGAAAGTTGGCGATGTTCCTAATAAAGTAGTCCTGGTGCGCGTATTAATGGCGTAGGCAATCGGAGGACGGAACAATGAACCGCTTTGCTTTTGTGGTGTTGATGACAGCGATGGCGCTGATGCCTGCGTGCAACGAGGTGAAGGCAATAACCTTAACCGTGGACCCGGCGACGCTGGCGCCGGTTGTCCAGGGCAACAACCAGTTTGCCTTTGACCTCTACGCGAAACTGAACACCAACCGGGAAAACCTGTTTTTCTCGCCGTTCAGCGTGTCGACGGCGCTGGCAATGACCTACGGCGGCGCGGGCGGCGCCACGCAAACGCAGATGGAACAGGTGCTCCACTTCCCGTTCAGTGACGAGAAACTGCACACCAGCTTTGGTTCGCTCTTGCAGAGCCTTACCTATGTGCCCGCGTCGAAAGCCGGGTACCAACTCAACATAGCCAACAGGCTCTGGGGCGAAGAGAAGGAATACTACAAGTTCCGGGACTCCTTTTTAAAACTGAACAGGGACTTCTATGGCGCCCAGTTGGAAAAGGTCAGTTTCTCGAAAGAACCGGGGGCCGCGGCAAACAAGATCAATGGCTGGGTGTCAGAACAGACGGCGGGCAAGATCCCGCAGATTGTCGATGCCGCGGGTTTTACGGACAAGACGCTGCTGGTCCTGACCAATGCCATCTATTTCAAAGGCGATTGGGCCAGCAAATTTACTGAAAGCGCGACAAAAAACGAGCCGTTCTACCTCGAAAACGGATCACAATCCGACGTCCCCATGATGCAACAGACCCGCGAGTTCGGATACGCCGCGCCCGGCGACATTCAGATTCTTCGGATGCCGTATCGGGGCGACCGCCTCTCGATGGTCGTGCTGCTTCCCAAAGCGCGGGACGGCTTGGCCTCGCTCGAAACTGCGCTGACCGCGGAGCGCCTTCGAGAGTGGTTGGCCCCCATACACGATCAGAAGGTCGAGGTGTATTTCCCGCGCTTCAAGATGGAGACGCGCTTTGACCTCACAGAAACGCTTAAAGCAATGGGCATGCCCGATGCCTTCACGCCGGAAGCCGATTTCATGAAGATGATCGAGTACACGATACAGCCGCCGCCCGACGAGCGAATCTGGATTGACAAAGTCTTGCACAAGGCCTATGTCGACGTGAACGAAAAGGGGACCGAGGCCGCCGCGGCCACGGCCGTACAAATGACCCTGACCGCGGTTTCCATATCCGAACCCCCGCCTGTGTTCAGAGCCGACCACCCGTTCCTGTTTCTGATCCGCGACGACGTCTCGGGCAGCATTCTGTTTCTTGGCCGCGTCATGTCCCCATGACGCGTCATTCGGTCTACGGGGACGCGGCACTGCTGATTGCCATGGGCCCCGGGCGGTGTTCGCTCGGCCGATTGATCTTTGGCCCGCGCAAGGCCGCTACACACCCTCAGGCCAAATGGGATCGTCCAGCAGAATAGCCGAAGGCCGAACCGCAGTTGTGGTTGGGGCCGGTCCAAACGGGCTGACCGCACGATGCATGCCGGCACGGGCCGGGATGCGCGTCTCCCGGCGGCGGCGTCCACGGGATGTGCGGCTACAACAAACATTCTGAATGCGGTTTCTTGGCCGCCGTAGATGTCAACGTCACAAGAAGAATAACGGTTGAATATAAAGGCGGATACTGCCATAATTCTGCGGGTTTAGGGGAACCTTATTCCCTCACGGGGTTCCTCTGAATTGGGCAATAAAGGAGGGGCGGGCGCAGGGTTCTGCCCGGATACGAAGAGCCCTCAGGAGAAATGCAATGGCAACTGGTATGGTCAAGTGGTTTAACGAAGACAAGGGCTACGGATTTATCACTCCTGATGACGGGGGCAATGATTTATTCGTACATCATTCCAACATCGAGATGCAGGGGTTCCGGCGGCTCAAGGATGGACAGAAGGTCGAGTTCGAACCCGCACAAGGCAAGAAAGGACCTGAAGCTACCAAGGTAGTGCCCATCTAAGGCACTTAATCGCGCCTGCACATTCGCTCTGGCTCTCGCCGGGGCGATTCTCTTGACCGAAACCAACTGAAAAACACGGCTGCCGCGCTTCCGGCCGATTGAAACCTTATATCTGTCAGTCTGCACCTGTTCCTCCGGTCGCCGGTCTGCTTTTGTCAAAAGCTTGCTTTCCATAGGGACGTATAGGTAATTTCGACACCACGTCACGGAGCAGCCAATGGTTTTCGCAGGGATAGATGCCGGTTCTCGCGCGGTCAAGGTCGTGTTGATTGAGAGCGGGCAAAGGCGCGTGCTGTCAAGAAAAATGTGCGACCAGGGGGTCGAGCAGGAGGCGCTGGCCGCCGATCTCCTCGATCAGGCCCTGCACGAGGCCGGCCACACCCGTGCCGATCTCGGCCGGATTATCGCCACCGGATACGGGCGCAACCGGATCGTCTTTGCAGACTCGACCGTCACCGAAATCACCTGCCATGCCAAAGGCGTGCGCCGCCTCGACGCTGATGCGATGACGATCGTCGAGATCGGCGGGCAAGACAGCAAGCTGATCCGGCTCGACGGCTCGGGCCTCGTGCGTGATTTCGTTATGAACGACCGATGCGCGGCGGGCACCGGCCGGTTTCTCGAGGTGGTGGCCGCCCGGCTGGGAACAGGGCTCGAAGACCTCGGCCGGATGGCCCGCAAAAGCCTCAGCCCCGCGCCCATCAGCAGCATGTGCGTCGTATTCGCCGAAACCGAGATCGTCGGCCTGCTGGCAACCGGCGCCGCGGCGGGAGACATCGTTGCCGGCGTTCAGGCCTCGATAGCCAAGCGCGTCGTCGCAATGGCCGGAAGAAACGTGGATGAGCCCATATATTTTACCGGCGGGGTGGCGCTGGTAACCGGGATGGCCGAGGCCGTCGCCGATGCGCTGGGCCGCCCGGTCAAAGTCGCGCAAGACCCGCAGTACACCGGCGCCTTGGGCGCCGCGCTTATAGCGGCCGGCGAACCCGGCGGCGGGTTGCAGGCGTAAGGAGAAGTATTGTGCGGACAGCCATAATCCTGATAGCCGGCCTGATGGCCGTGGAAGCTGGGGCGGCGTGGGCCGGCGAAATGTCCGTAAAGGACGGCCGGTTTGTAGATGCGGCCTGCCGGCAAGTGACGCTGCACGGCACCAACGTCATTGAAAAGCACCGAGCCCGCGGGTATGTGAGCTGGCACGGACCCCGCGAATTCGCCCAAATGCGGCAGTGGGGGTTCAATTGCATCCGCTTGGGGATGACATGGGCCGCCATCGAGCCTGAGTGCGGAAAATATGACGAGGCGTTTCTCGACCGCCTCGCCCAACGCGCAAAATGGGCCCGGGAAAACGGCATCTGGGTGGTGCTGGACATGCACCAGGACCTCTGGGGAGAGGCCCCGCCCATCAACACCGACGGAGCCCCCGAATGGGCCACCATTCACGACAACAAACCCCATACGGTCCTCGACGGCGGCCCTTGGAGCCAGGCCTATTGGACAAGCCAGCGGGTGCAGACCGCCTTTGACAGCTTCTGGGCCAACAGGCCCGGCCCCGACAGCGTAGGCATACAGGACCGGTTTGCACTCGCCTGGCAGCATGTTGCCCGGCGGTTTAAAGACGAGCCGGCCGTCATCGGCTACGATTTGCTCAACGAACCCTTCATCGGCAGTGGCGCACTCGAAGCACTCGGCGCGGTGATCGCCGCACTCGAGGGCGAATCAAGCTTTCAGGCAATCGCGACCCCCGCCGATCTGCTGATGGTGATATCGGGAAAACCGGACCTTTACGAAAAGGCGCTCGAAGCCGCCACGCCCGTGTTTCAACAGTTCGAACGCGAAAAACTCCAGCCCATGTACCAGCGCGTGGCCGCAGCCATACGAAAAGTCGATCGTGACGGCATCCTGTTTATCGAGCCCAGCATCTCGTCAAACATGGGCGTTCCCGGCGCGCTTGGGCCGCTCAAAGACGCCGACGGCAATCGGTACCCGCTCCAAGCCTATGCGGCTCACGCGTACGACGTCGTGACCGACACCAAAGACGTCGGCCAACCCGACGCCCGTCGTCTCGAACTTATTTTCACCCGGATTGCAGATCATGCTGCACGCCTAGAGATGCCGCTCTGGGTTGGCGAGTGGGGCGCATTTTATGGCCGGCCCGAAACGCTGAACGCGGCGCGGTTGGCCGTGGGACATCTGGAACGCTCCCTCGCCGGCGACGCCTACTGGGACTTTCACCCCGGGCTGGATAAGGCCGTGTACTTCCCGCTGTTGGCACGGCCTTACGCCCCGGCCGTCGCGGGCGCACTCAAAAGCTGCCAGGCCGACACGGAAACCGGCACGTTCCGCTGCGAATGGACTGAATCCGCCGGCGTAGACGGCGACACCCGCGTTTTTCTGCCCGAAGGCTGGTACGGCGAGGGGTACGGCGTTGAGTTGACGCCAACGGGCGCGCCCTACACGTTCGAACCCGTCTCGGAAGGCGCAAAGGCCGGCTGGCTCGTCGTGCCGCCATCCGGCGGCGGCGCCGCCAGAACCCTCGTAGTCAAAAAAAGCCCCTGAACCGCTCCAAATCGCACTCAGAACTTCGCACTGTCAACTGTTCCGTCCGTTTGACAATCCAGCGGGCGGTTTGGTAGGTTTGCGCCTTCACAAGGCTGTGCCCGCGTGCATCTGGAGCAGGCGCACCGCACTGATCCTTTCCGGAAATCAATGAGCGGTCACCAGGCCTAGTACTATATAGCCAGATGGAGGTATCCAACATGATGCGTAAAGAGCGACTATTTACTCCTGGGCCGACGCCGGTTCCGCCGGAGGTCCTCTTGGCCATGGCCGCGCCCATGACGCACCACCGCCAGGCCGCATTCGAGCAGATTTTCATGTCGGTGAGCGAAAAACTGAAGGTCGTATTCCAGACCACCAGCCCCGTCGTCATCCTCGCCGGTTCCGGTACCAGCGCGCTCGAAGCCAGTGTCGTGAACCTCTTGTCCGCCGGCGACAAAGCCGTCTCCGTGAACGGCGGCAAGTTCGGCGAGCGGTGGGGCCAGATCGGCAAGGCCTTCGGCGTCCAAATGACCGTGCTCGATATCGAATGGGGGACGGCCATCGAGCCGGCGCGCGTCGCACTGGCTCTCAAAGAGAATCCCGACGCCAAAGCCGTATTCACCACGCTCCACGAAACCAGCACCGCCGTACTGACCGACATCAAAGCCATCGCCGCCATTACGCGCGAATCCAACGCACTGCTCGTGGTCGACGCGGTCAGCGCACTCGCTGCCGACGAACTCCGGATGGACGAATGGGGCGTCGACGTCGTCGTTGCAGGGTCCCAGAAGGCGCTGATGCTGCCGCCGGGACTGGCGTTTGTGGCGATTGGCCCCCGCGCCAAAGCCGCCATCGCCAAATCCACCTTGCCCAAGTACTATCTGTCGCTAGATAAGGCACTCAAGAACCTTGAGAAAAAAACCACACCTTACACGCCCGCCGTCGCCACCATCATCGGCATGCAGACCTCCCTCGACGCCATTCTCACCGAGGGGATCGAGGCCGTGTGGGCGCGCCACGCAAAACTCGCCCAAGCCACACGCGCCGGCGTGCTCGGGATGGGCATGGAACTGTTCTCCAAAGCCCCATCCAACGCCGCTACCGCCATCAAACTGCCAGACGGGTTCGACGGAAACGCCCTGCACAAAAAACTCCGCGACGAACTCAAAGTCACCTGTGCCGGCGGCCAGGAACAGCTCAAAGGAAAAATCGAGCGGATCGCCCACATGGGCTATTACGACCAGTTCGACGTGGTGGTCGTGCTCGCCGCCGTCGAGCTGGCCCTGCACGATCTCAGCGCACCGGTTAAAATAGGAGAAGGTGTTGCCGCAGCACAACGCTGCTTTGCCGGAGTATGAACCATGCCAAAGGTACTTTGCCTCGATAGCCTCAGCGAGGACGGGGTCGACGTGTTCCGAAACGCGGGACTCGAAGTCGACGTAAAACCGCCTCAGAAACCCGATGAACTCGCCGCCATCATCAACAATTACGACGCGCTCGTGGTAAGAAGCGCCACCAAGGTCACCGCCGCCGTACTCCAAGGCGCCAAACGGCTCAAAGTCATCGGACGGGCCGGCGTCGGTACCGACAACATCGACAAGCAAGCCGCGACAAAACACGGCATTGTCGTGATGAACACCCCCGGCGGCAATACCATCTCGACCTGCGAGCACACGTTTGCGCTCCTTTTTGCGCTTTGCCGCAACGTCCCCGTGGCGCATGCGTCGATGATGGCGGGCCAGTGGAATCGCAAGCTGATGGGCGCCGAGGTATGCGGCAAGACGCTTGGCGTGGTAGGCGTGGGCCGCATCGGCGCCGAAGTGGCCAAACGGGCCCAGGCCTTCGAGATGAAAGTCCTCGCCTACGACCCCATACTGACCAAAATCAAGGCCGATTCACTCGGCGTCGAACTCGTAACCCTCGACAACCTCATCGAACGGTCCGACATCATCACCATCCACGCCCCCAAATCTGAGAAAACCAATAACATGATCCGAGCCGAGCATTTCGAACGCATGAAACCATCCTGCCGCATCATCAACTGCGCTCGCGGCGGGATTGTCAACGAAGCCGATCTCGCCGATGCCCTCCGAAGAAAACGCATTGCCGGAGCCGCGCTCGACGTCTACACCGCCGAACCTTTTACCGACAACCCGTTCCTCGGGTTGGACAACATCGTGACGACGCCACACCTCGCCGCATCCACCGACGAGGCCCAAGTCACCGTCGCCGTCGAGGTCGCTAACCAGATCGTCGACTACCTCCGGACCGGCGCGATCGTCAACGCCGTCAACGTCCCAAGCATGGACGGCGAAACACGGAAAACACTCGAACCCCTCCGATACCTCGCACAGCGTATCGGCCATTTCCAGTCGTCTTTCATCCAGGGCCGGCCCATTTCCATGGAGATCGAATACAGCGGCGACCTCGGCGTGACCGACACCTACCCCATCACCGCGTCCGTGCTCGTCGGATTCTTGTCGCCCCTCGTCGAGACTGTCAACATGGTCAGCGCGCCCAGCCTCCTCGAAGACCACGGCATCTCGTTCAGCGAAACACGCAGCGTCCGCCCCTCCGACTACGCATTCGAAATCGGCGTCACCGTCACCACCGATTTCGAAGTACACCGCGTCGCCGGCACCCTCTACGGCAAAAACGACCCGCGCATTTGCAGTATCGACGGCATGCGCGTCGACGCAAAGCCCGAAGGATACATGCTCGTGTGCATGAACGAGGATAGACCGCTCATCATCGGCCGTGTCGGCACCATCATCGGCGAGGCCGGCGTCAATATCGCCAACCTCATGCTTGGCCGGGACGCCCGCGGCGGGCGTGCTCTCACCGTCTTGAACATTGACGCACCCCTCGACGATCCTACTCTCGAAAAGATCCGGCAGGTGCCCCACGTTAACGAGGCGCGGCTCGTCAATTTGAGCTGAATCCCGAGGAGATCCACTTGAAGTACGACCATATTTCGGCGCCCGCCGGCGAAACACTCGAGGTCAATCCCGACGGAACCATCCGCACTCCCGCAAGGCCCATCATCGCATTCGTCGAGGGCGACGGCACCGGGCCCGACATCTGGTGCGCGTCAAAACGTGTGTTCGACGCGGCTGTATCCCACTGCTACGGCGCCGAGAGATCCGTCGCATGGATGGAAGTCTACGCCGGCGAGAAGGGCAATGGCCTCTACGGCACCTACCTGCCCGATGAAACACTCGAAGCCATACGCGAATACCGCGTCGCAATCAAAGGACCCCTGACTACACCCGTCGGCGGCGGGTTCAGAAGCCTCAACGTATCCTTGCGGCAAAAGCTCGACCTGTTCGCCTGCGTGCGGCCGGTGCGCCATTTCCAGGGCGTGCCAAGCCCCGTCATCGCGCCCGAAAAAATCAACATGATCATCTTCCGCGAAAACACGGAAGACGTGTATGCCGGCCTCGAACTCGAAGAAGGCACCGAGAACGCCCAAAAGTTCATCGCGTTCGCCAAACGCGAGTTCGGCTGGGACATCCGCCCCGACTCCGGCCTCGGATTCAAACCCATCAGCAGGAGCGGCACACGCAGAATCGTCCGAGCCGCCCTCAATCACGCTATCAAACACGGCCGGAAGTCCGTCACCCTCGTCCACAAGGGCAACATCATGAAGTACACCGAGGGCGCGTTCCGCAAATGGGGCTACGAACTGGTGCGCGAGGAATTCTCAAACGTCGCCGTCGGCTGGGACGAATGCGGCGGTAAACCCGGCGGCAAGATCCTTGTCAAAGACACCATCGCCGACATTTTCCTCCAGCAAATCCTCACTCGGCCCACCGAATTCGACGTCGTCGCCACCATGAACCTCAACGGCGACTACATGAGCGACGCGCTCGCCGCCCAGGTTGGCGGCATCGGCATCGCGCCCGGCGCCAACATCAATTACGAAACCGGCGCCGCCATTTTCGAAGCTACCCACGGCACCGCGCCCAAATATGCCAACCTCGACAAGGTCAACCCAAGCAGCCTCATCCTGTCCGGCGTTATGATGTTTGATCACATCGGCTGGACGGAGGTTGCTCAGGCCATCACCGCCGCGCTCGTCGACACCTACAAATCCAAAGTCGTCACCTACGACTTCGCCCGCCTGATGGAAGGCGCCCGCAAAGTCAAGTGCAGCGAGTTCGCCCAAGCCGTAATCGGTAACCTGAAATAAGCGGGGCTGAAAATGACCGACAGCAACCGCCCGGATGTTCCCGGGCCTCCGATCGATCCCGGCCTGCGCGGCCGGTTGTCACCCGTTTACCGCGCCAGCCAGGTCGGCGGATCTGTGTCCAGCGTCGCGCACGACGTCAACAACTACCTCGGTGCGATGCTCGCCTACGCCGAATTGATACAACAAGGAGCCTCGCTTACCGACGAAGCCCGCCGCATGATGGGCAACGTCATTAAGAGCGTGCAAAAGTGCAGCAGCCTCATCTCCACCCTCACCGTGGTCGCCCGAAAGGAACGGCCCGACGTCAACTTGGTCTTTGTCCCCGAATTCCTCGAACAAGTGTTGGACCTGAAACGCTACGAATTCCGTTCTGCCCATGTCAGCTTGGAATTGAAGTGCGCCGAACAAATGCCGTCGCTCGTGGTGGACCGGCCCAGGCTCATGATGGCGGTGTTGTACCTGCTGGCGAACGCGCTCGAAGCGGTCGAGGGCGTCGAAAAATCCCGCGTCACTGTCACGGCGAGCACGACCGGAGAGTGCCTCGAGATAACCGTCAAAGACACCGGGCCGGAAATCCCACAAACCGTCCAGGAACGCATGTTTGAACCGTTTTACAGCACCAAATCGGAAGATCACCTGGGACTCGGCCTTACGCTGGCCCTCGAGACCACCCAATTCCACGGCGGCGACCTGCGCTATGACAATCGCCTCGGATTCGCCATGACCCTCCCGCTCGTCTCCCGCCTCAAGATCTGAGCTGCCCTATTCTCCGGAAATTTAGACCGCCCTTCGTGCGTATACGCTGATGCCGCCGTCGAGCCCAAAGCGGGATGACATACCCCACAGGCAATGGTACTATACCCAGCCTGGAAGTACCGCATTCTCAAAACGAGGGAGCGCTGAATGAGATTGCACCATCTGTCGAGGCAATGGATTACCGCATTAACTGTTCTATTCCTGCTTGCAACGGCGGGCGCAGCACGCGCCCAAGATCCAAACCCCCCTTCAATCAAATCAAACCGTGGCGCATGGCCGCTGTACCGCCAGTGGAACAAGCCCGAAGTCGGCCATTTCGCAAAATGGATCGAAAACATCTACCTCGTCAAAGCCAACGGCTCGCTCAAGCAACGGCTCGCCAAAATCGAGGGAATTCTTACCGACCCCGAAATGAACCTCCTGCTCGACCCCGCGTTCAGCGGCGAGCCCGTCAATCCCCAGCTCAGCCTCCCTATCATCCGCGCCATGCATAGCGTGATCGACTGCGGCAAGCTCACCGTCGCGCTCACCGCATACTACGCATACCGGCGCGGCCTCCCATGGATGGTTAATCACGTCCGATCCTGCGACGGCACCGACCTCCGCACCGCACCCAGAACTATTCCCGTCGGCGCTATGAATGCATTCAACTACGCCGATGCCTACGCCTTCTTCACCGACGCCGTCACCGGCCTCAACACCGGAAATTTCCGCGTCGAACCCTTTTGCGAGTCCAAGGTCCTCTCCGACACCGTCCCCGTGGCCATCGACCGCCGCTACCTGACCCCCGGATGCCTGTTCTACCTCGACGGACATGTCCTGATCCTCGCCCACATCACCAAGTACGGCGAGCCCCTGTTCCTCGACGCCACCACTGCATCATCCCGCGACGTCTACACACACAATGGGTTCAACGCCGTCACTGGAATCATTCCAAAACAAGCCGACAAATACACCGGCTGTTACCGCGGATTCCTTATCCACCGGTTTCCCATCGCAGAAACCGACGACGATGGCAACGTGCTCCACGTCCGGCGCAGGACAAACGAAGAAATGGCCGAGTTCGGGTTCTCAACCGAGCAGTACGAAAAAATGCAGGAACTGATCGAAACACACGCCATCCACGAGCAGGGCTATGCGCTTGACGGCTTCCACAAGTTTGTCAGCCTGCGCCTCCGCACCGCAAACACCATCACGCCCGCCCAAGACCTCTGCGCTTTCACAGAAAAAATGCTCGATCTCCTCCAGCAACGCGAACAGATGGTTCAAAACGCATGGCGCGACGTCCTCGAGAACGGGCCCGTTGTCTATCCCGAACGCCGCGGTATGGAAAACATCTTCAACGCCGGCGGCCGCTGGGGCGACCAATCCACCGCCCTGTTCGACGTGGGCCTGCGCTGTGTCTACTTCAACCTCATCGACAGCCTCAACGGTTCACTCCAGTGGTTTGACCTCATGCCCGAAATATTCCGGCTCGATCCCATCAACAAACACGCCGTCTGGACCGAATCCGATCTCGCCGCTGCTCTGCTCCGGGAAAAACGAAAAGTCTTTGCCGAAACCTTGTTCCGCTACACCAACTCCAAGGGCGATCAAGTCACGCTCTCCCTGCTCGACATCGAAAAACGACTCTACGACCTCTCCTTCGATCCCAACCACCCCCCGGAACTCCGGTGGGGAGCCGCGCCCGGCACACCCGAAGCCGCAACCGCACCCGAAAGCCCCACACCCGTCCCCGGCGGCCACGTAGTGCCCATGGCCGAAGCCTACCGTCGCCAGGCTTACTACCGCACACTCTCCCAACGCGACGTCGATGAAAGCTACTTGCGCGAGATGCTTGTTGACGGATACCCCATCCGCCAAAAGCTCGATGAAGCAGCGCGGCGATGGCTGCAACGCCCATCGCCGCCCCTCGTCCCCCACAACGGGAAAGCCGCCTGGCTTGCCGAACAAAAGAGGGAAAAAGAAAAAGCCGCCGGCTGATCATGCGAGGACCCTTTCGCACTCGACCCTGCACCCTCATCGGCCCGCACACGGTTTGCACGATTCCGCGCTGGAATGCTATAGTTTGTCGAATTCCGGGCGCTTAGCTCAGTTGGCTAGAGCACTTGCTTTACACGCAAGGGGTCGCAGGTTCGATTCCTGCAGCGCCCACCATCCTTTTTCCTTGCCACCTGATGACAAGCCCCGTTTTTATTGGTCAGGCCGCAATCTACTGCACAAGGAACATTCGGGTTTCCCCGAGTGTGAGGTCGAGGTCGAGTTGTTTCACATTCCGAAACACGCGTTCGGTATCGAGGACGTCGACGAGCGTGGATGGTTGAGGGAGGCTTAGGGTTCTTGGGCCCGCGCTGGTCGCAGTGAGGCTAAGAAACCGGCCATCGGTCAGCAAGACGTCGTCGCTGTCACTGTAAACGTGGACGCCGGACATGGCCAGGATGTTGCGCAGGAGTTTGGCGGGGCAGTGGAGCGCGCCGATGTAGACACGCAGGCCTTTTTCAGTCTGTTTTGAGGCGATAGCGGGCGCGCCTGAGGGATAGCGCGCCATAACAGTGGCCGTGGGATCGTCAACCACCCACAAAGGGTCAAGCCGGGTGTCGTTTTTGAATGGCTCACAAAGGCCGGCCGCAAGGCCCCCTGCTGTCTGGTCAGGCGTCACTTTTCCGGATTCCGGCGAGCCGCGCCGGAGATGCAAGCCGGTCATTTGGATCATGTTGGCGTCGTTGGCCGTGTCGCTTAAGAAACCCCCGCCGTAGAACCACACCGCAGTCTTTCCACGGGTGGCCAGCAACACGGCCTCCCGCTGCCGGGCGTCAAGCCTGTAACAGTTGGCGAAGAAATATACCTTCGCCGGCGGAACATTACCCGCCACCAGATCGCTGAGCAGGTAGATGCCGAACGGCGCGCCCATCCTGAAATACTGGCTGCGCATTTCGTATACCAGCGGGCAACCCAACTGGATCGTGCTGGCCGCGTACTTCGGGCTGTCCTCGTCCACGATGAGCGCAACCTCCGGCGCCCAGCGCGCCGGCTCATCGAGGTGCGCCTGGTAGAACTGCTGGAGCCGGCCGATGTTGTCCCACAGGTCTTTCCCATTGAGCCACCCGGTTCCGCCGAGATCCATGTACCACGTCGCCAGACGCCGCGGCCAGATCTGCGCGAAGTTGCGCTGGTGCACCCACAATGTCCCCTGGGGTGTGTCCACTCTGCCGAACCCCGACGTGGGCGGCGTCAGGTACGTGCGCGTATCGTCTTCATTCAGCCACAGCTTGCCATGGCCGCGGACGCTGTCGACCGCGCTCATAAACATGCCCCCGCCGCCCAGTTCCCGGTCCAAATACGAGATTGGCGAGCACACGATATCCACGTCCGGGCATTCGAGCAGCCGGGCCATGGCGAGGTGGCCGCTGTGTTGCGGCCCCATCGGGATTCCGTGCATGTCGAACAGGTAGCCATAGAAAAAGCAGGCCAGTTTTTTCCCGCGGGTCTCCTCTTTGATGACGCGCGCCATCATCTCGAGCGGCTCTTCCATGGCAATCTGTTTGTAGTGGAAGTAGTCGATGACGCCCCACTCGGAAGCGGGGTCACGGAAAAGGCCCAGCGTGCTTCCGTGCTGCTGGTCGGCGGTCGGAACTTGAACAGATTCGAAGGTGATGTCGGGGTTGTTCCAAGCGGTGCGCAGCGCCTCGATCGTGCCGTACTTCGCCTCCACCCATTTTCTGAACCCGGCGTTCATCGCTGGCGAAAAATCCGACAGCCGCGGCTCCCACGACCGCTCGTAAAACCATTCGCCGGTATGTTGCCCGCAGGGATGATAACCCAGCATATGCTCGCCGTACTTCGCCTCGCAATGCCGCACGAGCGCCCGCAGGTGCGTCTGCATCTCCGCCCGCCACGCCTCCGAAGCCATCGACACCGACACCGTCACGCCGTCGTCAAACAACATCCGGTCGTCGGGATGTTCCTCGAGCCACCACGCCGGCGGCGGCATGTTAAACCGCGGCAGGAGCAGCGCCCGCGGGTCCTCGCGCAGCGTAGTCTCGATAGTCCTGTCCACCTCGCCGAAATCGGGCTCGTTGCCCGGCGCCGGCCACGGCATCGGCATGCCAAAGCTGAAAATGTGAACCCCCGCGTCCCGCGCCAGCCGCACCTGCTGGACGTACGGCGACCCGGCAGCGGTCTCCGCCGGATAGATCGTCCACGGGTCGTTGATGTGCAGCACCATGAAGTCGACCGTGCGCGGCTTGTCCGCCTTCATCCAGATCGAATACGTGTACTTCTGCATGGCCTTCACGGAATAGCCGGTCTGATACCAGTGCACATGCATGTGATCCGTCCCCGCCGACGAAATCTCCGTGCGCAGGCTCTGCCCGCCGCTGACTTTCGTCTCCGTATCCAGTGTCCACGTTGCCTGCGCCTGTTCCGCCGTGAACAAATGCCAGTCCCGCTCAACATCTTCACGCGTGCCCTCAAAATCCCCGCCCCGCGCCCAATTCGCCCCCGGTTCAGCCGTCCTTTCCCCGGGATACACCCGGATGTTGTCCACCCACACCGTCCCCGGCCCCTCGCCGCCCATGCGGAAATGAATGCCGCTCGCTCCCTCTGTATCCTCGAGTGCGACCACCGTGATCGAAAACTCCTGCCACTCCGTAGTCAGCGACACATCGGTAGGTTGCACCAACCCCGACTCCCACCCAAAAAACATCAACGGGCTGATCGGTTTGCCGTCCACATGGATCATCGGCGAGCCGTTGTATGCCTTGACCTCGGCATTGAGGCCAAAGGCCGCCTGGGTGAATAAGCAGGCGAATAAAACCACACGAGTTGGGAGTCGCGTCCAAAGACATCTCATCTGTTTCACGGACAGTTTTCTCCAAGCAGGCACCCTAACCGCACACAGAGTCTGCCCCATTGAATACTGTCTGTGCAATTAGTCGCTGGGAAGGAAAGGCAAAGTCATCTCTCCGGATCGGGTTTCCACCGGTCCAGGCAGCGATGGCATAGCGAAAAAGGCATTTCGCGCGCTCAACTCCCTTTTTCACGGGAGCAACAACGATTTCTTACGGTCAATCACAATGTTGAACCATTTCGCTATGAGCCGCAACAACTCGTCAATGTTGGGCAAAGGATCCTTGCCATAGTACTCAAGGAAGGCGTTTACTTCCTTCAAATCTATCTCAAGGGTACCGTCTTTCGCGAGCGCTTCAACTATAGCCAGTATCTTCTTTTCCCGTTCACCCGGTTCTGAAGCTGCTTCAATTGAGGCTAAGTTTTCCTCGATCACGCGCGAGACGGATGCATTCAGCACCGCCGCTTGAGTTGGGGAATAGGACAATAACAGCCGTTCCTGGTCGTCAAAAAAGAAGTCCAGTCCGGGGTAGCGCTCATTGTAGCATCGGTTGATCAGACGTCGCCGATATAAACCTATTGGTATATCGCAGAATCCCTCCTTGTCGTAGACAACTCCCAACTCCGCCAACCGATCCACCTCAGTCTGTACTCCGCGGTAAGCCACTTGCAGACCACTTACCAGTTTTTCGCATAAGGACCATTCTTCCGAGTCTGAAAGAATGTCGTGATTTAATCGCTTCATTTTTTCGTCGCCGTGCTCAAAAAGGACTATACACGCGTACAACGCGTCTTTTGCGGACAGGTCGTCTCTTCGGTGCAGGTCCTTCGCCCTCTCCACCATGGCGTGGCAAATGCGTTGGACGAAATAGGGGTTTCCGCCACTTTCACGAAAGATCACGGCTCGGGCTTCTCCACTGAAGGAAGGCACTTTGTCCGGCATCCCGCCTACGTGATCATCGTCAAAAAACGTCTCGAATTCGTCCTTGGAGAACCGCTCCAAGGAAAGGGCCTCGGCAATGTTGAATGGCGAACGTCCTTTGAGATCCCACCGTTGCATGTCACGTGTAGGCAGGATGACCACCCGGTATGGGGCTACGTCTCTCTCAGCCGCATAATTCTCAAAGAGTCCCCGAAAAAATGACAGCACATCACACACTGTTGTGTCCGACAACGTCTCCAACTCGTCAATGACCAACACAAAAGCACGGGGTCGCACAACTTCGCTTCCCACATCCCGAAGCGCCTTGTAGAGGTCGTATAGATCCTTTCTCACTGGATCCTGCAGTCGAGTGTTCACATTTTTTGCGTGTCGTGCAGTCAAGAATGCGTCCGCGACTTCCTGGAGACGTTCAGCCAGTGTGGCGGCAAATGCTTCCTGATTCTCACTGGGCAGACCGCCGCAACTGATCAAGACCGGCATCAGAGCCAGTTCACGTTTTCCCCCAAGATGCTCACAAAGCTGAATTGCTAGTGTGGTTCGTCCTGACTGATGAGGTCCGATGAGCTGGACATATTTTCCCTCCTTGAGATATCTCGTTATCTTTTCAATGACGCCCTTACGCCACACACAGCTTTTGTGCTCTTTCGCATACACGGGTCCACTACACCAAAAGGGATTAATGAAGTCTGCCATTGCTGTCTGTCTCCGTGGCATCTTGATCTGCAGATACAACAGTTTTGTCCAGTACCACTATCAACTTGGTAAGCGCCCAGTTAGCCAAATACCCTATCAAGAATAGAATGACGGCACCGACGATGGTAACGACGGTTTTCAATACAAGGAAGAATGGCCATTGATGAATTTGAACTTGCGTCGATTCGATTAGATTTCCGTTTTCATCGCTCAGCTTGACAGTGAGTAAGGCCTCGGACATCGCAGCGTGCCTCCCAGGGTTCATCATTAGACTCAGCAACCAGTCCTCCCTATTGCCCTGCTCAAAATTGAATACGTGGTGCCATGGTGTGTTCTTGGCCACAAGACTAAAACTTGGCTCAAGCACCTCCACGTTAAGCTTCTTGAGCTTGGAATCCTTGCGAATAGCGTAGATAGCCACCTCAAAGTTGAGACCTGGCCAGACCACAGTAGGAAAGCTTATGCAAATGTCGGCAGCGGGCATCGTATCAGGCGAGATACATATTTCATGCGTATGAGAAATAAGGGGAAGTAATTGCGAGAGAGCCGCCCATGATAACAAAAGCAAGACAACTAATAAGCAAAACCACCGCAGTACGCGTTTTCTTCGTTCCTCACGTAGCCGAATGGTCTCACTGGAAAGGCCGGTGAACGGGGTACGGGCTCCCAGAATGGCCTTCCGTTTGTCTTTGCCGGCCGTTCGCCGCAAGAATGGCCTCACCTCCCTTCCCTTTCGATCTCTTTTTTAGCTTGGGCTATGGCTAGCTCCGGATCTATACTTCTCTTAAGTACTTCGGGAAACCGATCATAGGCCCACTCGTACCCACCCATGGTATCGTCTTTTAGCAGGAACAGGACTACTAGCAAGTCTAGCGCCTCTTGGATGCTCTCCAACGTCAACGTTGGGTAATCTCTCTGAACTCTGTCAACTATGGCCCGCAGGGGCATTTGCTTTACAAGCAGCGCAGAGCAAACGATCAGTTTCTGAACGCTATTTAGAGTATAATTGAATAGATCTTGGATCTCTTTCCGGATCTCTTTCCAGAAAACGTCTTCAAGAAGAACACGCGTCACACGACGACCTTTCGTCTCGCTGAGGCGTTCAATAAGACCACTACACATTACTTGAATAAGATAGGGAAACCGACCCGCGTAGTTGATAAGTTGCTTGACTGTACTGTCCCCATCCTCAAACTTCACACCGAGATTGACCATGGGACTCCGCGCAAGATCTAGGGCCTCGTTTTCTGTGAACGGCCCCAGACAAATGGCGTCCGCTAGATTGAACATGGGGCCGCGGATGTCCTTTGATATTTCGTGTAAGCGCTCCCAACCCGCTAGGATGCACTGGATATCTCGTTCCGCGTGCAGCTTCCGTAAGGCCGCAAGAAAACGAAGCGGATCCTCCTTCTTAAGCAGAGGATCGATTTCATCAACGAGAATCACACTGCATGGAGGCGTAACGACAGAGGGAGAACAGAGCAGATCGAGTCGCTCCACTGCCGTAACGCCGAGTTCAGCACAAATGGCTTTACAGAAGGCGGATTCCGATTCGATACCCAATTCACAATCGACGAAGACTACAGGCCTTTTCCCTTTCCATACGCGCTGCAACTGCTTGAGTAGCGAACTCTTTCCGCTTTTTCTTCCTCCGTAGATAGCGAAGTTTGTCTCAGGATGACTCAATATGATACGCAGTTCTTGCTTGCGGCCGTAGAACATTGATTCGGGAACTGACCCATGAGTTTGGTACGGCGACAGAAGACGAATGTCCAGCCGTTGCCGTAGGACCTCTCTGAACTTTTCCCGAGGACGTCCAGCAATCGCGATTTGCTTTACGTCTTTTAAGCCCAAAACGACGCCCTTTACGGATAGGAGTGTGTCGGCAGCAGTCTGCCCCATTTCGCCTACCGGCATGATTAGACTTTCGAGAGTTGCGTCTTCCAGAAGAGCGTCAAGTGCCTCCCGCTCGATCTGATCCCGAGCTGTGATATCGAGTTCGGCGGCACGGACAAAGAAGACTCTAAGGTGGATGTCTTTCCACGGCGTCACTTGGTCCACCGTGAACATGACGGAGACTTTTGCCTGCTGTCGCCATAACTCATCGATTTCATCCTGGCCCGACTTGTTCTCCCAGGCGATCTGTTGCCCCATCTGATGGGAAAGTACGGCTATAAGTTTCGAAATTGGCTGACCAGGCGAAGCCGCGTCCATGAACATTCGCGACAGATCACACAGGGTATCCCACCACTTCGGGTTATCAGCGACTCGCAGACTGCGCTTGAATGCTTCTAGACATGGATCGTACGAAACAGTGGCGAGTTGAGTGAAGGCTGAGAATGGGATCTTCTGCATGATTGCCACATCGGATTGCTGTATAAGGGGGCTAACGTGTCCCGCCTCGACTACCGCAGTTCGGTCTAATCGCGTGCCGGGCGAGTATACGGTTCTTTCCCCTTGAATTTCGGCTGACAGAAAACCCTGTTCAGCGAGTTGTTGTAGCCGGGATTCCAATTCTTGTGGACTAAAGAGATAAGTGGAGAAGGGATAACACGCCTGAAACTGCAACACGTCAAAAGTGCCCTTTGTTTTTTCGTCAGAAAAGTAGGACAAAATGGCAAGGTCTTCAGGTTCGAGGTCTTTAATCCGCCTTCTTGTGGAAACCGGCATGACTGGACTATCCTTTGGTTCTGGTCTGGTCTACAAATGCTGCAATGACGCCAACCAGTTCGTTTTCCTGAATCTTCGAAAGCACAATGTCCGTTTCCCTCAGTTTAAACGCCGTACTCGCCGTATTCTTTCGCAGAATATCGAGGAAGTGTCTTCCCCCACGCGCAAGCGGGCCGCTTACCACCAGCCGTTCGAGGTCCAATTCACTAAACAGATTTCGCACGCCGATCGCTAGTCGTTCTCCCATTTCTCCAAAAGCCCGTATTGCAAGATCATCGCCCCGGTCCGCGGCCTGAACGACATCGAAATAAAGGATTTCTGCACCAGACTCCTCTACGTGAGAGAGGGAGGTCGACTGCCCTTGTTTCATGTGGTTGACAACATGTTCGCATAAAGCCTTCCCTGATGCGTAGCATTCGAGGCACCCCGTGCCCCCACAAGAACATCTCCTATTGCTCGCGCAGTCAATTGTCGTGTGACCAATTTCGCCCGCTTGTCCATGGCTGCCGCGGTAAGGTCTGCCATTCAGGATCAGTCCCACGCCCACACCTGTGCCAAGATAAAGTACAGCGAAGTTGTGGAGGGCACGACTCTCCCCAAACATTTTTTCCGCAAGGGCCATTGCAACTGCATCGCGCTCCACGAATATGTCCGCTTTCAGATCCGGCACGCGAGTATGCAGTTCTTGCTCAATCTTCACGTTTCTCCAATTTATGTTGGGAGAAAAGATGATAAGCTTCCTGGCTATGTCAATAGTCCCTGGCGTAACAATGGAAACTCCTCTTACGTTCGCCGCCGACATACCGCTAGCAGAAAGACATTCCTGAATTCCGCTTGTGGCAAGATGCAGTACCTCTTCCCGATCGGACGCCTTGCCTGGGTGCCATACGGTCTTTTCAATCGTGTACGTATTCAGGTTGTCCTTAAGCTCCACAACGGCAAACCGCATACCCGACGCGCCCACATGTGCAGCTATGATGTGTAGGGGCTCGGAGAACTGGGCGTGCTCTGTAGAAATATTCTCTATGATGCCGGCGTCGTAGCCAAATACGCCAGCTGCACCGACGACACCGCTCTTTTCTTTGAGCGGAGATACAGTCACTGTGGGTACCCGTGCAAGCGGTGTCTCAAAGGCATGATCTGCACAAGAACGCATGACTTCATGTTCCATCAGATCGAATGACTGCGACAGGCGGCCAGCGACCACGACACATTCGGGATTGAATACGTTAAGCAGCGTACCGATAGCGGTGCCCAAAGCCTTGCTGGCCTCCGCGATTACAGCTTGCGCGGTTGTATCTCCCGCTCTAGCCAGATCAAACACGTCCTTTACGCTGGATACTGAACTTCCACCATTGTCGCGGTACAGGCCAAGAATTCCTACGGCCGAGGCGTAAGCCTCGAGGCATCCTTGCTTGCCGCACGCACATTCTCGGCCCTCTGGATAAACGCAGACGTGTCCCAGCTCACCCGCACATCCGTCGGCGCCCCGTAGGATCTTGCGGTCCACCATGACTCCACCCCCTACTCCCATCCCGAGCGTGAGTACTAGGAAATCCCGCGCTTGGGTAGCCGCGCCAATCCAACTTTCGGCAAGCGCTGCCGCGTTGGCGTCATTGTCAAGGGCCGCGTCCATATCCAGAGCAGTTGAGACTTTGTCGCGAATAGGGTAGTTCCACCATGTCTGCGGCAAGTGGGGTGGGTTAATCATCTTGCCGTTTTCAAGGTGCAGGGGCCCTGGTGCGCCAATACCCACACCACGTATATCCTCTCTGTTGATGCCATTCGCGCCCAACAAGGTGGAAACCGTTTCTACAATTCTTTTTATACAGGCGTCGGGACCCTCTCCCGCGTTCGTGGGTATCGTGGTAAGCGCTTTCACATTTCCCGCGAAAGTCACGACGCCGATATCGACTATTTCCCCTCCAATATCTACACCGAGAATGTATTCCGACATGCAACCTCCCCGTCTGCAAGACTGTCCCTTAGCACACCGTGCAAATCCCACCCAAGGTGTTCAATATTACAAGTCTACCAAGCCGTGTGTCAAGTCTGCTATACACCCTTCGTATATTGTAATAAACGGGCTGGATCTGGAGCGACTCTTGACCAACCAACTGGCCTTTCCGCCGCAAAAATGCTGGCGTGGCGCCGGAGAAGGAAAGGGGTTCTAACCGTGCGGTGTCACGCATTGGGCAGCGTTTTTTTTCTGGCGCTGTTTGCCCTGGCGCGGACGGCGCCGATTTTGTCGTCAAAGACGGTTCCAGCGTGTCTACCCGCGAGACGGTTCCCACCCGGCTTGTGTTCCGCATCGAGAACGCCAGCCTCTACGCGTTCCGATTTGCCGCGCCGAGCAGCGAAACCGAGTCAGACACGCCCCGCGCCGGCTCACTTTATCGCGTACAGGCGGCTCAGGGTTGGGACGTACAGCACGCCGTTGGCGGCGGTCGGTGTGCCGTTGATTTCGTCGTCGAACTTGGTGGTGAACAGGATGTTCTTGGTCTTATCGGCGGCGAACACGGCGAACGCGCCGTTGCGCGCGCCGACGTAGACCTTGCCGTCCGCGGCCAGTGGCGATCCCCAGATGGCGTTGCCCACGTCGTGCGTCCAATAAGGCTGGCCGGACTCGGCGTCCACGCAGTGGATGTTTCCCCGGTCGTCCGTGACGAACACCAGCCCGTCGACGATGGCGGGCGTCGCGCAACTGTGGCGTTCGAGCGGATAGGACCAGATCTCGGCGGTCGCTGTGACGTCGCCCGTCTTAGTGGCGTCGATACACTTGAGCCACGCCTGGTATTTGCCCCACCAGATGTCGCCGCCCCCCGTCACGTACACCCGGTTCTTGTAGAAGACCGGCATGCCCATGATGACGCTGGGGCCTTCCCTCGAGTTTCTAGAATAACGGTGTACATTTTCCTTGGGGCCGGTGGGATCGCAATCGAACCGCCATACGCGTTCGAGTGTTTGAACGGTCTCCGGGATCTCCGGAGGCAGCGCGCTGAATGCGTAACAGACGCCGTCCCCGCCGCCAAAGAAAATCTCGCGCCGTCCGCCCACGTCGCCAAGCGACGGCGAGGACCAGGTACAATGGAAGATGCGGGGGCCGATGCCTTCCCCATCCTTCGCGACAAGCCGGCCCGTCTTTTTGTCGAGCACGATGAGGCTGGGGGCATCGGGGCGGCGTATCTTGACGTGCGTGTTGTCCACGCCGTTCGCGGTGTTGAGATAGAGGTAGTCGCCGTCCAGCAGGATCGACACGTGCTGCGAATCGTGCGGATACATGCCCACGCCCGTGCGCATGTCGAACAGCCACACGATGTCCGCGTCGGTCGGGCCAAGTTCGATTGCGGGCTGGCCGTCCGGCGTCATGTGCCGCGCCTCGTCCGTGTACGGCCCATCGTTGCCGTCGGCGAGCCCATCGAGATCCAGGCAGACCACTTCGCTCCGGTTGGTCACGGTATAGACCCGGTCGCCTTCCACGGTCGGCTCGGAAGACAACCCTACACCCGGCCAATCGAGATAATCGTCGCCCCCGGTCCGCGGCACAACCAGTTGCCAGCAAAAGCTACCGTCTTTCTCATTCAGGCACAGCATCCCGCCCCGGTCGCCCTGATGCCGCGGGTCGCGCGGGTCGGAATTGTTCGAGCCGATGAACACCTTCCCGCCTGCGACAATGGGCGAACTGTACGAACCACCGCCAAGTGACGCGGACCACAGAATGTGGTCGCCGCCGGCGAGGTCAAAAGTCGCCGGCAGGCCCGTTTCGCTCGAAACCATGTTCCGTGTATAGCGTTCCCCCCATTGCGGCTGATCCGCCGCAAAAACAATATCGGCTGCGAACAACAGCGCCACAACACATAACAGAGTCCCAACAAATCGTACCGGCATTTCGTACTCCTAACTTCTGGCTCCTGACTCCTACTGCCGTTCTTGGGGTGCAACGCGGCGCCGGTTGTGGGTGGTGGATGGTTTCGCTATGTAACGCTTAACCTTGATGTCTCGCTCGCGGTCGCGGACCTTGGCAACTTCATAGGCGGTCTGCATCCGAAGAAGGGTGTCCATCTTCGGGCCAAAAGCCTTTTCAATCCGCAGAGCCATTTTGGGCGATAATGCGGCACGGCCGTTGAGAAGGGCGGAGAGCGCCGGACGCGCGACGCCGAGGACCTTCGCGGCCTCGGTGACCGACAGGTCGAGAGGCTCAATCACTTCCATCCTGATGAAGTGTCCTGGATGGGCCGGACGCGCCATACGCAACATTGGTTTGTTTCCTTTCAGTGGTAGTCCTCAAAATTGAGGTCGAGGATTTCTCCTTGACGTTGGTCGATCCTAAACGTAATCCGCCAGTTGGGGGTAACGGTGAGGCTCCACGTTCCTCTGCGGTCGCCGCTGAGTTTATGCACTTTCCAGCCCGGGATGCCGCGAAGCTCCTGGGCGTCTTCCATCTCCTGCAGGAAGGACAGAATATTGCGCACCTTCTCGATGACGTGCGGTGCCAAGCCCGAGGCATCATCGCGTTCGATGAAGCGCCCTAATCCCCGATGGATCACGTTTCGGATCTTCATGAGAGGAGGGTACCGGAAAAACTGTACTGTGTCAAGTTACGCTTTACAGCTCTGTCGAAGAATTCCTCAAGTTTGGCGCCAAGGTGAGGGTGAGTATTCCGGGATGGCTGTAGTATGATGAGCGATGGGTCTGTTCGCCAGACAAGCCAATAGGAGAAGGCTGCCGTGAGAATCGCTCTGATGATGCGGCTCGTCGTGATGTGTCTGGTCGCCGCGGTGGCGCAAGCCGCGGGCACGCCCGCGGAGATGGCGCCGCCATCCGAGATGGCGCCGCCATCCGAGATGGCGCAGATGCGGAATTGGGTGGCCACGAAGTTCGACAACGCTGCCGCGCCTGAGTCCGCGGGCAGCCTTACGCTGCTTGCGCACTTCGATGTGGTCTGGAGGAACTGCCGGGTGGACCGGCCGCTCACGTTGGGGGCGAGCGAATACGGCCGCGGCCTTTTCACGCATGCCGCGAGCGACGTGCTGGTGAAACTGCCGGGGCCGGGGAAGGAGTTCACCGCCTGTGTCGGCATCGACACCAATGAGCAGACGCGCGGCGGCCGCGGCACCGTTGTGTTCAGTGTCGCGGTGGGTGGGGCGGACGAGGCGTTCAAATCGCCGGTGTTGAGCGAAGGCATGGCGCCCGTGCCGGTCAGGGTTGACCTCGGCGGCGCGACCGAGTTTAACCTTCGGGTGAGCGATGGCGGCGACGGGATCAGTTGCGATCAGGCCGACTGGGTGGACGCTAAAGTCGTGCTGGCGGATGGCCGTACGGTGTGGCTGGGCGACCTGCCGATTGTCGAGGGGCAGGAGGAAGCTGCGGCTTCAAGCGAAGCCGGCGCTTCGCCTACAACGGACCCGCCGTTCTCATTCAAGTATGGCGACAAAACCTTCGCCGATCTGTTGCCCAGTTTTACCAGGGACGCGACTTCCTCGCGGCTTGATGATACCCGAACCCGGCACGAACTGCGTTATCGCGACCCGGCGACCGGCCTTGAAGTCCGGTGCGTCGCCGTCGAGTACCTCGATTTTCCCACCGTCGAGTGGACCCTCTACTTCAAGAACACCGGCGACAAGGACACGCCGATCCTCTCCGACATTCAGGCGCTGGACACGCGCTTCAACCGGCTTGCCGACGACGTCTACGCCCGGTTCGCGCGGCCGGGCGAGTTCATCCTGCGCCACCATACTGGCAGCATCTGCGCGCCCAACGATTACGAGCCCCACGAATCCGTCCTGAAGCCGAAGCAGCAGATGCAACTCGCGTCGGCCGGCGGCCGCGGCAGCAACGGCGAGTTCCCCTACTTCAACATCGGCTGGCCCGGCGAAGGCGTGATCGCGGTCGTCGGCTGGCCTGGTCAATGGCGTGCGACGTTCACCCGCGACGGCGGCGGCGGGCTTCGCGTGGCCGCGGGCCAGGAGTTGACCCACTTCACGCTGCACCCCGGCGAGGAAGTGCGCACCCCGCTCGGCGTCCTCCAGTTCTGGAAAGGCGACCCCGTGGATGCGCAGAACACGTGGCGCCGCTGGATGATCGCGCACAACGTCCCGCGGCCCGGCGGCCAACTCCAGCCCACGCACCTCGCCGGCTGCTCGTCGCATTTCTTCGGCGAAATGGTCACGGCCGACGAGGCCAGCCAGTTCCAGTTCATTGACCGCTACGTGGAAGAAAAAATCCCGATCGATTATTGGTGGATGGACGCGGGCTGGTACGTCAACGCGTCCGGCTGGCCCAACACCGGCACCTGGGAAGTCGATACGAAGCGATTCCCGCGCGGCCTGCGAGCCATCACCGATCACGCCCGTGCCAAGGGCATCAAGACCATCGTGTGGTTCGAACCCGAGCGCGTCACGCCTGGCACGTGGCTTTACGAGACGCATCCCGAGTGGCTGCTCGGCGCCGACGGCGGGCAGAAGCTGCTCGACCTGGGCAACCCCGAGGCCTGGAACTGGCTCGTCGAACACACCGACCAACTCCTCACCGACCAGGGCATCGACCTGTACCGCCAGGATTTCAACATGGACCCGCTCGAGTATTGGCGCAACAATGACGCGCCCGACCGACAGGGCATCACCGAGATCCGGCACGTCACCGGGTATCTCGCATTCTGGGACGAACTGCTCCGGCGCTGGCCCGATCTCCGCATCGACACATGCGCCAGCGGCGGGCGCCGCAACGACATCGAGACGCTCCGCCGCGCCGTCCCGCTCTGGCGCAGCGATTACATCATGGAACCCATCGGCACACAGGGCTGCACCTACGGCATCAGTTCCTGGATCCCGTTCCACGGCACCGGCGTGAAGGAACCGGATGCGTATCTGTTCCGCAGCATGATGACGCCTTACCCGAACTGTCTGTGGGACGCGCGCCGCACCGACCTCGATTACGACGAATTCCGCAGGCTGATTTCGCAATGGAAACAGGTCGCGCCCAACTACGCCGGCGATTTCTATCCCCTCACGCCCTACAGCCTCGACCGGGCCAACTGGATCGGTTGGCAGTTCGACAGGCCCGAACTGGGCGAGGGCATGGTACAAGTGTTCCGCCGCGAGAGAAGCATCTACCGCACCGCCGACCTCGTCCTCCGCGGCCTCGACCGCGCCGCCCGCTACACAATTACCAACCTCGACGCCCCCGACAAACCCCAAGAGATGACCGGCAACGACCTCCTCGAAAAAGGCATCCCCGTCGAACTCAACTCACGCCCCGGCGCCGCTCTCTTCATCTACAAACGCGCCGGATAACGATACATAGGCGCGAAGTTGAGCGACGGGACTGCTTGACGTTACCTTTTCGGATGTTTCGTCGTCCAAATAAAATCCGCCATGCTTTTCTATACGCTGAAAGCGTAAGAGCCAATAGGCCGGGGCAACACCCCGGAGACGAGATCCCCCCAGCAATATTGCCCTGAATGGGCAAAAGGGTATAAGCGAGGTAATGAATCGAAAGACGAGACCTTGCCGGGATCCAATGCGGGAGCTAAGGCCGTTTCCCTTTGATACCCCAAACGAGGCGACGGAGAGCGTCTTCATCGTCGAGGGCATTGAACTTCACCGCGTTGAGTTCGCGAAGGAAGATGAGCGGCTTCGGGATGTCTTCGACACCGGGTAACAGAACAGGGATCACGGGAATGTCGCGGTCGACGCATTGACTGATAAATGCGCGAAGTTCAGCCACCTGCGGGTGCAGAGCACGCAAAAGAAGTCATGGTTCTCGGGCTGTTAGGGGCATATCCTTTGGCCTGTAACTGGTTCCCACCCTGGCACGCGCGACAAGAGCCGCCGCAGCGAAAACCAGCAACAGTAGACCTCCGTCCAGCGTATGTGAAGACGGTTCAGAATTCGAGAGGATACCCCCGGCACAACCACCCCGCGGGGGCGGTGGGCCGCCATCATCCTCACCCTCGCCCTCGCCTTCGGCGGCTACAGCGTCCGTTAGGCCGGCATAGGTCGTAAAATCGAACAGGTCGAAGGTGACGGTGTTGGTCTCGGTGTCGATAGCGACGGTGTCAACGTCAACACTCAGTTCTGCCGGTGCTGGGTCGGCTATCAGGGGCCACAACGCTTCGTCGAGGTGGGTTTCGAGCCAGCCCAGACTCAGCGCGTCCGATTCGTCGGCGCAGGTCACGCGGAAGACGGCCGTGACCGCCTCCGCGAAGGGTTCGTCGATCTCGTACGTTTGCGATCCCGTGTCCTCATACACAAGGCCGCCAATGTCGATGACGGGTGTGCACAGTGTCATGCCGTCGGGTACGGAGACGGTGTCGCCCAGCATCGTTTCGGATAGCACGGATGAACTGCGCACAATAATGAAGCCGGCATCGTACCCGGTCCGAAGTGCGGCGGGTACCGTGACCTCGATATCTTCCGGTGTCGAGAAGGTGATACTTCCCGTATCCCCGAGGTACCCGTGGAGGACCGTATGGTCGTCGGCCGACCACTGGTGCACCACGTTCGGCGTCTTGTCGAGGTCCGCGGCGAATGGGTCGGCTGTGTACGAAAACACGCCGGTGAGTTCGCTCGAGGTCCCTGCGCCGGGATCCTCGACCCGTATCGTGGCCGGACCCTCGACTCCGGGTGGCACGACGGCCTGCAACGTGCCCGTCGCGGCCTTCTGATAAACGATGCCGGTGCATTCCTGGCCGCCGACAATGACCTGGCACGCAGAGTTGAGCAACGCGCCTTCGATCGTAATGATCGACCCACCCACAACAAGGGCGGCTTTCGGTGTCACGTCGAACAGGGTGATAGCCGTGACGGGCACATCGGTCTCATCCATCGGATCGGTTCCGCCTTCGTACTCCGCCAGGTTGGAGAACCCGTCGCCATCCGGGTCGTCGTCCGACCCGTACAGGTCAGCGTCGCCCAGATACTCGTCCTCCCAGTCGTCCGGCAAGCCATCACCGTCAGCGTCCACCACGGCATGAACCGTCAGCATACCGCCTGCGACGCTATGGGTGACCGATACGGAGCCGTCGGCGTTGGCGAGCACGTGGTTTGGGTTGAGAACGACGGCCTTTGATCCGGCGAAAGCGATGGAGTAGGTATTTGCTGCCACGTTATTGGCGACGTCCAGACTCAGGGTCAGCAGGACGCCTTGGGCGGCATCGAGGCTGTCGGTTCCTGAATAGACCATCACCCGGTTCCCGTACCAATCCGTGGTGAAATCGGTCAACAGCGACCCTCGGGCAACGCTGCTGATGGTCACACCCGCGGGCAAGACGATTTGGGCGTTCATGCCCGCATACGGTTCGTCCCCGCCGGACAGCGTGAGGTCGATGGACGCCGTTTGGCCCGGGTAGACCTCCGCGGAGCCCAGCGCCAGTGTCGGGGCGGCCCCCGCGGCGAAGGCGATGAGGCATAGCGAGACGGTCAGGGCTGTTGCCGTTACCAGTCGGTCCTTGCTCATGTACCGCTCTCTCTTCGAATCGTGTGTATGCACGGCAGTGTCCCTAGACGTCCGGCCAGTAAGGTCTTTTCTGCCTGGACTTCCCTATGGAGCGTAGCATCCACCAAAGCCCAGCCCAGTCGCCATTGGTTTCTTTCGAGTTATGGCGATCGTCTTCCATCTATCCTGTCACTCCAGCTACCTTATGGCCGCGCCCCTAGTACTTGATGATGTAGTTGACAACGGCGAACGGCGGCATGTTCGTGATTGGTGTGCTTAGGGCGCCCGGTGTCCCCGCGACACCCGCTGTTGTTGTGTCTGGGTTTTCAACTTTTCTAAACCCAACGACGCCGCCTGCAATGAGATACTGCGGCGTACCGCTGCCTGGACTCCAAAGTAGATCATCGAGAAAAGTGTGAGTATGGGGAGGCAATTCAGCAACTGTCAATACATGTGTCTCCTCGCCGCCGACATGGGCCAGCGCCCGTGCTGTCAGGTCAGGGCTGTTATCGTCCCCCGCGCCGACAGTGGTTTTCCCCCGAAAATCGGGTACGTTGAAAGTGGTTGATCCATCTCCGGCTCCCCACACTACCCCGATGGCCAGGAACAGCCCTTCGTACGTCGTCCGGCTCACGGCCCGTCCGTCGCACAGAATGAACCCTGTGGGTACTTCTGCGCCGGCATAGGGCACCAGCGAACCTGGCGGAAGCCCGTTCAAGGCGCTGTGCGCGTGGAGCGCATAGGGCGCGCTGAGGACGCGCTGCCGCGGGGCCAACTCCTCGGGGTCCGGATCGTCACCCACTACGGTGATGCCCAGGTAACGTTCCGCTTCGGTAAAAGCAAGGGTGATGTCATTGGCCATGGCGCCTTCGATGCCTGTGCCGCCGTCGCCGCCCAAGATGACGTTGAACCGGCCGTTGACTGCCAGGACCTCGTAGGAGTGTCCCCAGATGAGTTGTTCGTCCGCGTCACCGGCGACGGGCTTGTCCCAGATCCGGAACTCGAGCGTATAGGTGCCGGAGGCCAACGGCGCACCTTCATTGTCGGTCAGCGCGCCTTGGAAGTTGACGAGTGACGGCACGGTCTCGACGGCCCAAGTGGAAGCCGCGAGTGCGATGGCTAATCCCGCCAGTAATAGCGTGCGTTTCATGATTTCTTTGTCCTCCACTCGGTTTCGTGCGTCACACGAACACGCTCCGTCGGCCAACGGGCTATTCCCGCGGCCCTACTTTGCCTCAATCCGGTCTTTGGCTTGATGATAGAAATACAACTCGATATCGTCGATGTTGTCAATGTCGATCTTCTGCACGTCGTTCTCCGTTAGAAACACCTTCAGCACCCACCCATTCGCAGCGACCGACCGCTCCTTGAACACATTGATTTGGTTGACAGTAACAGGCTGCAAGGGATTCTCGAGAATATTGATGGAGATGGTGGCCGTTTGGTTCTCCTTGAACTGCCAGATGTCGTCTTTCTTGTACCAGTAGCGGGTGGCCCACGCCGTCATTTCATCCGCCAGCCTGTTCGGCGTCTCGGGGTCGAGGGTGCCGGTAAACTGATTCCGGATGAAGCTGGTACCGCCGTAGGTCAGGGCCCCCAGCACGGTATCGTCCGTTCCTGCAGGATAAGTACCGGGGATGCTCACGGTGATCCACATGACCTTGTCGTTCCACAGGCCGGGCGTGGCCACGGTGCCATCCGCCGCGAAAATGGGGCCCGTGAAGAAGGTGCCGTCGCTGCGGACCGTGTCGAATTCGAGCGTCAGCACACCCGACGTGTCGGTGCGATTCCTCAAGTACGAGCGAAAGGCCGTGACAGCGGCCACGTCTGCGCCGGTCAGTTCATCCACGTAGGTGCCGCCTTCCATGAAGCCCAGGAAGTCCTCGCGGAACGAGAACCAGTCAAAGCGGTCGTCGGAGGCATCGAACCCTTCCATATCCTTGTTGGCGTTCGCGAGGGCGGTCTGGACATCGAAGATCTCGCTGGCGTTCCGCGCGTGGAACACGTCGTTCATCGAATACATGCGGGACTTCTCGGCGTACGAGAAGGGCGTGTTCCACTTGTATTCGAAAGCGCGCACCATGAAGAACAGCCACTTCTGGGCTACCTTGAACGCATTCTCGGCTGCCACGGTCGCGCTCTGGAACCGAAGCCGGTGAACCGGATCGGCGTAGTACCTTGAAACCAGGTCGATATTCGCTTCGGCCATGAGGGTCTCGACGTGCTCTTTCTCGCGCAGCAGAGCGGCCAGCCGGTCCCACTCCTGACTGAGGAGCATGGCGGCCTCCTCCGATTCAAGGGCCAACGTAGACATGCGGAGGTACAAAACCTTGATATGAGCCTCGCTTTCGTTGTCCAGCAACGTCTCTTCCAGCGCAGCGATCTCAACACTCTGTGCCGCCGCATATTGCTCCATCAGAGCCTCGCGCGCACCTATCCCTGCTTCCCACTCCTGCTGTTTAAAGAAATTCACAATGGACGCAGCAACTCCGTACCCAGAGGGCATACTAGCACCAATTTTGCTTTTCTTCTTAATGCTTACCGTAAACATGTTAGCGAAATCGGTAATATTCTGGAGACGGGTCTGCCGGGCTTTGATCCCGCCTATCTCGTCGGTAAGTTGGGCCTGATATAATCCATATTTGACATAAACTTGTTGGATGGCATCGTCGATCTTGGCCTCGATGCCGCGCCGCTCAACTTCAATCAGGATCTCCGCCTCCAGGTTCTCGCTCTCCTGCTGGTTCTTCTGAATCTGCAGGTCAGCCACCTCAATGCTCGTAGCCTGTAGATTCAACTCGCTCCCGAGGTTCGAGAAGGGATCCTCATACTCGGGCTCTCCAGGCACAGCGCCAACCAGCTCGAACAACCGAGCGTTGTACTCGCCGACCTGATTGTCAAACTGCTCGAACAACTGGTCCTGTGTACCGCGGAAGTTGTCGTAGTTGTCACGGGCAAAGGCGAGCGCATCTCGCGCAATGCGGATAGGCGCCGAAACCCGGGACGCATCGTTCCACGACGCCAGCGCGTCGTAGGAATCGAAGAACTCGCCGTCTCCCTGGACCAGCATCAGGAAATCGGGCTGAAATCCGAGCACGTTGTTGATGCCATCAATGAAGCCGTTTACGGCGTCCAGTTCCGTAAGGGAATATCGCGCACTCTGGATCTCCTCGGGCAACCCGCTTACCTCGGCCAGGGCCTTCGTCTGCACCGCGTCCGGGAAGATGCCCAGTAGAATCGCCCCCTGCACGTCCAATTGCGCGAGAGTCTCGCCAATCAGCGTGCGTGCCGCGTCCATGTCGCCCTCGTCATTCCGCATCACGTAGCGCTTGGCAAGTTCTGCGGCACAATGCGCATGGTCACGTAACACGCCAAAGAGGAGCGCCAGATCTTTGTACCCCGTCAGAAGTTCGTCGGGCTGGCCATCCCCGTCCTCATCCAACACGGGCACGGGTTCACCGGCCTTTGGTCCGTTCGGCGCAGGATAGGTGGCCGCAAACAACGAACGCCCCGGCACCTCCTGTTGGAACAGGTAGTAGCCGAAGGGCGGATTGCCGCTTACAGCGGGATCGACGTCGTGTTGAACATCGATGCCCATCCGGTCTTGGAGAAGCTCGAAGTAGGGTCTGGGCACTTCCTCGAGAATGTCCAACACTTGCTCGTAGGCGTCGATTTCCTCCTCCAAGACAAATCCGGCCAGGTTAGGTTCCATCCGAGCATAATTCGCCTGGACGAGCAAGTCCTTGGCCAGGATGGTTTCCGCACGCACGCGGTTATAGAGCAAGTCCAGGTACTCGTCGCGTAGGTCTTCACTCGTGGGTGCATAGGGGAGTGCTGCGCGCAGCTCGCGCTCAGCATCCGTGGCCAGCGGCCGTTCGTCATCGCCGTAGAAATCGGCCATGGTGCTTAAGCGGGCCTCGATCAGATTCACGACGTCATTGGGGTCCCAGCCGCTGACCTCGTCGGGGTCGGGAGTCCCGTAGAGCAGGTCGACATAGCGAAACGCCGCCGTGTTCGGATCGGCGCCGGACTCGCCCCTGTAGAGCACTTGCCGTGCACGGTGTATCGTGTCGGATATGAAGTCAAGACGCGGCTCGGTCGATCCCGTGGGGGCTCCGAAAGCCGAACGCGCCAGCCCAATGTTCCCCGCACTGGGCGTGACGGGTTCTTGGCCGGAACCCGGCGCCGCATAGGGGCCCACGTGGCCGCCAAAGATGGCCACGCCCCCCTCGACTGCGCCGGGGAACGTGTTCACATAGTTGGAACGCAACACGATCGTGCGGGCCTGTTCGTCCGGATCGATCTTGGCCTCATCCGCTGCCGCCCAGGCCAGGCACGAGCACAGTCCCAGTGCCAGGGGTGCTAGCACCAGAAGCTTGTGGCGCCTCGCCTCAATCATCTGCCAACGGGTTCCTCTCTATGTCAGACCTTTAAGGTACCGGTTCAAGCACCGGTTCCGGCACATCAATATCCGTCCCGACTTTGCCCAGGATAAAGACTCCCTCCATGGTCCGTGCCAGGTGCTGCAGCGCGGCATCGTCCGGCGTGATGGTCTCGGTGACTTGCCCCGCAAAGACACTGTCGGGTATGTAGGGCTGCTCGCCGGGGACGATCTCGAACACGAAAGACCGCGTGAATGAAGCACCCAATGCCGTCGTTTCGGCCGAAACAGGGATGCCGCTTACGCTGATCGTCAGCCCGTCCGCAGTGGACTCGATGTCGGCCTCCCATTCCCCCTCGGGCAGATGGCTGCGGCCGTCGCTAATGAAGGTGCCTTGGTAACCGGCCTCCGAGTGGACGATCGTCATATCGAGTCTCTTCCGGGTCCACTCGTTCTCGTACATTCCCGTCCAGATGCCGTCGTTGTCGTTGAGGTAAATGGTGTGTTCGAGGGGTTCCTGAACCGCGTACCCGTCCTCCAACTCGAGGCGCAACTCGATGGTTTCGGCCTGTTCGATCTCGGTGTCGTCCAGAAGGGTGATGGGGATTTCCACGGTCGAGCCCGCCACGGCCACACTGCCGCTCGAGGCCATGTAGTCACTGCCTGCCGTGGCCGTCCCGCCCGAGACGGTATAGTATAGGGTGCCGTTAAACGCGCGCGTAAGAACCACACTGACCGTTGTAAGCGCAAAGTTGTAATGTCCGGTCTGTGCAAAGTAGAAATGTCCTCTTTTCTGGCGTGGAAAGGGAAAGAGGATGGAACTACGAATGAGTCAAAAGGAGCGAGACCGGTTGAAGGTCTTGGCGCAGTTGAAGTTGGGGAAAATGGTTCAGAGGGAGGCCGGGGAATTGTTGCGCATCTCCGAGCGGCAGGTGCGACGGCTCTTGCGACGCTACGAGGAACACGGGGACGCAGGACTGCTCCACGGGCTGCGGGGCCGAACATCCAACCACAGGATAGATCTCGCATCGAAGGAAAAGGCCGTAAATCTCCTTGAAATGCATTATCGGGACTACGGCCCAACGCTGGCCAGTGAGGTATTGGGAGAGGAGCATGGCATTTGGGCCAGCCGGGAAACGGTTCGCCACTGGATGATGGGGGCTGAGTTATGGAAACCACGGGGGGCGAAAGTTCGTCACCGGCAGTGGCGCGAGCGAAAAAGCTGCTTTGGAGAGATGGTGCAAATGGACACGTCCATCCACGACTGGTTCGAAGGCCGGGGTGAAACCGCCGTTCTCATTGCCATCATTGATGATGCCACCTCCCGCATTTTCCTTCGTTTCTATCCGACGGACAGCACCGTGACCAACATGACGCACCTGCGGGACTACATCCGCCGGTACGGGCGCCCCGTCTCGGTCTATGCCGATCGCGCCAGTCATTTTATGGCCACGCGCCAACCGTCTCCCGAAGAACAATTGGCGGGACGAGATGCCGAGACCCAGATCAAACGGGCTCTAAGAGAACTGGACATCGAATACATTCCGGCGCTTTCTCCTCAGGCCAAAGGTAGAGTAGAGCGCTTATTCAAGACTCTCCAAGACCGACTCGTAAAGGCGTTACGGCGCAAAGACATTGGCACCATTCAACAGGCCAATCAATACGTGGAGCAAGAGTTCACCCCGCACTGGCGCCAACACTTTGCCGTGGAGCCGGCCGCCAGGGCCGATGCCCATCGCTCCCGCAAAGGGTTCAATCTCGATGCCGTCTTCAGTGTTCAGTACTCGCGGACCGTTACGGACGATTACACCTTCCAATATGAAACTGAACGCTACCAAATCCTCAAAAAGAGCATCCAAGCCGGCCTGCGCCGCTCAAAAATCATCATCGAAAACCGCCTGGACGGAACACAGCGAATCCGTTGGCGTAACCAGTACTTGCAGGGTAAGAAAATTGAAGCCGAGAAGGTCAGGAAAAAAGCGAAACCAGTTGCGGCAACTCCAGTCGGGCTACGCCCTCCTTCCGTCGCAGCAACTGGGAAGAAACCCAAGCCTGCCCACAACCACCCCTGGAAGCGCCCGTTTAAACCGGACACTTCTACTTTGCAGGAAACCGGACAT
>DATKVG010000137.1:0-12835 GCA_035530195.1 Bathyarchaeia archaeon | reverse complement strand
GTGCGGCAGCTTGCTGCCGCTTTCCTCCAGTCGCGACTTCACAAGGCTGCCTGGACAAAAAGCGGCAGCAAGCTGCCGCACTCCATATGGCTACCGATTAGAGGCCTCAGCCGCGCTCCAATTCTCAACGCCGTTCGTGCTATCATTCGGGCTTCCTCCCAGTATGAATGCGAATGCCCGGACTTGGAGAATGGTTTAACCTCAGACTGACATGATCGAACTCGAACGCCCGCCCATACACGAGAAGGCCATCCTGGCCCGTCTCGTCCTGCCCAGCCACTCCGATGACGCGCACGCGCGCGACGTCGAGGAGTCCATCGAGGAACTTCGCCAGTTGGCCTGGACGGCCGGCGCGGACGTGGTCCGCACGTTTGTCCAGCGCCGCGACCGGCCCGACCCCGCCACACTCATTGGTATTGGAAAAGCCAACCAGATCAAGCTGGCCGTCGAAGAGACCGAGGCCGACGTGGTCATTTTCGATTCCGACCTCGGCCCGGCGCAGGGCGTCAAGCTGGAAGATCTCATCGGCGTAAAGGTGATCGACCGGACGCAACTCATCCTCGACATCTTCGCCCAGCGCGCACAGACCAACGAGGGCAAACATCAGGTCGAACTCGCCCAGTTGAAGTACATGCTGCCCCGGCTGGCCGGGCGCGGCTCGGTGATGCGCCAGCAGGGCGGCATCGGCGTCCGCGGGCCCGGCGAGCAGAAACTCGAAGTCGACCGCCGCATCATTCGCAGGCGCATACGGCGGCTCGAAACCGAAATCGAAAACATCCGCAAGAGCCGCCACGTCCAGCGGCGCAAACGCACCGAGGAAACCATGGGCACCGTGGCGCTCGTCGGCTACACCAACGCCGGGAAAAGCTCGCTGCTCAACGCGATCACCGGCGCCGACGTGTTTGTCGAGGATAAACTGTTCGCCACGCTCGACCCGCGGGCGCGACGATGCACACTGCCAAGCTCGCGCGAGATCGTCCTTACCGACACCGTGGGTTTTATTCGGTCGCTCCCCCACTCGCTCGTTGCCGCGTTCCGCGCGACGCTCGAGGAGGTGGCGGAAGCCGACCTGCTGCTGGTCGTCGCCGATCTCGCCCACCCGCACCTGAAAGACCACCTGGCCGCGGTGCAGGCCGTGCTCGAAGAAATCCACGCCGGCGAGAAGCCGGTCGTCAACGTGTTCAACAAGCTTGACATCGCACCCGAAACCAGCGAGGTCCGGCAGATGCTGCACGGGCCCGGCGCGCGCGTCGGTGTCTCGGCAAAAACCGGCGAAGGCCTGAACGCGCTGCTCGCCGAGATCGACCGGCAACTGTCGTCGAGCCGGAGGCGCGTTACGCTGCGGATTCCACAGGGCAACGGCGCCGTCATCGCCCGCGTGCATCAGTCCAGCCGCGTGCTGAACCAGAATTACGAAGACAACACCGTCGTGATCGAGGCCGAAATCGATCCCGCACTCGAAGGCGCCCTCGCCGAATTCATCCAGAAATAGGCCTCGTTGGGACGCCCCCCTGGCTTTTGTGGGGGTGTCCCGTTGTTGATCCGTCCGATCCGTCGGATCCGTCCGATCCTCATCCGACTTCCAACTTGGCGCCAGGAACCGTAACCTGTACAATTCCAGAGGACCTGAAAGGAACCGAAAAATGGCAAAAGAGCGCCCGCGAGTCCGGGCCGCCGCGATTATCCTCAAGGATGATCAGATCCTCCTGGCGCGGCACGAAAATGACGGCCGGTCTTATTGGGTGCTGCCGGGCGGCGGCGTGGATTTCGGCGAAACCGTGGCCGAGGCGCTCGTACGGGAGATTCGCGAAGAGGCCAACGTCGATATCCGGCTGGGCGAACTCGTCATGCTCAACGACAGCATCCCGCCGGACCATCACCGCCACATCCTCAATCTCTACTTCCTCGCAGACATCACGGGCGGCGAGTTGCGCGTCGGCCAGAACGACAAACGCCTCCGCGGGATCGAGTTCATCAACATCGACGACATCCCCAAGATCACCCTCTACCCCGACATCCGACAGCCGCTGTACAACGGCATCCGAAACGGCTTCCCCACCACGGGCCTTTATTTGGGCAACCTCTGGAAAGACATGCCCGACCTCCCGAATAGCAGCGAGTAACCCGAGATGCGCATCGCGTTCCTCAATCCGATGTTCGGCCGGGACTTCACCAAATCGGCACGATGGTTCGCACGGTCGCGCGGCAGGGTCCAGCGCCACCCCGACTATCTCTGCATAGCCGCGACCGTAGTCGAAGCCGCCGGCCATGAAATCTTTTTCCTCGACGCACAGGCCAAGAACATGCCCACTACCATCGCGCTGTCCCATCTGCGCGAGTTTCACCCGGACCTGGCGGTGTTCCTCGCCTCGACACCTTCCATCGACTCTGATATCGCCGCCGCGGCCGCCGTCAAACAAGCCACGGGCGCCACAACGATTCTGGTCGGCTCTCACGTCTCCGCCGAGCCGGAAGACACGTTGCGCAGGGCCGGCAGCGCCGTCGACTCGCTCGATGCTGTGGCGGTCGGCGAATACGACTACACGTTGCGCGACCTCGCCAACGGCCTCGAGTTGCGCGACTGCCCCGGCCTCGCATGGCGCGACGGCAGCAACGTCACGATCAACCCGCGCAGACCGTTGATAGATGATCTCGACGCGCTCCCGTTCCCCGCATGGCAATATATCGACATCACCGATTACCGGGACGCCGGCAAGCTGTTCCCGTTCCTCACGCTGATCAGCGGCCGCGGATGCTACGGCCGCTGCACGTTTTGCCAGCTTCCGCAAGTTATGAACGGCCGGGGGTACCGCGCGCGCAGCGTCGAGAACGTCGTCGCCGAGATCGAGCACGACCTCGGCCTGTTCCCCAACCTCAAAGAAATCATGTTCGAAGATGACACGTTCGTCACCCGCACCAACCGAGACCGGATAGCCGGCCTGTGTGAAGAGTTGATCCGCCGCAGGCTCGGTATCTCATGGAGTGCCAATGCGCGTGTCGATCTCAACGACCCCGAGATCCTGCGTCTGATCAAGCGGTCGGGCTGCCGGATGCTATGCGCCGGTTTCGAGTTCGGCGACCAGGCCGTGCTCGACGCCGTACACAAAGGCATCACACTCGACGACATGTACTCTTTCGCCGAAAACACCCACCGCGCCGGCATCCGCGTACACGGGTGTTTCATGTTCGGCGGGCCCGGCGAGACCCCCGAAACCGCGCGAAAAACCATCGACCTCGCCTGTAAACTCAAGATCGACACCGCACAGTTCAGCGGGCTCGTCGCGTACCCCGGCACCGCCTACTACCAATGGGCCAAGGAAAACGGGTTCATCATTCCAACCGACTGGCGCGGGTGGGTGGACGAAAACTTCGAGCAGTGCGCAACCGTCCGTTGCCCCGAACTCTCCGTGGGTCAAATCAACGCACTCATCGACGAAGGCCTAAAAAGGTTTTACCTCCGGCCCGCCCAATTCCTCCGCATGGCCAAAAACATCAAATCACCCGCCGACATCAAAGCCAAATTCCACGGCATCAAAAGCTTCCTCCGCTACTTCTCCTCACGCGCCTGACTGTTCCCGCCGAAAGAATACGTAGCGGCCAAGAGTAGTGCTGCGGCGACAATTGCCAGGCCCGGAAACCCGGCGGCGGGCATCGGAGGTTGAACAACCAGCTCGAAAGGCTCGGTTTCCACGATCTCTTTCCCCGCGCCGTTATTGTATAGGCACGTGTAAATGCCGGCGTCTTCGAGCGAGACATGATCGAGCACCAGCACCCTCTCCGTCACGCCGGTAAAGTGGCCGTCGTTTTCCAAATCGACCCCGTTTTTTCGCCACTGGTAGTTCGTTCCTTCCGGCGCTATCAGTTCAATCCGCATGCCCTCGACAATATCATAAGGGCTCACCGAACACGCTATCGTATTTCCCTGGGCGACCGTGACCGTCCATTCTTCCGTGCCGCAGCCCGCGCTGTTGCACGCGCTGAGCCAAATATCCAACGGCGAGAACTGCGGCGCAGCCGTCCAGGTGACGCGGCCGGTGACGGGGTTTACGGCCATATCCGTTGGCAGCGTTAACGGCAAGGCCAGGCTCCAAGTCACCGGTTGCGTCCCCTCGATGAGTGTCGGCGTAACGCTGTACGCGTCGTTGTTGAACAGGCTGGCGTCGTCAAGGGGCTGTATAACCGGCAAAACAGGCACGTCCAGGGCGATGCCGAACGAGGAGGGAAGACCGTCGTACAACGTTTCCATGTCCGAGCCGTCCGCCATGTTGGCGCGTTTGACGGCGCCGGATTGGGTCCAATAAATCTTGCCGCCGGCGACGTCCAGCGCAAAACTGTTGGGCCCCCAGGTCGAGGGCTGAACTTCTTCCTTGTTTTGGCCGTCCGTGTCGCAGCGGTAGATGCCGTCACCATAGGCGAAATAGACTTTGCCGGCGGCCAAATCGATTGCCAGAGCCATGGAATCGACTTCATTTGTCAGCATTTGCTGCAGGTCGCCGCCCGATAGGTCGCACGAAAACAACGCTTCCGCCGCGACGTCAACCCAGAAGATTCTCGACCGGACAAGGTCAAGCTCGACATCAGCCACATTTCCCGAAAAAGTCCGGACCGTTTCGATCCCGGATCCGTTCAAGTTCGCCCGGCACAATGAATCCGGTTGAACCCAGTAAACCTTGTCGTGCACAAGGTCGAGCGCAATGCCCGCCGGATCTGACAGACCCGTCAGGAGGTCTTCTGCGCCCGTTCCGTCGAGGTTGGCCCTGTGTATGATTCCCGCGTTGAATTCGCTCCAGTACATTTTTCCGCCATTCAGATCCAGTTCCACGTCCACCGGCACGTCCTGGAGGCCCGTTATCGGAATTGTCGCCGCCAGTGGCAGCCGGTACACGCCAAAGAAGTCCCACCAGAACAGAGTTCCGCCGTCATCGCTCACAGCCAGCCCTATACCAATCAAGTTGCCGGGTTCGCGCAGAATCCTCTGCCCGGTGCCGTCCAGGTTCGCTTCGCGTACATCGTACGTAGCGTTGTCTCCAAGCGGGGGTGTGGTGTTGCTTATCCAATAGACCTTGCCCCGGGCGCTGTCGGGCAAAATGATCATGGGTTGAGGCGCGGTCAGCACGGTTTCGACGCTGGTGCCGTCCAGGTTGGCCCTGCGAATCTGGTTGCCCTCGACCTCCGACCACCAGATCTTGCCGTGTAGCGCATCCAGGGAGACGCCTATTACTTCGTACGAGCCGGTATAGACCGTTTGAAACCCGGCGGCTCTTGCCCGCACGATTTTGCCGTTGGCCGCCTCGGCCCAATACAGCCGCCCCCCGGATGGGTCAACATCAAGCCCTCCCGGAATCGTCTGCAGATCGTAAACCATTGCGGGACTGGCGCCGCTCAGCGAGGCGCTCCAGATCTCGCCGTCATACTGCATCCAGTAGATTTTGCCGCCGGCATGATCAACAGCAATGGCCACCGGGGCGTCCGTGCAAGCTCCGTAAACAAGCTCGACATTCGATCCGTTCAGGTCCGAGCGGTACACGCTCATGGCGCCCAACTCGGTCCAGTACAGTTTTCCCGCCGTGGCGTCCACCGCCACCGCCCACGGCTGGTTTCTGCCGGCGAGGACTATGTACGGGTTCGTCCCGTCCAACTCGGCGCCGTACAGCCTGCCTTCGCCAGCATTTGTCCAGTACATCCGGTTTCCGGCGCCGTCCAGCGCCAAGTTCTTGTGCACTCCGGCAACCAGCGTCTCCGCCCCTGTACCGTCCAAGTTGGCGCGGCGTATGCCGCTGGCGGTTGTCCAGTGGATTTTCTGGTTCGTGGCATCGACCCTGACTTCATTAGGAACATTCTCGCCCGTCAGGAGCACTTCCTGCCCCGTCCCGTCCAGGTTTGCCCGGCAGACGGTTCCGGCGTACATGCAGCACCAGTACATCTTCCCGGCACCTATGTCCAGTGCGACGCCCAGAGGGTAGTTCTGGGCGCTGGCGAGCGTGTGGACGCCTTCCAGATCCGTCCGCTTGATGGACGCGCCGTCGGGCCAGTAGATCATCCCGCCGGCCCCGTCGACGGCGAATGGCGCGACCGGGGTCAGCCATCCTAATGTTGATGCCGGAAGTACGGTTTCGATTGGGGCGCCGCTCATGGGTGCCCGCTTTATGGCGGTGCCGTCGTAGAAGTATACCCAGCCATGGCCCCTGTCCAGCACGATGCTGCCCACATCGGAACCGGTTGCGAAAACTTCCGCTTCCGTTCCGTCGAGGTTGGCGCGATTGATTACGCCCAACACGTTCTCGGACCAGTACATCTTTCCCGCTTCCCAATCAAAACCAAAGCCAGAAACCATATTCGGGCTGGTTAAAACCGGCAGCCCTCCCTCGATGCTGGACCGGTACACGCCGCCCCCGCCAGACGGACCCTCGGGTTGCGTCCAGTAAACCATGTTCTCGGTCGCATCGGACCCGCCGGCCAAAACCAGTGCGGTAAGAAGAGTGGCAATATAGAAGCTTCTTTGTCCAAAGTGGAACATTTTTTGCTCCCTCTTAGATACGGATGTACATTTATCACCCAGACAACTAATTAAGTAATCTTACACTAACAATGTGAAAATGCCAACAAGAATCTTGAACTTTTTTCTCTGATAGGAAACCCATACGCCCACACGGCCCTTAGTCCCACGTCCTATACGTCCCACAGGAGCCCCAGGTTCACACGAGCCAGGACACCAGAATCCAGATGTCCCTTCAGCCCCCCGCTGGCCGGCGCTCTTCCCGCTTCTCATTCGGCGCCCCGCCCGTAAACGTGTTGTTGTTGACGGCCACGTCCTCCACCCCTTCGCTCAGATAGATGGCGGCGGTCTGGTTGGGGCGGGTGTGTAACAGGTTGGACTCGATGCGGATGCCACTCGTTTGCGTCTTGTATTCCTCGCCCTCGTCGAGCCGGATCTCGCAGTCCTTGTCGGCGTCGTCTTTTTGCCCGTTTTCACGGAAGATGTTTGAAGTAACCACGATGCCGGAAACATCCGGCATCCACAACCCTTCCCGGCCGCTGAGCGTAACGACGTTGCCCGTCAGCGTGCAGAACCGGCTGTCGCGTTCGATGGTGCAACCGCGCGAGCCGTTCCCGCTGATAAGGTTGCCGCTGGCGACCACGTTCTCGCAACCCTCCAGAAAATAGCCGCCCATCTGGCTGCCCGTCACGCTCGAGTTCGCGAACATCCCGTTGCGGCAATGATAAAAGTGCGTGCCGTCCGACCGGGAACCTTCAAACCGGCTGCCTTCCACCGTCCACCCATCGACATTATAGAATGCGGCCGTCCCCTGATCCCTTCGGTCGCTTCCGGGCGCCGGGCCCTTATTGGGCTGAAGGTAATCCATGTAGGCGTTGCAGCAATTGATCCCGGTGACGCCCGAAAGCGTCACGTTTCGCACCGGCGCCTCGTCGCTCGCTCCGAACACGCCGACCGCGTTGCTCGACAGGTTCCTGCACGTCAGGCCGTATACGCGCAAATCCCCGCCGCCAAGCATTCGAACCCCCGCAACGTTCACGCCGTCGCTCCACGCCTGGCGCTGTCCCACAATCTCGCCGCCCTGTATAAGCACGTGCCACACATTTTCCAGCAGAAACGCCTGCCCATCTTTGTCCAGGGTCTCCGCCAGCACAAACCGCGCGCCCTCCATCAGTAACGTCGCGCCCGACGGCACGCGCAGCCCCTCGGCGCCGGTCAACATGTACTCGCCCGGCGCAAATTCAAACACCGTCGGCGCCGCAACCCCCTGATCCAACCGTTTCTGTATCTCCGCCTGATGCGGCCGCGCATCCCCGGCCGGAAACGGACCTATAGTTTGATATGCGGGAGGCTCCGACAAGGCAACACAGCCCAGGCAGACCGCTAAAGCGAAGCTAAAGTTTGTCTGGACCAGCATCTTCATATCGCTGTTTCACCATTTCTCGTGAAGGATTGGATCAGTGCTTATGGCCGGAACGTGGCCAAGTCCAGGCCGTCAATCTGACGGTAGTGCTTTATGTTGCCGCTGCACAAAACCTGTTGCCATTCCACCGCTGTTGCAGCGATGAGCGCATCTATAGCCGACAGGCTGGTTTTCAGGGTGTGCTGTTCAACATAAAGCAAGGCGCGGTAACTGATTTCTGCGGAGAGCGGGATTGGCTCAAATCCAGCGAGGAACTTGCGAATGACGGTCATTTCTCCCTTGTTTCGCGCTCCCTGCAGTAACTCCATGCTGGAGACAATCGAAACCGCGCGTGCCCCGTCCTCCTGAACAAGCGCCGCTGCCTTCTCGTTTCCCCGCAGTACCCAAATCAGCACGTCTGTGTCAAAGATCACTGAAGCGGCCCTTTCGCATCTTGCGAACGTACTGGCCGGGATCTTTCATATCGCCACGGTCCTTCCACAGGCCAAAAGCTCCGGTTTTCTTCAGATCCCAAGGCCGTTCTTCCTGTTCCTGGGGAACAATCTTGGCCACTACCTGCCCCCGTTTGGAAAGCGTGACCTTTTCCTTGCGTTCGATGGCCTCCATAATTTTCCCCGGCCTGCGCCTAAGATCCAGAAATGTTGCCTTCATCTCGCTCCCTCCAAAATGCACACTTGAAGTATACACTTAGTCGCAGTGGAAAACAATAGGTCCAAGGTATTCACCAATTGAATTCTATCCAGACTCGTGAGCCTGTGTTGTTGTTTTGCGTCGCGCCTCGGCTGGAACCTTTGCCAGGAGCCCTTTGAGAATCCCCCACGAGTACGGCCAGATCACCACCCAGCGCGCCGCCCACCGCGGCAATGCCATCCGTATGCTGCGGAACGACACGGTCAGGTAAGCCAGCGTGAGTACCAGCGGCGCAAGCGCCACCGCCGCGCCCGCACGCGCATCGAGCGCCATCGCCGCCAGGCCCGCCGGCAACATCGCCGCCAGCACCGGGATCGCCAGCGTGTACCACCACAACCCGCCACGCCAGCCCGCGGCACGCATCATCACCACGATGTCTTTGCCCATCACGACACTCTTGCGCCAGAGCGAGCGCAGGCTGGTTTCGTAATGGTGGTTGGCCGCCACGCCTTCTTCGAACCAGATCGTGTACCCGGCGTCGCGCAGTGCCTTCGAGATGTACACGTCCTCGGCCGCGCTGTGCCGCGGGAGTTTCAGCCAGCCCCCCACCCGGCGCAACGCGTCCGCCCGGAAATAGCTGTTACCCCCGATCACGCCGTCGGTCTCGCCCGTGCGCCGCGTTTCCACCAGGAACCACATGTGGTGCAGCCAACTGGCCGCCGTGCGTGGGCCGACGGCCGGATGGCGCCCCGTGCCCCCCGCCACATCGGGCCGGCTGTCCAACACACCTTTCGCCAGTTCAACCCACCGCGGCGCCAGGACGCAATCCGCGTCCGTAAAAGCCAGGTAGTCGGTCCGGCACGCCTCGAGCACGGCGTTGCGCGCCTCGTACAGGCCCGTCGCGTTGCTCGCGATCACGCGCGCCCCATACGGCGCCGAGGCGGCCGCCGTCGGGTCATCGAGGTTGTCCACGGCCACAATCACCTCGTCCGGAGCCACCGTCTGCGCCCGGATACTGGCAAGACACTCACCGATGATCTTATGTGCGTTCCGCGCGCAGATTGCCAACGTCAACGTAGCCATTCGGCGCCTCCTGCGGCGATTATAGCGAAAAACAGGGACTGACTCCGACAACGCCGGTCTTCCGGCGCGTCTTCGAGGGAGGTGTCTGTCCCCGCTTTTCGCTTCCGCCAAATCCTTCCAAAAACTTGCCCTTTCTGCGCCATTTGTTCAGAATCCCAACCAGCAACAAGGAGGGACCTCGCCAATGAACCGCAGGACTTTTTTCAAATCGACCGGAACCACGGCTGCCGCCGCCGCGGCTTCAATGATGGGCGCCGGCGCCGCGCACGCCTTGGAATCCAACCCCACTGGAGGTGGACACGCCCCGGAACGGGATGCCGCCGAGAAAGCCCGAAACCGCAACCGATCCACCGTGGTCAGCCAACACGGGATGGTATGCGCCAGCCAACACCTCGCCACGATGGCCGGCATCGACGTCCTGAAAGCCGGCGGAAACGCGATCGACGCCGCCGTCTGTGCAAACGCCATGCTCGGGCTGGTCGAGCCGATGAACTGCGGTGTCGGCGGCGACCTGTTTGCCATTCTCTGGATCGAGAAGGACAAAAAACTCTACGGCCTCAACGCCAGCGGCCGCTCACCGTACGAGTGGAACCTCGAAGAAGCGGCGAAACTCAACCTCAAGTTCATCCCCGGCGAAACCCCGCTGGCCTGGAACGTGCCGGGGTGCGTAAGCGGCTGGGGCGCTTTGCTCGAACGGTTCGGCACCCTGCCGCTGGGACAGTTGCTCGACCCGGCGATCCGGTACGCCCGCGAAGGCTTCCCCGTGACGGGCATCGTGGCGGCAGACTGGGCCGTCGGCCCGAAGTACGAGTCGCTGTGCAAGATCTTTATGCCCGGCGGTAACGCGCCCAAGTTCGGCGAGATATTCACCAACCCCGCGCTCGCCGATACGCTCGAATCCATCGCGAAAGGCGGGCCGCGCTCGTTTTACGAAGGCGAGATCGCCGACAAGATCGTCGCGGCCAACCGCGAGGGCGGCGGCCGGATGTCCAAAAAAGATTTCGTGGATCACCAGCCCGAATGGGTCGAGCCGGTCAGCACGACGTACCGCGGCTACCATGTGTGGGAGATCCCGCCCAACGGGCAGGGCATCAGCGCCCTCCAGATGCTCAACATGCTCGAACAGTTCGATATCGCCGCGCTCGAACCCAACTCCGCCGAGCACCTCCACCTGTTCATCGAGGCGAAAAAACTCGCGTTTGAAGACCGCGCCGTCTATTACGCCGACCCAAAACTGGCCGACGTGCCGCTCGAGTGGCTGATCGGCAAGGAGTACGGCAAACAGCGCGCGGCACTCATCGACCCCGCCAAAGCCGCGCAGAACGTGACCTGCGGGAAGGTCCCAGGCGGCCACGACACCATCTACATGACCGCCGCGGACGGCGACGGCAACATGATCTCGCTCATCCAGAGCATTTATGCCCGCTGGGGATCGCGGATTGTCCCGGGCGGGCTTGGGTTCAGCATGCAGAACCGCGGACTCTCCTTCTCGCTCAACCCAAACCACCGCAACAAGCTTGAACCACACAAACGCCCGTTCCACACGATCATCCCGGCGTTTGTGACGCGGGACGGCGCACCCAAATTCTCGTTCGGCGTGATGGGCGGCGATTTCCAGCCGCAAGGGCACGTCCAGGTACTGATGAACATCCTCGACTTCGGGATGTCGCCGCAACAGGCCGGCGACCAGCCCCGCGCCGAACATGACGGCAGCTCAACCCCCATGGACTTCGTCATGAAAGCCTCCGGCATCGTCAATCTCGAGATGGGAATCCCCGATGCCGTCCGCGACAAGCTAGTCGAGATGGGCCATAAGGTCACAAAGGTCACCGACGAAGCCTTCGGCGGCTACCAAGCCATCTGGCGAGAAGAAAACCCCCGCCGATACTACGGCGGCTCCGACCCCAGAAAAGACGGCTGCGCCTTCGGCTATTAAGAAGATTCTCTCGCAAAGCCGCCAAGGCGCAAAGGTGCGCGTTCGCGGTAGGCCGTGGTTGCATTGTGCAACCACTTTCGGTACAATTCCTGGAGACGTAAATGGAGATTGACAATGCCCACTCTTCACATTAGGAATGTGCCGGAAGACCTGTACGAGCATTTGCACCGTCTCGCCTCTTCCGAAAACCAGTCTTTGACCGCCGAAGTGTTGGTGTTGTTGGCGCAAGCCGTGGAGGAACGGAAACGGCGCGGAACCCAGAAGGTTGTCCTTGCGGGCCTGCGGCGGCGCCGATTTGTTCCCCCGGCTAATGTTCCGGATAGTACGAAACTGCTTCGACAAGACCGAAAGCGCTGATGGAACTTGACCGTTGCGTTCTGGATGCGAGTGTCGGCATTAAGCTATGCGTCCAGGAGCCTTTATCCGACGCCGCCGAGTCGCTTATCGCCACGATGGCCGAAAGACCCCACACCCGCCAGTATGTTCCCGATTTGTTTTTTGTGGAATGCGCCAACGTCCTTTGGAAATACGTGATCCGCTACGGATACTCCCGCAAAGACGCATCGCGAAATCTCCGCGACTTGTATGCGTTGAACCTGGTTCATCTCCCCACGCCGACAGTGATTCCGGCTGCATTAAAAATCGCGATGGACCACTCCATATCCGTGTATGACGCCTGCTATGTCGCCACGGCCGATCTCGTGGATGCGCCCCTTGTCACGGCCGATAAGCGCCTCGTAAACAGCCTTGCCGGCACCAGGCACAAGGCCCGCTATCTGGGCCATATTGCAGGATGCTGACAATCTCGAACAACGGAGGCAAAATGCGGAATGACAATATGAGCAACAACGTGATGCCACCATGGGCTGGCGTACGCTTTAGCTTTGAAGGTGCAGACATAATCAGAGCAGATCCTGCAGCTTCTCCGGCGTGATCTTAGCTTCGCGAAGGATCTGGCGGAGGAGACCTGGCCCCACGACTTCCCCGGAGTGAACCGGTATCACTGTCGTACGGCCATCCGGATGCACCAGCACATGATGGCTTCCTTTAATCCGTGCTACTTCAAACCCAACTTTGTGCAGTGCATTAATTACGTCAGATGCGCGTGCACGTGGAAGCCGGGTCACTTTCCCACCGTTATCTTCTGAACCCCCACAAATTCATTTACGGCAACGTCGTCACCACGCACTTCAAGATAAGCTTCGATCGCCTCATGCATTCTCGAGGTGAGTTCGTCCAACGAGTGTGCTTGGGTATGGCATCCGGG
>DATKVG010000136.1:0-48473 GCA_035530195.1 Bathyarchaeia archaeon | reverse complement strand
GCCCAGAAACTGCTCGACAAAGGCCGCGAGCGCTTCAACGCCAAGGATTACGAGGCGGCCGAAAAGTTGTTTCGCGGCGCACTGGCCGAAGACCCCGAATGCGACTGGGCCTGCACGTTTCTCGGCCATGCCCTGTACCATCAGGGGCGCTACCAGGACGCCCTCGCCGCATGGCAGCGCGCCTACGAAATGGACCCGGTTTCCGACGCCGGGCTTAAGGCCAAAAAGAAACTCCAGCACGTCCACCGCACCCAAACCGACTATCTCGCCACCTACCAGGAACGCTTGGGGCGCAAATGAAGCCGTTCCGCTACTTTGTCCCCACGGAAATCTTCCTGGGGCCGGGTTGTTTCAGCACGCTTGGTGATCACGCCGCCCGGCTTGGCTCGAAGGCCCTCATCGTCACGGGCCGGCGATCGGCCCGGCAATCCGGCATGATTGACCGCGCGTTGCGGCTGTTGCCGGGCGCGGCCGTGTTTGACCAAGTCGACGAAAACCCCGATACGTCGGTTTGCGACGCGGGCGGCGAGGTGTGCCGCCGGGAAGGATGCGACCTTGTGGTGGCGATTGGCGGCGGCAGCCCGATGGACGCGGGCAAGGCCATCGCGCTGCTGGCGCGGAACCCCGGCCCGTGCTCGACGTACTTCGGGTCGGACCTCTATGCCAACCCCAATCTGCCCGTCATCGCCGTACCCACCACGGCCGGCACCGGCAGCGAGGTCACGCCTTACGCCGTATTCACCGACACCGCCATCAACAACAAAAAGACCGTCGCCGGCCGGTCGCTGTTTCCGGCCGTGGCCCTGCTCGACCCGGAACTCAGCGTCAGCATGCCCCGCCATGTCACCGTCAACACCGGCTTGGACGCGCTCAGCCAGGCAATGGAAGGCCTCGTTTCGCACAAGTCAACGCAGATGGGCGACGCACTGGCCATCGAGGCGTGCCGCGTAGTCAAACAATGGCTGCCGCGGGCGGCTGACCAGCCCGGCGACCTCGACGCCAGGGCCAACATGCTCTACGCGGCCATGCTGTCGGGGTGCGTGATAGCTCAAAGCGGCACAACCCTCGTCCACGGAATGGGTTACCACTACACACTACGGTTCGGCATCGCACACGGGCTCGCCAATGCCCTCCTCCTCACCCCCCTGTTCCAGCACAACGCCAAATTCCTACCGGATAAGATCGCCGAAATCGCCCGCGCACTGGGGTACACCGCCCGGCCCGAACCCGCCCATGCCGCCACCCAAATCGCCGCCGCGCTGCACGCCCTGATGGTGCAACTGGGCGTCTCGCCCGCCGCCAAAGACGTCGGCGTCGAGGCCTCTGCAATCCCCGAAATGGCCAAAATCACATTTGAAGACAAGCCACGAACCAAAAACCAGCCCGGCCAACTCTCCCTCCAGGACATCCAGCGGTTCTTCGAGCAATCCTTCTCCGGCGCCACCGAGTAGCATGGTCTTATCCGTCCGATCCGTCCGATCCGTCCTGTTGTCGCACCCCATCCCTCTAATGCAAGCCCAACCGGCCCCGTGGTATCATTCGTTATCGCGCACGCGCCTCATGGAGGTACAAAAATTGCCCGGGACAGAGCCATATAAGGAAATAGTGGCGGAGACCTGCAAACTCCTGCGGGATGCCGCGCGCCGCGGCCGAAAAACGGTGCCGTTATCGCCGGAAGTAGCGGCATCGCTAGACAAAATCCAGTCAGTCAAGGCTACCAAGCAGCAACTGCTGGCCTCGCTGGAGCAGGAAGTCCGGGCCTGCAAAACCTGCACGCTGGCCGCCACGCGCACCAACGTCGTTTTCGGCTCGGGCAACCCCAATGCAAAACTGGTGTTCGTCGGAGAAGCCCCCGGCAGGGACGAAGACCTGCAGGGCAAGCCGTTCGTGGGCCGGGCGGGCCAACTCCTCACCGACATCATCGAGAAAGGCATGAAGCTGCGGCGCGAAGACGTGTACATCTGCAACGTCCTCAAATGCCGGCCCCCCGAGAACCGCAACCCGCTCCCCGCCGAGATCAACCATTGCGAGCCGTTCCTGATCCGCCAACTCAACATTATCAAGCCAAGGGTCATCTGCGCACTCGGCACGTTTGCCACACAAACCCTCCTCAAAACCACCGAGACCATCGGCCGGCTCCGCGGGAAGTGGTATTTCTACCACGGGATCCCGTTGCGCGCCACGTACCATCCCGCGTACCTGCTGCGAAACCCCGCCGACAAGCGCAAAACCTGGACGGACGTGCTCGAAGTCCTCAAGGTATACAACGGAGAGATTCACCCCAAACCGGACGAATGACCAAATCACCCGCCACATACCCCCGCATCCGCTGGCGCGACTCGCTCATCGTGAGAGTGATGGTGCTGTGCGCCGTGCTCGTGCTGTGTCTGCTCGGGTCGGTGTACGAAATCACCCGCCACTACTTCGGCGAGGTCGTGCGCGAGATGGAAGCGCAAACACAGGATATCGCCAACCGGATCACGCTCCATCTCGAAGAGCATGCCGACGCCGACCTCAGGGACGTCGAGCGCGACGTGACTCCGTTCTATTCAGGCACCGTCATCCAGCTTGACGACCGCCGCAGCGACAGCACCGATTTCAGCCCGTTCACCCTGGAGAAAACCGCATCGGGCGAACTGGTTAAAACGGCCCGGCTGCCCCTCGAGTTCCAGGGGCGCAAAATGTTGCTGACGGCGCGCGTTTCGCTTGTGCCGCAGGCCGAGATCGTCCGCGCGTTCAAGAACAAGTACCTGGCGCTGCTCACGGCCGTTTTCATCATTACGCTCGGGTTTATGATCTATTTCATCGCCCGCATCCTGCGCCCCCTGTCTGACCTCGCCGACAGTTGCGCCCGGATCGGCAGCGGCGAAACCGGCAACGGCCAACTCCAAAAACTGAGCGCCCGCAAAACGTCCGGCGAAATCCAGTCGCTCGAGTACACGTTCAACAACATGGTCGCCTCCCTCCAGGAAAAGGAAAAAATCGAGGCCAACCTCCGCCAGGCCCAGCGGCTGTCCGCCATCGGCAACATGGCCGCCGGCGTCGCCCACGACGTCCGCAATCCGCTCAACGCCATCAAGCTGCTCTCGAGCCACGCCATCGACACGCTCGACGGCCCGGACAAGTCCGGCGATACCTTGCGCCACCTCGAGACGATCCGGAACGAGGTCAACCGGCTCGAAGAGATCGTGTCCGGGTTTCTCTCGCTGGCTAAAGAGCGCGAGTTGCAGCCCGAGCCCACCAAGATTGACGTGATCCTGGCCGAGTGCGCGCGACTCGTTCGAAAGGACGCCGAAGACCGCGGCATCCGGCTGATTACGGAACTCCGCACTGGCGACACCTCGATGTCCGCGGACCCGCGACAGTTGACACGCGCCATCCTCAACATTCTGATCAACGCGCTCGAAGTATGCCCGTGCGGCGGGCGCGTGCGGCTGTTTTCCCACGTCACCGACCAGTCCTGCGAAATCGAGATCCGCGACGATGGACCCGGAATGCCCAGGGAAGTCGCGGAAAGGGCGTTTGAACCCTACTTCACCACAAAAGACACCGGCACCGGCCTCGGCCTCTCGATCACACGCGGCATTGTCGAGGAGCACGGCGGCAGCATTTCGCTCAGTTGCGCCGAAGGCCAGGGCTGCCAGGTCCTCATCAGCCTGCCACTGGAGACTGCTCAAAAATGAAACCGCGGGTACTTGTCTGCGAAGACGACCAAGTCCAGCGCAACGTGATCTGCGCCATCCTCGCCAAAGCCGGGTACGACGTGGGCTGCGCACCGTCCGGCAAAGACGCCGTCGAATTGCTGCGCGACGAGCCCTACGACCTGCTCCTGACCGACATGCGCATGCCCGGTATGGACGGCCTCGAGCTGTTGCGGCAGGCGCGACGCCTCCGCCCGGAACTCGAGGTCGTCGTCATGACGGCCTACGCCACCGTACAGACGGCCGTCGCCGCCATGAAAGAAGGCGCCGTCGATTATCTCGCCAAGCCATTCGACAAAGAAGAACTGCTGGTTGTGGCCGGAAAAGCCATTGAACAAGCCGACCTCCGCAAGCAGAACCAGCAGTTGCGCGAGCTCGTCACCGACTCCGTGTCGCTCGGCAACATCATCGGCGAAGGCCCCGCCATGCAGCGCGTATTCAACATCGTGCGCAAAGCCGTCAACGTCAACAGCACCGTCCTGATCCAGGGAGAATCCGGCACCGGCAAGGAACTCGTGGCGCGGCACATCCATTTCGCCGGCCCCAGAAAAAACAAGCCGTTCACCGTCACCAACTGCGCCGCTATCCCCGACACGCTCGTCGAGAGCGAACTGTTCGGCCATGAGAAAGGCGCGTTCACCGGCGCCGACGCATCAAGGCCCGGCAAGTTCGAGATGGCCAACGAGGGCACACTGTTCCTCGACGAAATCGGAGACATGCGCCTCGAAAGCCAGGCCAAACTCCTGCGCGTCCTGCAGGACGGCGTGCTCGAACGGATCGGCAGCACCCAGCAGCGCAAGGTCGACGTGCGCGTCATCGTCGCCACCAACAGGGACCTCGCGCGGAGACTCGAGGAAGGCCTGTTCCGCAAGGACCTCTATTACCGGCTCGACGTGATCCGAATCGATCTCCCGCCGCTCCGCGACCGGATGCAGGATCTCCCCCTGCTCGTGAGGCACTTCCGCGAAAAGCTCGCCGCCAAGCTCGGCCATCCCGTTCCCGCGATTGCGCCCGAAGCCCTCGAGGCCATGCGCCGCTACCGGTGGCCCGGCAACGTCCGCGAACTCGAGAACACGCTCGAACAGTTGTTTATCCTCGTCGACGGCCCGCTCGTCACCGCGCCCGATCTGCCCCCCAAGCTCATCGAACACCCACCCCAACCGGCCACGCCGTTCAAGCTGCCGCCCGGCGGCATCGTGCTCGAGGAAATCGAACAGGATCTGATCCGCCAGGCGATCGAGGAATCCGGCGGCCGCATAAAAGAAGCCGCCGAACTGCTGGGCGTGTCGTACAAGACGCTTCAGTACCGGCTCAAGAAACACGAGATCGACCGCCACGCACTCGAAGAATGATCGCCTCGGGGAGACCTTCTATTTTCGGCCATTTTTACATGTTTTTGGCGCATTTTGGCCGTTCGAATTTGAACAGTTTTTCTAGCCGGTGTTATAATCCCTTGTTTCTGGCCTCTGGTCCAACAGATGTGGGTATCACTTAATGCTCGAAGCTCTTTTATATCCCAAAACCGTGGCGGTTATCGGCGTGTCCAGAACTCCCGGAAAGGTCGGCCACGAGATCCTGGCCAACCTGTTGCACGCCGGTTTCAAAGGCGATCTGGTGCCCGTAAACCCGGCCGGAGAAGAGATCCTTGGCCTCACCACCTATCCCGATCTCAAACTCTACAAAGGTACGGTCGATCTCAGTGTAATTGCCGTGCCCAACAAGTTCGTCAAAACCGCCATCGAAAGTTCTATCGCCGCACAGGCCAAAGCCATCATCGTCGTCTCCGCCGGCTACAAGGAAGTCGGGCCCGATGGCGCCGAGCGCGAAAAGGAAATCGCGGCTGTCTGTTCCTCGGCCGCCGTCCGGATGCTCGGCCCCAACTGCCTCGGCCTGATCAATACCGAGCACTCGCTCAACGCATCGTTCGCCAGCCAGATGCCCAGCCCCGGCGGGATCAGCGTCGTCTCTCAATCGGGCGCGCTGTGCACGGCCATCCTCGACTGGGCCAGCGGCAGAGGTGTCGGCCTCGCCAAGCTACTCAGCATCGGCAATAAGGCCGATCTCGATGAAACCGATTTCCTCACTGTGCTCGCCGCCGACAACCAAACCAAAGTCATCGCCTGCTACCTCGAAAGCATCACGCACGGAGACGAGTTCTTGAAAGCCGCCGAAGCCGCTGCCTTCACAAAACCCGTCGTCGTACTCAAAGTGGGGACGTCCCTCGCGGGCGTCAAAGCCGCGTCCTCCCACACCGGCAGCCTGGCCGGCGCCGACATCGCGTACGGCGCCGCGTTCCGCCGGGCCGGCGTGATTCGGGCCGAGAATTTCGAGAGCCTTTTCGACTCGGCCATGGCATTCTCGATGCAGCCCATACCGCGGGGCAACCGAATCGCCATCATCACCAACGCCGGCGGGCCCGGCATCATGGCCGCCGACGCCGCCGAAAATTCCGGGCTCCGAATCGAGCCACTCCCCGCCGATCTCGTCGCATCGCTCAAAGCCAAGCTGCCCCCGGCCGCCAGCGTCGGCAATCCCATTGACGTGCTCGGCGACGCCGATCCCGAACGGTACGGGCTCGCGCTCGAGGCCGCTCAGGCCGCCGATTCCGTCGACGCCGTCGTCGTCATTCTCACACCGCAGGCCATGACCGACCCCATCGGCACCGCACGCGCAATCGCAACGCATATGAAAGGCGACAAGCCCGTACTCGCTACCTTTATGGGCGGCCACGACGTCATGGACGCCCGCCGCGAACTGACCGCCCTCAACATACCCGACTACCCCTCGCCCGACCGGGCCGTGGCCGCGCTCAAAGCCATGTGCGACTATTCGGCGTGGCGGCTTCGCCCCCCGCGCGTCGTCACCCGCTTCCCCGTCAACCGCCGCAGGGTCGAGCGCGTCATCGCGCGACACGAGAGGTCCGGCCGGCCCGAGGTCGGCGAAGTCGAGGCCAAAGAAATCCTCGCCGCGTACGATTTCAACGTTCCGCCGGGCCGGCTCGCCGTGACGGCCGACGAGGCGGTGTCGATTGCCGAGCATATCGGTTACCCGATGGCGATGAAGATTTCGTCGCCGGACATCTTGCACAAGTCGGATTTCGGCGGGGTGAAGTTGAATCTGTCCAATGCCGAGCAGGTACGGGACGCGTTCGACCTGATGATGCTGCGGATCTCCAAACGCGCACCGGATGCCCAAATCGACGGCGTGTATGTCGAGCAGATGGCCAAGAAGGGCCGCGAGATCATCATCGGCATGACGCGCGACCCCCAGTTCGGGCCCATGCTGATGTTCGGCCTCGGGGGCATTTTCGTCGAAGTCATGAAAGACGTCACGTTCCACTTGGCCCCGATCACGGCCGACGAAGCCATGCAGATGCTGCTGGGCACGCGGTCCTACGCGCTCCTCAAGGGCGCGCGCGGTGAGGCGGCGGTCGACCTCACGTCGATTGCCAGCGGCCTGCAGCGGATCAGCCAGTTGGTGACCGACTTTCCCCAGATTGCCGAGCTCGACATCAACCCCTTCATGGTGGGCGCCGTCGGAACGCCCCCCGTGGTCGCCGATGCTCGAATGATTTTATCGGGAGTTAAGAAACACAATGAGTGAGAGGAAAATCAGCTACAACCCCGATTGGCAAAAGGCCCACGCCGATCAGGTCGTCAACGCCGACCAGGCGCTCAGCCACGTCAAGCCGGGCCAGCGCGTGTTTATCGGTACCGGCTGCGGTCAGCCGAACGAACTGGTGCGCGCACTCGCCGCACGCTCGAGCCAATTGGCCGACGTCCAGGTCGTCCACCTCCTCACGCTCGGCGAAGCCCCCTACGCCGACAAGGAGCTCAGCCAGCATTTCGTCGTCAACAGCTTCTTCATCGCCGAAAACGTGCGCAGTGTGATCCAGGAAGGCGTCGGCGATTACACGCCCATCTTCCTGTCCGAGATCCCGCGCCTGTTTACCACCGGCCAGTTGCCCATCGATGCCGCACTCATCCAGGTTACCCCGCCCGACGACAAAGGCCGCTGCAGCCTCGGCATTTCCGTCGATATCGTGAAAAGCGCCGCCGCAAACGCAAAGCTCGTGATCGCCGAGGTCAACCCCCAGATGCCAAGAACGCTCGGCGACAGTTTCATCCACGTCAACGACATCGACTTCCTCGTTCCGGTGGACCAGCCCCTGATCGAAGTCAAATGGGCCGAAGTCACCGACGTTACACGCCGGATCGGCGAGTACGTCGCCGCGCTCGTTGAAGACGGATCGACCATCGAACTCGGGATTGGCCGCGTGCCACACGCCGTCCTCGAAAGCCTAAAGGAAAAGAAGCATCTCGGCATCCACACCGAAATGTTCACCGACGCGCTGATGGACCTGGTCGAGACGGGCGTGATCGACGGGTCGCTCAAGTCGGTCGACAAAGGCGAGATCGTTGCCAGCTTCTGCATGGGCACCAAAAAACTCTACGATTACATCGACAACAACCCCATGTTCGCGTTCCACCCCACCGAATACGTCAACGACCCGTTCGTGATCAGCCGCCAGCACAAAATGGTCGCCGTAAACGTCGCGCTCGAAGTCGATCTCACCGGCCAGGTCTGCGCCGACTCGCTGGGCACCAAGTTCTACTCCGGCATCGGCGGCCAGGTCGATTTCAACCGCGGCGCCGCCCGGTCTGAAGACGGCAAGGCCATCATCGCCCTGCCCTCGACCGCGCGAAATGAGACGATCTCCAGGATCGTGGCGTTCCTGACCCCCGGCGCCGGCGTCGTCACTACACGCGGCGACGTCCATTACGTCGTCACCGAATATGGCACCGCCTACCTCCACGGCAAAAGCGTGCAGGAGCGCGCACTCGCCCTCATCAGCGTCGCCCACCCCAAGTTCCGAGAAGACCTCCTCAAGGAAGCCGTCAAAGCCAAGTACGTCCGCGCCGAAATGGCCGAGGTCGACGAGTTCGTCGTCGGGCCGCAAGAACTCAAGACGTCTTACCTGATCGACGACGGCACGCTCGTCAGCTTCCGGCCCATCCACCCCACCGACGAACCCCGAATCCGCGACCTGTTCTACGGCGTCAGCGCCGAGACGCTCTTCTACCGGTTCATGAGCCGGATGAAGTGGATCTCCCGCGAGCAGGTGCAGAATTTCGTCTACATCGACCACCGCACCGAGGTCGCCATCGTCGGCACACTCCCCGAAGCGTTCGGCGAAGACATTATCGCCGTCGGCCGGTACTACCTCGACCCGCATACCAACCGGGCCGAAGTCGCGTTCATTGTCGACGACGCATGGCAGAACCGCGGGATCGGCAGTTTCCTGCTCAAACACCTCATCACCATCGCAAAACGAAACGGCATCGCCGGGTTCACCGCCGAAGTACTCCGCGACAACCGGGCCATGCAAACCGTGTTTCAAAAAAGCGGCTGCAAAGTACGAAGCCAAGTCAAAGAAGACATATACGTTTACGAGATGGATTTCGCCTGAGCAAAAAACGGCAAAAAACGGGGACTGGCTCGTTTTTTTCGGCAGTTTGAAAAAAGCGTGCCTGTCCCCGCTTTTTGCGGCCTGCGGCCATACTCATGCGAAAAAGGAGATTAATGCGATGGCACGAATTACGCTTGTCTTGACAATCCTGGCGGCCGTTCAAGGCGCATGCTGGGCCGCCGCATGGGATCCCGCCGCCAACGACTACACCGGCCGCAAGGGCGTGACCTTCTATGTCTCGAAACTGGGCGACAACTCCGACGGCCTGTCGTGGGCCACTGCCTTCACCACGGTGCAGAAAGCGCTCGATGCCATTCCCGACGCGCTCGGCGGCCACACCGTCGTCATCCGGCCGGACACCTACATGGAAGCCAACCTCTCGGTGGCGCACCCGGCCGCCGCCGGCTCGTACAACCTCCTGATCGGCGACGTCGAGGGCAGGTACGGCTCCGGCACATCCGGCCGCGTCGTCCTCGACTCCGGCGATCCCGACAAGGGCATGAAAAGCTACGACTGGTGGGGAAACATCCGCGCGTACAAACAGGGATGGTCGAAAGAGCACACCGCGCAGACGTTTTCCGCCATCGTATGGGACCGGTGGATCCTCAGAAACCTCTACGCCACCGGCGGCGACGGCGCCCTGTTCTGGGACACCACGAACCGGGTCGAGCCGTTCACCATACTCGTCGAAGACTGTACCGGCATCGGCCGCGCGTTCGGCGGCGGCGTGGGCAACTGCCTGTCGAGGTACGACGAGCCCATCACGTTCCGCCGATGCACCCTGTGGGCGCTCGACTGGTGGGGCGACACGGCCGGCGCCTACGTCAGAGTCGAAAACCCGCAGATGCCCGAGCGCCACGACGTCGTGTTCGAAGACTGCACCATGGTCAGCCCGCAGTGCGCGCTCAAAGGCAGCAACTTCGGCTTCCACACCTACACGCGCGTCAAAGTCAACCGCTGCCGGCTTGTCACACTCAACTTCTCGCAACCCGCCGGCACGCCCACCGACGGCATCGTGCAGAGCGTGCAGAACGGCAAGTACCTCCACGTCGATTTCGAAGACTCCACCCTAATGGGCTACAAAGTGTTTGGCGTCCGTGTCGACAAAGATTCCGCCGGCGACATCGGTTACTCCGTCAAGGGCAACGTCCAGGCGTATGTCCAGCATACGCAGGACGTGCCGAAAGGCATGCTGCGGCTCGGTGCATGGCCCGTCGACGTGTTCGATTCTATCGCCGAGTTCTCGACCGGCCAACTCCCCGGCGCGGGACCGGCCAGGCCCGTGTTGACCGGCGATACCCTCATTCAAAAAGACATGTGCGAGGTCTCGCCGGTTGTCTGGCAGGACCGCGAGTGCCTGCTCACGTGCGTGCGGCCCGCCACCGGCGGCACCTCGAGCGATTACTGGATGGAACTGCGCGACGCACAGTCCGGCGAGCAACTCGCGCGGCTCGGCGAAGGCCACAGCCTCGCCTGCGCGGTCACCGCCAACGACGCGCTCTACGTGTTCGCATCCCGGTTCGAAAACGACAATTGGAACGATGTCACCGTCTTCAAATCCTCAGACCTCGAGAACTGGGAGCAAAAAATCGCCATCGTCCAGGATCCCGCCGAGCATCTGTTCAACAGTTCCGTCTGCGCCGCGCCTGACGGCTACGTCATGGCCTACGAAACCAACGATCCCGCCTATCCCGCGTTCACGGTCAAGTTCGCCAAATCGGCCGACCTGATGAACTGGACCAAACTGCCCGACGCACTGTTTGGCAAAGACCGATACACCGCATGCCCCGCCATCCGCTACGCCGACGGCTTCTACTACCTCCTCTATACCGAGCACAGGACCCCGCGCTGGTTTTTCGAAACGTTCATCGCACGCTCGACCGACCTCGCCAAATGGGACCTCAGCCCCATGAATCCCGTCCTCACCGCCAACAATCTCGACGAAGGTATCGACGCTTCCGATCCCGACCTCATCGAATTCGCCGGCAAAACCCGCGTCTACTACTCCGTCGGCGACCAGCGCACCTGGATGAACATCAAGAACGCCACCTACAACGGCCCAATGCCCGAGTTCCTCAAACGCTGGTTCCCCGAGCTATAAGCTGCACTGCAAATTGTGGTGCGGGCGTCCTGCCTGCATTAATCGCCCAACTTTCCCGAGGCCAACTTCGCCGAAGTAGCCCGACTTCGCCGAAGTCGCGGCAGGCGGTGGTGGTGGCGGCGCACCCGGTCAATGCTTGTGCTCATCTCTTCCAATCAACAATCGGCAATCGACAATCTGCAATTCCGCATTTACCCCGCAACCTCCACAATCCCATGCCGGTACTGCCCCAGGTATTCCCCATCCCAAGTCACCCGCACAGGAATCGTGTAGCGGCCCGGCGCGGCGTCTTCGGGGATCTTCAGCCCAATCGCGATTGCCCCGTCCGCCTTGCCCGCAACGTCTGCCGCCGCGTTGCCGCTGTCTTCCCACTGCCATCCTCGAGGCACGACCGGTTCGACCTCGGCCCGCGCAGGTACATCGGCGTGATTGGTGAACTGCACATCGACCCGAACCGTGCTGCCCGGCAGCGCTTCCTGATCGTACGGCCACGTCCGCACCCACCACGGATCGAGCGCAAAATTAGCGTTCTTCCACGGGCACAGTTGCCCTATCAGCCGCTCCCGGTCCTCGAGCACTCTGTCCATGTAATCGATCTGCTCGGACGTGAACGAAAACGCCTTATCCTGATGCTCGTTGATGATGTGGTCGGGCCGCAGTTGCCGCCACACGTCGAGGCAGTAGCGCGACCCCTGCCCTTTGCCCAAAAAGACCCGGTTGCCCGCGCAGTAATCATCGAGGCCCGTCGGCGCGCCCGAATCGCCCGCAAAAAAGACCTTCACACCCCGCCCTTCCACCAGCAGCCCCCCGTGATACAGCGTCTGCCCGGGGAAATGAAACGCCGTCAGCGTGAACTCATGCCATGGCCAGGACTCGCCGTCTTTTGTCGTCTTGCCGACCGGCGCCCCGCACGGGCTGATGCACGGCAGGAAATACCGACGCGGCCGCTCGATGATGTCCGCCATATGTTCGTCGCACATAATGGGCGCCTTCGAAAACGTATTGGCGAACCGGGGAAGGCTGTCGACGTGGTCGTCGTGGTAATGCGTCACCCAGCAGCCTTCTACCGCACTGATCGTCTTGTTTCTGAGCCATTCCTGCAGTTTCGCGACCACCGAATCGTGGCCGCAATCCACCAGCAACGCCGCACCCGTCTCAGAGACGACCGCGAAACTCGTGAACGCCACACGCCGCACCCAATCCGGCGGCGCGCTCGTTTCCCCCGGCTTCATCCGCGCTGGATCGTCCGCCGTGTCCTTCAACGCCGACGGGAAGTAGTGGTTCAACGCAGAGATGCTCGTGTAATTGCGCCACAACGCATCAAGGCGCTGCTCCGCGAGCTGCGTCGCCGATTTCACCTCACGGACCGGCCCGCCGTGCGACGGCGCCACGCACGTCGCACCCGATTCCGCCAGTTTGCGCAGGCTCGGGATCAGCTTGCGCCGGTTCCCCAAAAAGCCGTGGTAGTCGCCGATGGTGTCGAAGCCTTTTTGCAGCGAATGCAGCTCATAGATTCGGCCGTGGCCGAAAATGACATCGCCCGAGAACGCGATAATCTCGCCTCCGTCCTCGACCACGTACGACACGCTACCGTCCGTCGCGCCCGGCGTATCGAGCACCCGGATACGATACCCCCGCCACTCGATCACGTCGCCCTCGCCAACTTCGCGATCAACCTTCACCGGCGCAGCCGCCACTTCCGGGCCTGGCTGGCTGTGGTAAACGTGCCACCGGTTTTTCCTGTCGTTCCAGTACGCGTCCGTTTCCTCGAACAGATGACGTTCGCCGTTCGGCACAACCAGTTTCGCGCCGGCCTCGACAAACCGGTACGCTCCTGCCATATTGGGCCGGCGGTGCTGCGTACAACAGATCATCTCGACCGACCCCGCGCCCAACACCGCCAGACGCTCGCCCGTAACCGAATCGCAGCAGTCGAACAACAGCGCCGTGCCGTCGCTCATCAACACGCCCGTGTTCACCCCGCCCGGCAGCACATAAACGCGCCCCGACAACTTCACCGCCGCCGCATCACTCCCCGCCCCCGCCGCTGCCGATATCACAATACCCGCGCCTGTCGCCGCAGCCGTTCGCTGCAAAAAAGCCCGCCTGTTCATCCGCCTCATATCGAGCCCTCCATTCCCGCCATGCTACCACACCCGCCCGCCAAGGCCGTCATGCGGTTGTCATGCGGTGGGGTCGCGCTCCCGCGCGACCGCTAGGCTTGCCACGCCGTAGCCCAACTTCTCCGTAGTAGCCCGACTTCGCTGAAGTCGGGTTCAGGCGGTGGCGGCGGCGGGTTCTTATCCGTCCGATCCGTCCGATCCGTCCGATCCCCCATCCTTTGCCCTTCGGCTTTTGTAATTTGTAATTTGTAATTTGTCCTTCGTCCTTCATCCTTGAAAAAACTCCCACATCTTGCCAAACTGCCCTCCAGGAGGCCCGAATGAGAAAAGTCGCTTTCATCACCGGCGCAACACGCGGCATCGGCAAAGCATGCGGGCTCAAACTCGCCCGCGAAGGCTACGACATCGTCGTCGCCGCAAGGTCCGTCAAACCGCACGACAAACTGCCCGGCACGATCGAAAGCGCAGCCGACGAAATGCGATCTTTCGGCGCAACCGCACTCGCCGTATACTGCAACCTCGTCGAACAAGACAGCATCGACCGCGCCGTCGCCGCCACGCTCGACAAATTCGGCCGCATCGACATCGTCATCAACAACGCCGGCGCACTCTGGTGGCGAAACCTCGAAGACACCCCCATGAAACGGTTTGACCTCGTCATGAACGTCAACGTCCGCGGCTCGTTCGCTGTCACTTCGGCCTTCCTCCCCACCATGCGCAAACAGGCCTGCGGCCACATCATCTTCATGTCGCCGCCCATCGACCTCACCATCCTCCACGGCCACATCGCCTACTTCATCAGCAAGTACGGAATGAGCATGACGGCCATCGGCCTCGCCGAAGAACTCGCCGGAACCGGCATCTGCGCCACCGCGCTCTGGCCGAAAACCATCATCGAATCCGCTGCAACCATCAACTTCAAGATGGGCGACCCATCCGTCTGGCGAAAAGCCGACATCCTCGCCGATTCCGTCTTCGAGATCCTCCAACACCCCGAAGAAACCAACGGCAAATGCCTCATCGACGAACCATTCCTACGCTCCATCGGCTACACCAACTTCGACCAATACAAATGCACACCCAACGGCACCCCCGCCGAACTCACCACCGACATCATGCGGATGACACGAACCTGAGGAGGCTGTATGGAGTGCGGCAACTCGCTGCCGCTTTTCGGCCCTGAAGGGGCCTGAGAGAATAGCCTGGGGCAATGCCCCAGGAACGGGTGCGCAGAACAGAAGCACCCTGAATGGGTGCAACAAAACGTGTGCTACCCCTTCAGGGCGGACCGTGGGGAATACTCTTTTTCCAGGGCGTTGCCCCAAGCCGAAGTATTACAGCCTTTCAGGCTGAAGAAAATGACCAGAAATCCATCATCGGCATCCTCAGCTATCGACCAACGCAGAGGCGCAAAGCGCGCAGAGGAAAAACCCCCAAAGAAACTCTACGGCCCCTCAATCCAACAAATTTCATATCTTTAGCAGCCATTCAGGTCCTTTTTGTCAACCAATCCCCCCTTGTTTCGCAAAACTCTGTATTTAATCCGCTTCGCAAACCGGCCAAAAAGTGCACCAACTTGGCTATATAAAATGGAGAGAGTTGGTGGAATGAAAGGCGGATTGGCTGGGATGTGTTCAGCGTTTTTGGACGTAGATCTGGTACGCGCCTTCCTTCTTGCCGCCTCGGGTGAGCCATGTGTCGAGCCGGGCTGGGCCGCGGTTGAGGGTGACGTTTTGGAAGGCGCAGGATGCGGCGTCCTTCTCCACTTTCTGCTCGAACGTCACGTCGCCGAGTTGGAAGCCGACGCTGCCGGCTTCTCCGAGCGGGTTGAACGTGAGTGTGATGTCGTATGGGCCGGGTGTGGCGACGTGGAGCAGCCAATGGCCGGAGCGGCCGGCGTCCCATCCTTCGTCGCCGCGCCAGTCTTGGCGGGTGAGTACGACGGGATTTTCGTGTGGCGTGCCGATGTGGATGCGGGGCGGGTCGTAGCCGCGTGTGGCGCTGACGTCGGCGAACCACCGCTCGTAGGCGCGGCGCATCTCGGCGACGACGTTTGGCTTCTCCGCGGCGATGTCGTGCTGTTCGAACGGGTCGTCGACAAGGTCGTACAACTCTTTCCCGTCGACCAGCTTGTACTGTTGCGAAACGACGGCGCACGCCCGGAACGGTTCGGGCGCGTCGCCGCGGTGCCACTGCGTGAAATAGTACCTGTCCGGCCACGGGGTGGGGTCGCGCATCAGCAGCGGCACGAGGCTCCGTCCGTCAACGCGCGTTGCGCGCGCGCGGTTGCCGGGGTTGCGGACGCCGGCGATCTCGAGCAGCGTGGGCAGCACGTCGATGTGGGCGGCCATGGTGTCGATACGGCCCCCTGCGTCGAGCGTGCCGGGCCAACGCCAGAAGCTCGGCACCCGGATGCCGCCTTCGTACACGGTGCCTTTTGTGCCGCGCATCCCGGCGTTGTAGCGGACGGGCGCCCTGCCGTAGGCCTGGGGCCCGTTGTCGGTGAGGAAAATGACGAGCGTGTCGCGGGCAATGCCGAGTTGGTTGATCTTGCCGAGTATCCGGCCCACGTTCCAGTCGAGGTTGGCCACCATCCCGTAGGCCTTGGCGACGTTTCCGTCGAGGCCGAGGGCGCGGTACGGTTCCGCCCACTCGTTGGCGATCTGGAGCGGCGTGTGCGGGGCGTTTGTGGGGAGATAGCAGAAGAAGGGCTCGCTCGACCGCCGCGAAATGAAATCGATGGCGGCGTCGGTGAACACGTCGGTGCAGTAGCCGGAGGACTTGAAGTCTTGTCCGTTGCGGCTGAGGGTGGGGTTGAAATAGGTGTTGCCGGGCCAGTCGGACGGTTGCATGAGGCCGCCGCCGCGATGGACGAGCGATTCCTGGAACCCTTTGTCGCAGGCGCGCATGGGATAGTTGTCGCCGAGATGCCACTTCCCGAAGATGCCCGTGCGATAACCCGCGCGGCCGAGCAACTGGGCCGCGGTGACCTCTTTCGGGTCCATCATAGCGCGGCCGAGGTAGGTGTCGATGGCGCGCGTCCGGTAGTTGTACCGGCCCGTCATGAGGCACGCCCGCGTCGGCGTGCACACCGGGCACACGTAAAACCGCTCGAACCGGACGCCGTCGCCGCGGAGCCGGTCGAGGTTGGGCGTTTTGAGATACGGGTTGCCGTGGGCCGACATGTCGCCGTACCCCTGGTCGTCGGACATGATCAGCAGGATGTTGGGCCTGCGCGGTGCTCTCGGTTTGCGAAACGTAGTGCAACCCGTCATGGCCAGCGCGCCCGCGCCCGCCGTCATCAAAAACTGCCTGCGGCTGTGTTTCATGTCAACAGGACCTTTCGTGCCGTTGGCGGCTGTTGTTTGCCATATGGCCGTGATATCACGACAAGCAGCCGAAAATCCAGATGTAACGGTTTACTCAGTCAACGCCAGCGTGAGTGTAGCGGCCTGCCTGCGGTAGTTGCCGAATAATTCAACGTCGGCAGGCGAGTGCCAGATCCGCCTGTCGCCTTCGCACAAAAAATCACGGCTCTCGATGAACGCCTGGTCCGACAGTTCCATCACGTCAACCAGCGCCGTCGCCAGCAGTTTCTCGGCCTGTTTCACGATCTCGGCATCGCTGCCGCGCCGCTCTTCAACGCGCTGCTTGAGCAACGCAAACGCGGCAATATCTTCAAGCCCGTCGCGCACGGCTTCCCATCTGATGCTCGGGACAGGCTTATCGCCGGGATAGACGAGCGCGTACTCGTCGTTCATGGTCTTGCCGGTGAGCCACGGGTCGGTTGGCGTGGTGCAATGCGTCCAGAACCCGATGCCGTCCAGGCCGAAATACCACGCGCGCCACGCGTTTGCCCGGTTGTAGCAAAGCGGCGACAGCGATCGCACCTGCGACACGCATTCGTACGACCAGACCGGCTTCCCGCTGTCCATGATGCGGCGTATGCGCGGGTCGCCCGCAAGCAGGCCGTTCACCAGCCGCATGTTCGGGCACCACACGTCCGTCAGCGGCTCGATCTGCTCGTAATCCTTCAACGAAAGCCCCGGCACGGGATCGGTGTAAACGCGCAGTTTCGGGTCGGCCTCGCGGAACAGTTGCGCCGCGGCCATGTACACGGGCACGCGCGGCCCGTAGTCGAGGCCGGGTTCATCGACGGGGTAGAAGGCGAAATCATTGTAGTCCAGCCCCTTCTCGAGCAGGTGATCGCGAAATGCCCGCACGTACTCGACCTCGAACGCATGCGTCTGCTCGGGGCCGGGAGACTGCGAAAAAGACAGCGGCGGCTGGCAGAGATGAAACAGGATTTGGCCGCGGCCCCGTAACCGATCGAGGGTTTCATCGAGTTTTGTCCAATCCATCGCGAGTTTTCCAGCCGCGTCGACGCTGCCCGGCGGCAAGTCTGACCGCGGAAACACATTTACGCCGTGCCGCGCCATGTCGTCCAGCGTTTCGGGGGCGGACTCGGCAAACCAGTTGTTGGGCACGTAGTCCCACGTACACAACGTCAGCGGCAACGGGGTGGGCATGGCGAGGTCAGGCACGGCGATCGTCAGCGGCAACGTTATTGCGGCCGCGACCGGGTCGATCGGCGCGACGGCGACCGAGCCGGCATACTCGCCGGGGGCCGCGTCATGAGCGTCGATCGAGAGCCAGATCTTGATGGCCCGGTGCGCGGGGATGACGACCACGCTGGCGTCGTTCAGCGCGGGAAGCGCATCGGCGGCCCGTTCGCCGTTTACGGTACCAACCGTCACGACCTGGCGCGGCACGATCGCGCCCGCAAACGGCGCCTTGTCAGCGAGCACGGGCCTGTTGATCGCGATGCGTACGGGAACGGGCTCGTCGAACGACGACGCGACAATAAATGCACCTTGATCGACCTCACCGACGTACAGCGGCTCGACGCGAATCTCGCTGGCGGCATCAGGCCGCGGCAGTGTTTCATCGAAATCGGCGTACGGCTGCGTCGGCCATGCGTGCAACGCATCTTTGGCAATCTCCAGCGCCAGAACGGGCGGCACTTGCACGTCCTCATCGAAGAGGACATCGCCGCGCCCCAATTTAACCGTCACACGCGCCGCGCCGACGAGATCGGGCAAAGGCATTTCAAAGCGGGAACGCGCGGTGAGGGCGGAGGCGACGGCGTCCGCGCCGTCTTCCGCCGTCCATCGGGCCGCTGCACGCAGGAATGTGCCGTCCGGGTTGTCAACGAGAATGCCTGGCTGATTGCCGTTGCGCATCGCCGAGACACGCACAGCGCCGGTCTCGGCGGGGGTGCCATAGGTGGCGCGGGCGTCTCCGGCGTGCAAGCGGTGGGCCAGCAGCGTGCCCGTCACGATCACCATGTCCGTGCCCGCACCGTTATGGATTGGCGTCGGCGCCGCCGAGATCAGCCCGCTCAACCGGACCTCGTCGGTTCGCTCGCCTTTCGCATTAATCAGCAGGACGCGTTGATTGTAGGCAGTTACGACCGCCTCTTGCTGCCCGTCGCCGTCGAAATCGGCGACGAGCGGCTGGGTGCGGCTCTTGCTGCGATACAGGTGCGTCCAAACGGGCTGGCCGGACAGGTCGAATGCCTGAAGGTTGCCCCACAGTCCCTGGCACAGGATGAGGGGATCGAGGCCGGGCCTCGGCATGAGAGCGATTGTGGCATCGAGGGTGCTGGATATTTCCCGCATCCATAAGATTTCGCCCTCCGGAGTCAGGGCGTACAGCGAGTCCTCGACTCCGCACAAGATGCCTTCGAGCGAACCCTGTTTGACGAATACCGGGCTGGCCAGCATCGTTCCGTTGGGATGGCATGCGGCGAAACGATGCGTCCACTTGAGGTCGCCGCCGGGCGTGAAGCAGCAAAGGGCCGCGCCCAACGGCGCGAGCAGCAACGGCCCTTCCTCGGCCTGCATAACGGCAAGCCGCGAGCGGCATGGCCCTTCGCCGGGATTAACCTGCCATGCGACCGTCCCGTCCGGCTGGATGCACGTAATGGTTCCGGACTTGTCGCCGAGAAACATCGAGTCCTTACCCGATAGCGTCAACACCACGGGCGTCGCCCGCGCCCACCACGTCTCCTCGGCTAAACGTTGCTCCCAAAGCAGTGTGAATTCTCTGTCGAGCGCGATCACTTGGCCTTCGACGCTGCAGAAGACGAGGACGGTCTCGCCATTGACGACGGCGGGCGACGACGACCACTTGCCTTCGGGAAGCTGGTAAACCGTCCCATCCTGGCCGCGGCCGTCCTGGCCGCGGCCGAAATCCGTGCCATCAAGCCGCCACGCCATCACCTGCCCACCCAAATTGACGCAGACCAGCAGCGGATCTCCCTCGATGATGCCCTCGACGACGACCGGAGCGGACTCCGGGCGGAATTGCCCGGTCGTCCGTGTCCACACCAGGTCCATGGCGCCTGCGGCACCCGCCAAAATGAACATGATAAGACTTAATAGAGGAGCAAGTTTCATGTCTTTTTACTTCACCACTGCGCAATCTCTACGGCGTGTGAAGCGGCCGGTACAAACGCTCTCGGAACAGCGGGCTCCGCGTCAGCACGGCGAGGAGGAACCGGGCGTTGTCCGCGAGGAAGCCTTCATACCCGCAGGGGTCGCCGTTCCACTTTCGCCAGTCGACGCCTTTGGGGAATGCGTCCTGTACGCCGTTCTGGAATCCGCCTTTGTCTTGGGTGGCGAGCATGGCGTCAAGGATGGCGTCGGCCTGCGCGTTCATGCCAACCGCGTAATGGGCGGCCAGGAAATGATAAACGTGGCCAGCCGTGATAGCGCCGTTCATGTAGATCTGCCAGGTGTCGAGGCCATCGGGCTGTTGGGGCGCGCCGAGAGCGGGCTGCAGGTAATCGTCCGGCGTGGCGGGCTCGAGCCAGCACGGGACGCCGTACTGGAAGTTGGAAAAGCCGGCTTCCTTCATCTTTGCGTGCAGACTCTTAAGAATATTCCGGCCCTTTTCCGCATCGACGAGCCCGTACTCGATGGCGTAGCCGTTGATGACGGGCGATGCGTAATCGTGGAGTTCGCCGTCCTGGCTGCGCCACATGGCGATCCAGCCGGTTTTCGGATTGGTCAACGCGGGCGCGTACGTCTGCTTCAACTTCGCCGCCCGCTCGAGCCACGCCGCCTGGCGATCCGACCGGCCCAGCTTTGCGTTGAGGTCGGCCAGGCAGCAGAACGCCCGGTACATCAGCGCGTTCGTATAGGCGTCTTTCCAGCCGAAATTGGCCGCGTCAAACCAGCAACTGCTGCGGTCTCCCTTGAACAGCGTGTTGCGGTTGCCGGTCGGCACGGCTTCGATAAGCCCGTCACCATCGACGTCGCGGCTGAGGGCGTACGCGCCGATCTTCTCGAGCGTGCCGATGCGCCGCTTGAGCCACTCGAGGTCGTTGGCCGCCTCGACGTAGTCCCAGGCACTGATGAGGATCGACGGCAACGGGTCCAGAAACGTGTCATAGTTCCAATATGCGATCAGGTTGCCGTTATCGAGCATCCTGTTGTCGAGCCAGTGGTCGAGCGTCCTGCGCACGTAAAGGCCCGTCTCGATGCCATCCGCCAGTTCCGGCATGAACAGCGTCATGTCCGCGTACATCCACAGCGACAGGCTGGCGGGATCGCTCAGCACGTTGTTGCCCAGGATGCCGACGGGCGCGCTGTGCCGGGCCGTCTGGTCGCCCCACCGGCTTGTCAGGTTGAACGCATTGAACCAGCCGCGGCGGGCCAGCCGCCAGCGCGCCTCGTCCTGCAGGCCTTGAGGCTGCGGCAGGCGCACAGCGCGGAATTGGAGTGTTAGCGGAGCGTTGTGGCGCATCCGCGGCACTTCGATGATCCATTCGAGCGTTTTGTCTTTACGGCTTCCCAGGAGGCGGCTCGTTAGCGATTTTTTTGCGCTCGACGTAACAAGCATCTGGCCGAAATCCGGCGCGCTGACAATCACGGGAAACAGCAGGGCTCCATGTTTATTGAACGCGGCGGGAAGGACGGTCGTAGGCGTGACGACGGGGTCGAACGGAAACACGAGCCGGAGCGACTCGTTCCGCTTTGCGGGGATCGCCGGCATTGGCACCGTCAGATCAAACCCGTCCTCTCTAACCGCCACGGAAAACTGAACCGGCGCCGCAACCGTTTTCCCGCCGGATTCGGCGCGCGCACGCGCGATCACGGCCGTCACGGGGTTTTTCAGCAGGTTGGTTTCGAGCCGGCCGCCGCCCTCGGTGTCCCAGCTCATAAAGGTGACGGCGGACCCGTCCGGCGACAGGACAACATGCGCGGGCGAACCCGGATCTGTTGCCCCAACGAGTGTGAACAGAATGTAAGCAACCACGCCCCTGCCCTCCGTATCCGCGTTGGTGTTTATGGTAACACCGCGGCAAACGTCGTACCAGCCCGTTGGATTGACCGTATTAAACACGGCTGGACATTGAACTGCCTCACCCGCCGCTTTAGAATCCCTACATGGAACAGGACCGGCTGGGCGACATCCTGAAAGAATACGAAGGCCACCTCCGTGGTTTGCGGCGGGAGGTTTCAGCCGTCCCGGCACTCGAGGCGCTGCTGTTCCGGACGTTCGAGGACTGGGAGCGCCAGCTTACGTTCAAACTTGCGCCGCGGCTGGCCGGCGAGGGTTGCCTGATCGTGGCGGTGGCCGGCGGCACGAACACCGGCAAATCCACCGTGTTCAACTGCCTGCTCGGGCGCTCATTGAGCCCCGTGTCGCCCTACGGCGCATTCACAAGACACCCGCTGGTTACCGCCGGGCCAACCCGGTACGCGCAGTGCCTCGAACGCGGCAAGCTGCTGCCGGACGCGTTCATTCCGACTCCGGCGGGGGATACCCTCGAGGCGGACATCGCCGACCCGGCCGGCGAGCGGATGCTGGTGTATGTCGCCCTGGACGAGTCGCTGCCCGATCGGCTCGTCCTGCTCGATACGCCCGACATCGATTCGATCACGCGCACCAACTGGGAGCTCGCCAAGAGCATCCGGGAAGCCGGCGATGTCCTGATCGGCACTCTCACCGGGCAGAAATACGCCGACATGGCCGTCGTCGAGTTTTTCCGGGAAGCGCTTAAATCCGGCCGCAGAATCATCCCGCTGATGAACATGGCCGAAGATGCCGACGCCGAGTACGGCGTCACGCGCAGGCAACTCGAGGAGTTCCGCGCATATGTCCTCGATGAACGCGAACCGCCCGAGGACGACATGCCGGCGTTTGCCATCCCGCGCCTCGATGCCAACCAACGGCTGCGGCTATGCCAGCCGGTCGCCCTCGACGGCAGCGGCATCGGCCTGATGAACTTTCTCGAGTCGCTCGACGCCATCGAGCTGAAACGCAGGATCCTCGCTGAGAACCTGGAAAAATTTACAGAAGAGGCGCGGCTGTTTTTCTCGAGAGCGCGGCGGCTTGAACACGACCTCGATGGCGGCCTGGACCAGCTCTCGGCGCTGAACCGGGAGGTGGTCAACGCATATCTGCCCAAGCCGGGCAGAGAGTTTATCACCGTGGTCTACGAGTTCATCCAGAAACATGCGAGTGCGCCCGACCGGGTACTCGGCTCGGTGACGGCCAAAGTCGTCAAAACGCCCGGTTGGCTGTTCCGCAAAGTAAAAGGCCTTTTCATCCGCCAGGTGGAAGACGCGTTCACCGAACAGGATTTCAACAAGCAGCAGGTCAAAAAGATCGAGGAACTGGTCACCGGCCTTTACAGCGCATACAGCACCCGCGCCCTCAACCATTTCCGCGACAGGCTGCCCGAGGCAGGCGATCATTTCGAGTTGGCCCTGCGCGAAATCGACCCGCAGCAGCTCGCACACACCGTTGCCATCGAAACCCTAACCACCGAGGACTACATCGGCGCGTACCGCGATTACGCGTATGAAGAACTAGAGTCCCGCTGGGCCGACAAATCGTTCCGGCGGAGTGTGCGCCGGTTTTACCATCTTGGGCTCCTTGGATCGTGGGCCGGCGTAGTGGTGTTGCTATCGACGCACGGGTGGGTGCCGGGGCTGGGGCTGTCGGAGATTCTGGCGTCGCTGGGCGTGCCCGTCATGGAACACATCATCATGCACGGCGCCACCTACCTGTGGGGCGACAAACTGGCCGGCCTCGTTACCAAATGGCAGGCACTCCAGCGCAACGCACTCCGCAATTCCATTGAACAGCACCTTACCCAACCCTCGGCCGGCCCTCTGGCCGCGACTGTCGAGGCACTGCGTAACCACGCCTCACGCATGGAGGAATTAAACGACCTATGCCGCAAAGCGTTTTAGCCGATACCGTGCGCTGCCTCGAAGCCTTCGCCGCCGAGGACACCCCTTGGCGGCCGCTCAAAAACGCCCTGCCCGACCTCCGCGACCGCGTCGACTGGCTCGACAGGCAGATCGACCGGATCCCCCAGCCGCTGGTGGCGGTCCTGTTCGGGGGTACGGGCACGGGCAAGTCCACCCTGCTCAACGCCATCGCCGGCGCGCCCATTGCGCTGACCGGCGAGCACCGGCCTACCACCGAAGAGCCGACCGTATACCACCCGCCGGCGGCCGGTGAGGAGTTTGGGCCGGCCCGGTACGTCGAGAGCCCGGTGTTAGACGACCTCATCCTGATTGACATGCCCGACACCGACAGCGTCAAGGTCGAGCACGCGGACCGCGTCCAGCAGTTGCTGAAGAAGGCCGACGTGGTCCTCTTTTGCGGCACCCAGCAGAAATATAAGAACGAACAGAGCCTGATCCTCCTGCGGCCGCTCAAAGACGAGCGAAAAATCGTCTGCATCCAAACCCTCGCCGACCAAGACGCCGACATCCGCCAAGATTGGCTCGGTTGGCTGCGGAAAGAGAACTTCCTGGTGGACGGCTGTTTCCGCGTCAGCGCACAGCGCGCCCTCGATCGGAAAACGGGGGCCGGGGCTGGGAACGAGTTCGAGTTTCCCGCGCTCGAGGAATACATCCGCGAGAAACTGCCGCCCGAACGCGCCAGGATCAAGGAAGCCAACATCGCCGGGGCACTCAAAAACACCCTCACCGCGCTCGAACGGCGGCTCGACGGCAGCAAAAAAAACCTCGAAACCGCCCGCGAGGTCATCGTCAAGGCCGAACAGGCCGTCGCCCACGGCTCCATGGTTCACCTCCAGGACCGGCTGCTTAACGAGCCGCACGTCTGGATTGGGGCGGTCGGCAACGCCGTCAGCGAGCGGTCGTTCGGCGTGGTGGGCACGCTGTTTCGCGTGCTCCACTGGATCCGGATGGCCCCGTCGCGCATCGCGGGCCGGCTGTCGCTCTCGAGCCTGTTGCGGACGTTCAACCGCCCCGCGGAAGAGGCCGGCGCGGGCGTGTCCGTCCCCGACGAAAGCGAGGGGTACCTGCGCCATCTGGCGGGGCGGTTTTCGCGGGAGCACGCCGAGGTCAACGCCTATCTCGCTCGCGCCGGATTCCCGACAACGCCGTTCGCCGAGTGGTGCGCCCGGTATGCGGGCGAACTGCGGCAACGGCTGGATGAGGCGCTGGCGCCCGTCCAGGCCCGGATCAACCGGCGCGCCAGAATCCTGACCCGATGGATCCTGCCGCTGCTGGACCTGGCGTGGTTTGTCCCGTTTGCGTTTACCATCGGTGCGCCTATCTACCAGTATTACGCCCACCTGGTCCTGGATGCGGCGGTCGTCCTGCCGGAAGCCGGTTTCCTGGGCAGGAGCGCGTCCATGCTGGGCGCCATACTGTTTATCGAACTGGCCCTGTTCGCGTGGCTCGTGCGCGCCTCCGGCCGCGGGCTCAGAAAACGGTTCAAACGCCAACTGCTCAAAGAGTTAGAAGCGGGCGGGTTTGGGTTCAGCGCCGAGCGGGCGGTTGTCCAGCAGGCGCTGGACCAGATTGGCCGGGTCGACGAGATCCGGAGCCAACTGTCCTCAGCGCAATAATCCGTCCTGCGCCCTGTAACTTTTTTTGCGCACGACGGTAATTTAGAGAGGGAGATTTTTGTCTATTCTGCGCCGGTCCGAACCGGCAGTGCCGAACCGGACATTTCCGCGAACCTGGAGAGAGATGGCCGTAGACATCACCGAAGTACAATCCAAAAAAGACATGAAGCAGTTCATGCTGTTCCCGATGAAGCTCTATGCGGGTTCATCCTACTACGTACCCCCCCTGATCCACGAAGAAATCGGCGTGTTCTCCCCCAAGAACCCCGTGTTCGAAAACGCCGAGGCTAAACTGTTCCTGGCGCGTCGCGGCGGCCAAATCGTCGGCCGGATCGCCGCCATCATCAGCCATGTCGCCAACGAAAAGTTCAAGGCCAAGAATATCCGGTTCGGCTGGTTCGACTTTATCGAGGACTACGAGGTGGCCGCGGCGCTCATGCAAACCACCGAGAACTGGGGCCGAAGACGCGGGATGCAAACCATCACCGGCCCGCAAGGCTTCAACGACTTCGACAAGTGGGGCATGCTCGTCGAAGGCTACGACACCATCCCAACCTTCTCGTCGTATTACAACCACCCCTACTATGTCGATTTCGTCGAACGATACGGGTTTGTCAAGGAAGCGGACGCGTTGGAGTACCGGATACACAACCTTTCCAAAAACCCGTTTCCGCCGCGCCTGATCGAGATGGCCGAGCGCATCCGGCAGCGGAAAGGCTACTCCGTCGTCCGATTCCGAAAACGAAAAGACTTGCTCAGCCGCGGCAATGAAATACTCGATCTTCTTGAAGAAACGTATACCGACCTTTACGGCGTGGTGCCCCTCACGGCCACCCAACGCGCGTATTACGTCAAGAAATACTTCCCCGTTATTCCGCCGGACCTCGTCAAACTGGTTGTCAACAAAGAAAACAAGATCATCGGCGTGTTTGCTGCCATGCCAAACCTCTCGAAGGCGCTGCAGAAAGCCAACGGCCGGCTCTTCCCCCTCGGGCTGGTGCACCTGTTGCTCGCGATGCGAAAGCCCAAGCTGGTCGATTTCATCCTGGCGGGCGTGCGCAAGGAATACCGCGGGCGCGGCGTCGACCTCATCATGGCCGTCGAGATGTACAACAGCGTAGTCAAGTGGGGCTTCGAGGAAGGCGAGTCCAACCCCGAACTCGAAACCAACGAGCAGGTCAGAGCGGAGTGGAAGATCATCGAACACGTCCAGACTCGCCGCAGGCGTATCTATAGAAAACAAATCCAAGCGAAAAACGGGGGCTGACTCGATTCCCGGTAGTTTGCGAGCCGCGAAAAGCAGGGACTGGCACGCTTTCTTCAAACTGCCGAAGAAAGCGTGCCAGTCCCCGTTTTTCGCCAGTCTCCAGCCTTCCCCTCACCTGTTCAGCGCGAAGATCAGGACGTTGAACATGAGGGCGATCGAGCCGTGAAGGAAGGCGCCGTACCAGATCGAGTTGGTTTTTACGGCGAGCCAGGCGAGTGCGATGCCTACGGGCAACGAACCGAGCGCTTCCATTTCGGCCTTTCCGGCGTGAACCAGGACGTAGGGGATCACCTGCACGAGGATGCCCGCATACGCGCCATACTCCCGTTTCACGCCGAACAGGAGGAATCCGCGGAACAGGAACTCGGTCCGCAGAGAGAGGACTGCCACGATGACGATCTCGTGCGCGAGGAACTGTTGCCAGGTCTGGTACTGTTTTGTGACGCCGTCGTAGTACTGCTGGAAGCCCGGGTTCGAGAAGAGGAAGAAGAAACACGGGATGTACACCGCATAGAACACGAGTGAGAGCACCAGACCCGTCTTGATCTTGCCCAGCCCGAGGCCGTAATCGCGCGGGCGTTGTCTCGTAGCGGCGAGGATTCCCAGCGGCACGGCCACGTCGAGCACGAGGCGCGCATTAATCCCAAGCGACCGTGCCAGGCGGGCGAAGTTCTCGCCGCACAGCCAGCGCAACCCGTCGAAAAACCAAACCCCCTTGTGGTACGACGGCAGCAACAGCAGCACCACCGCTGTCGCCACGATCAGCGTCACGCGCCAGCGAAAACCGAGGGTTTCGGCTTCGGCTTTGACTGCGCGGCAGGCTTTTCTTGCGTACTGTGCCATCGTTTCCGGCACGAGTTTTCCGATCCTCTTCCGCGTGCGCGGGATTTTACAGCGACTCGATCATGGACTTCAGGTCCCGGACGTCTTGTGAATCCGGCGCTATTTTTCCGGCGGCTTCCGCGGCCTTCTTTAGATCCCGCATCGGCCGTTGCAGGATGGACCTCGGCGCGCCCCGGTCCGCGAGCTCGATGTACGTTCGCAAATAGACTTTCGCCAGTTCGAGGTGACAGCGAAGCTCGAAGTACTGGTCATTGTACTCGCTGATCGGGCTGTGCCTCCCCGTCTCGGCGAACAGCCGCAGGGCCGTCTCGAACTCGCCCGCGGCCGCACCGGGATAAAACATCGAACCGTTCAGGTAACACCGGCCCAGGTAAAAATGAGCCGCCACATCGTCCGGCTGCTCGATCAGTTGGCGTTTCAGAAGATCGACCGCTTGATCCCACTGGCTTTCCTCGATCAGCGCCCGGGCACTGCCGTTTGGATCCGGATCCGGCCGCGAACATCCCGCCGCGAGCAACGCCAGCACTGTCGCGGCCGCGATGCGTCGTGCGTTCCTGCCTTCATTTGCCGGCATTGTCTTCCCACCGCGGTTCGAGCCGGAAGAAGCCCGTCGCCGCCCCGGCACGGCAAAACGCGGAGATCTCGTCGGGCTTATCGGCGGAAATCTGTTCGATCGCGGCCTTGAACTCGTCAATCGAGGCGACGGGGTGATCGCCGAGGTTCATGATGATGATGCCGGGCCGCATCCGCGCGAGATTCGCCACGCTGCCCGACTTCACCCGCCGCACGATCACGCCCTGGACGTCCTCGGACAGGTTGAGCAGGAGCCGCACGTCTGTTGTCAATTCCCGTACGGTCACCCCGAGCACTTCGTCCACGTATTCGCCGGCGTCCCGCGCCGATTTGGGCCGCGTCATCAGCGTTATTTGGAACTCCATAGGCTGCTGGTCGCGCAGCACCTTGATATTCACCGGTTTCCCGATTTCGGACTCGCGCACGAGTTTCGTAAACCCGATCACTTCCCGGTCCAGCTTGGCCCGGATCGGGGTCCCGTCGAATTGCGTGATGATGTCCCCGGGCTGAAGGCCCGCGGCTTCCGCCGGCGACCCCGTAACGATGCTGCTGATGATCAGGCCGCCGCGTTTTTCGAGCCCCCAGTACTCGGCGAAATCGTCATTCAGCGGCTGCGTGAAGATGCCCAGCCACGCCTCCTCGCCCCCAGGTTCGCTGGTTTCGACGGGCGGGTTGTCGATGTACTTCTGGAACAGGTTGGCCTGGTACACCAGCGGGTGGCCGCTCCGCACATACAGGTCGCCGCCCTCGCTCGAGGTCAGATCAAACCCGACCACGCCGATCGCCCGGCCTTCGCAGTCCACAACGGGGCCGCTCACAAACCCGTACCGGATCGCGCCCTCGATCGGATACGTCGGCCGCGGTTTTTCGAGCACCGCCGTCACACGCGTAGTGACTATGCCCCTCGAAAAATCCATTGTCTCCGACAAAATCCCTATCAACAGGATCGGATCCCCCACATGGAGCGGCACGCCCGGCGTAAAACGCACGTATGGAAACGACACGCCATCGTCCGTCTGAAGCTGGATGAAGCACACGTTCACATCGTCGGGCTTCTTGAGCAGTCTTGCGGCGTATTTCTTCTCTTCATCGCCTTGCCCGACCGCCACGCTGATGTTGAACGGCTCGCTGTTCTCCAGTTGCATGTGGCCCGGCGCCATCACCAGCCCGCCCGCCGATACGATCAGGCCCAGCGAACTGTTGTCGCGCTTCGTGGTCTCGCCGGAGGTCGGATTGGTGATTTCGGCCGTATACGTCACCAGGCACATCGCCGGCGTGTACCGGTCGTAAGCCTCCTGGATGACTCGGGTCTGGAAACCATCGTCAAGCTGCGCCGCGGAAACCGCCAGGACAAATGCCAGAATGCTAGTTGACATTCGCGCTGCCTCCTTCGCTTTCCAGCGAGGCCGTGTCCGGCTGCGGGCCGTTCTCCTCGCCCTGTTTGACGAGCACGAACCGCGTCAACGCGCCCCGCTTCACCTGCAGCATCACCAGCGGCTTCTGCGCCTCGACAACCGTTTTGTACAGCGCTTGAAACGCGACAAGGTCGGCGATCTCGATTTTGTCGACGCTGAGGATAATGTCCCCCGAGTGCAGGCGCGCATTGGCGGCGATTCCGCCGTTCTGGCTGCCCGTGACCAGGATGCCTTTCTTCGACGGCAATTGCGCCCGCCTCACCATCGTCGCCGTCAAGTCGACCGCGGTAAACCCCCATTCCGAAAACTCGACCTGGTTGCCCTTCAGCAGGCTGCGCTCGATGGTCGTTACCGGCACCTCGATCTCTTTTCCGCCCCGCAGCACGCTCACCGTAACCCGCGTACCCACCGGGATGTCGGCAATCCGTTTCCGAACGGCCGGCAGGTCTTCCTCGTACCGGGCGTCGGTCGGCGCCCCGTCGATGGCCAGCATGACGTCTCCGGGCCGCAGGCCCGCTTCGTACCCTGGCGAGAGCGGGTCGACGTCGGCGACCACTACTCCTTTCTGCGCGGGATCGTCCGTCTTGGCCCGGGTCGGCTGAAGCGTTTCGCCCAGCCAGCTTCGCGACACGCGCCCCTCTTTGATAATCTTGTCAATCACTTCGCGCGCAATATCTATTGGTATCGCGAACCCCACGTTTTCCGCACCCGCCAGAATCCGCGCGTTGATGCCGATGACTTCGCCGCGCAGGTTAACCAGCGGCCCGCCGCTGTTGCCGGGGTTGATCGCGGCGTCCGTCTGGATCCACGTATTAAACGGTGAAACCATTTCCTCGCCGCGGTCTTCCAAATACCTGTCCGTGACGCTGATGATGCCCATCGACACCGATCGCGCAAGCCCGTGGGGGCTGCCCATCGCCAGCACCACCTGCCCCGGCTTCAGCTTGGCGCTCGAGCCCAGGGTGACGTACGGCAGCTTGCCCTGCTCGCCGTCGAACTTGAGCACGGCAATGTCCGTGTACGGGTCGATGCCCACCACGGTGGCGTCCGCTTCCTCTTTATTAAACAAGACGCAGCGCACAAACTTGCTCTCGCCGGCCACATGCTCGTTCGTAACCACGTAGCGGCCGCCGTTTTTGCCGTCCGGCGCGATGATAAACCCGCTGCCAACCACCGACACCTCTTCCCGCTTGCCTCTTTGGAATACTTCCTTCACCGGCCGCACATGCACCAGCGCCGGCGCTACCCGGTCTTTCGCCCTCAGCACCAGCGATTGCGACGCCCCGGTTTGTATCGCGGGCAGGGTGGCGCAGCCGGCCACCAGAGTGGCGCAGCCCGCCACCAGCGCCGCCACGGCCGCCAAAACCAACTGCCGTCTCAAAGGGCTAACCTCCTTCTGTGCGAGGCCCACATGCCCCGCGTCAACATACAAGAGCCCAATAAACTGGCCATAATAGAACACGAACCGCCGCCTGGAAAGCAACATTCTGAATTCCCGGCCCATTCCGCGCGGTAAAACGGGCAGGTGGCCGGGCCTGCAAAAAATGTGTCGACAAAGCCCGCCAAGAAGTTGATCACGCCCGATTATGTCTATGGGTATCCGGGTTCGGCTCGCTCTACAACCACGCGTACCGAACCAACGCCATGTACAAGCGCATGCACGAAGACAGACGATCGTGTACGTCGCGATGCGCGATATCGCCGAGGGGGAAGAGATCACGGTGAATTACAACGGCCAGCCCGAGGATTAATCGCCCGTGTGGTTTAAGGTCGCGGCCGAGTAACCGAAACTCGTAACTCCGATTTCGGCGCCGGCGGAATCGCGGCCGCCGTCGAATCGTAGATGGCGATCGCCGCGGGAACGTCCAGCCCCGACTGCTTCAGAAGGCCCGACGACTTCTGGAACGCCTCGGGGCGGACCGGCGTGTTCCGCTCGAAATGTTCCGCCAGGATCGCGCACAGCGCCACCAGCGCCGCCAGCGGGTCGAGCTTCAGCGCGTCCACGTCGTGATGCGTGCGTATGGCGCCGGCAATCACCGGCGGCAGGCCCCACGCCAGCGCCAGCCGGTAACCGGCCTCTGCGTGAGTAAACCCAAACGTCTCCAACTCGCCGTCCATCAGGTCCAGCACCGACAGCCCGCTGTCGACCTTGCCGTAGTCTTCCCCCATCACGTGCGCCAACGCCAGCCGGCCCGTGTCGTGTATCAGGGCGGCCGTGTAGACATCCGCCGGATGTGCCCGGCCGGATTTTTGCGCGGCGTCCTCGGCGGCCGTCGCGCAAAAAACTGAACGGACCAGGAAGGTCTTGAAATTAAACGCCGGGCATGCAGCCGGAATCGACGCGTTGATTTCGGAGACCACGGCGCGCATCCCGTTGACGCCCAAGATGGCCGCGGCCAGGTAGATGTTCAACACATTTCCCCCCATCCCGTACGCGGCGGCGTTGGCGATGCTGATCAACTTCGTGGAGATGGCCGGGTCGCCCGCGGCCAAAACAGCCACGTCTCGCACGTTCTTGAGGGGGTCCTCCGAGGCCCGCAGGATTTGCTGAACCACGACCGGCGTTGCAGGTAAATGCCCGGCCTGTGCAATCTTGTCGATGGCATCCCGGCGCGGCGGGATCCGCCGTGTTGCCGGCGGCCGCGGGGGAGCGGAAGGCGCTGGTGCGGGCGGGGGCGGGGGCGCGGCCTTTTTGGGCGGGGGTGGCGGGACCTGGACGGCCTCCCGGGCCGGGTAGTAGCGGCGGATTCTGTCCTGGATGTCGTCGAGCTTGCACAACATCGCCTTGACCTTAAGGCCAGTGATCCGTTCCAGCTCCTGGATCGTCACCGTGTCCAGCGGGCACGCCATGCCCACCGTCAGCAGTTTGCCGAGCTTGTCGATCGGCAGGACCACATGCTCGCGGGCAAACTCCGGCGGCACGATCGGCACCAGTTCGCGCGGGATTTCATAGTTGCGCAGATCGATCGCAGGCACGCCCGACTGCCTCGACAGGAACGCGTGCAACTGGTCTTTTGTCAGGATTTTCTGGGCAATCAGGACCTCGAACAGCTTCCCGCCCTGTTGCATCTGGACTTCCAGGGCCTGTTTCAGTTCCTCATCGCTGATCAGCCCTTCCTCGATCAGCAACTCGCCCACGCGCTTATCGCGCGGCCGCCCCGCGAGGTCCCCCGCCGGGTTCTGTGTTCTACTGCCGCTCAACGTGACTTCCCATCCCAGAGTCTCAGCCAAGACAGTACGAACTCAAGTGTAAGTACCGCCGGGAATCGTGTCAAGAAACCGAAACCGAAACATAAAGCAGCCCGGTTTCGCCGAGGTTGCGTCTTTCCCGCCCCATCAACCATGATACCCGGAAAAGGAGGATGCCCAATGCTTACTATTCTCTGCGCGCTGGCCGCTTTGGCCGCGCCCAACTCGGTTGTCGCAGGCCCTGTCGAGAAAGTCGCAGACGGTTTTCAATTCACCGAAGGACCCGTCTGGACTCCAAACACAGGCCTGCTTTTCAGCGACATCCCCGCCGACACCATCTATCGGGCCGACTATCGGGGCGACAAGACCCCGTTCCGGTCGCCGTCCGGCCATTCCAACGGCCTCGTGCTCGATCCCGGCGGCCGGCTCATCGCCTGCGAGCACGGAAACAGGCGCGTCTCCCGCACCGAATCCGATGGGACAATCACCGTTCTGGCTGATTCCTACCTTGGCCGCAAACTCAACAGTCCAAACGACGCCACCGTCCGGTCCGACGGCACGATCTTCTTTACCGACCCGCCCTATGGCGTCGATGAAGGCGAGCGCCAACTCCCGTTTTGCGGCGTCTACTCGATCAAGCCGGGCGGCGAGATCGCCTTGCTGTCGGTGTATTTCTCCCGGCCCAACGGCATCTGCCTCTCGCCGGACGAAAAAACCATCTATATCGCCGACAGCCAGGGCAACTTCATCCAGGCGTACGACCTGCCCGGGGACGGCTCACTCGCCAACAGCCGGCTTTTTTGCCGCTGCGACAACCCCGACGGCATCAAGGCCGACACGCAGGGCAACATCTGGGCGGCAACCGCCAACGGCATCATGGTGTTCCGCCCGGACGGCTCGCTTGCCGCCACAATCAAGGTCCCCGAACATCCGTCCAACTGCGCGTTCGGCGGCGAAGACGGCAACACCCTGTTCATCACCGCCCGCACCGGCCTCTACAAAGTGCAAGCGAAGTGATTGTGGTGCAGGCGTCTTGCCTGCAGCCCGTATGCATCGTGTATTTGCAAACCGACCCTGGACCGCGCTACACTGCCCCGACCTTTGTAAAACAATACGAGTCCGCGCGGTCGCGGCTCGCTTGCCCCCGGATTTACGGGGCAACACGCGGAGGTTGATCGGCATGGCGTTGATAGATTTTGGCGGAGTAAAGGAAGAAGTTGTCACGCGCAAAGAGTTCTCGATGGCCAAGGCGCGCAAGGTCCTCAAAAATGAAACCATCGCCGTGATCGGCTATGGCGTGCAAGGACCCGCTCAAGGCCTGAATATGCGCGACAACGGGTTCAACGTCATCGTCGGCCAGTCCAAACAGTTCAAAAGAGATTGGGACAGAGCCGTGAAAGACGGCTGGGCGCCCGGCAAGGACCTGTTTGAGATCGAAGAAGCCGCACGGCGCGGCACAATCATTCAAATGCTGGTGTCCGACGCCGCCCAAAAGGCCATCTGGCCCCTCATCAAGAAATGCCTCAACCCCGGCGACGCCCTCTATTTCTCGCACGGGTTCAGCATCGTATACCGCGATCAGACTAAAGTCATTCCCCCTAAAGACGTCGACGTCATCATGGTCGCACCCAAAGGGTCCGGCACCTCGGTGAGGCGCAATTTCCTGTCCGGCGCGGGGATCAACTCGAGTTTCGCCGTGTTCCAGGACGCCACCGGCAGCGCCTATGACCGGTGCGTGGCGCTGGGTATCGCCGTCGGTTCGGGATATCTGTTCCCGACCACGTTCGAACACGAGGTGTTCAGCGACCTCACCGGCGAGCGCGGCGTTTTGATGGGCGCGCTGGCCGGCATCATGGAAGCCCAGTACGACGTCCTGCGCGCCAACGGCCACAGCCCCAGCGAAGCGTTCAACGAAACCGTCGAAGAACTCACGCAGAGCCTGATCCGCCTGGTCGACGAGAACGGCATGGACTGGATGTATTCGAACTGTTCCGCCACCGCACAGCGCGGCGCGCTCGATTGGAAACCGAAGTTCAGAAAAGCCACGCTGCCACTCTTCAAAGAACTCTACAAGCGCGTCAAGCGAGGTGAGGAAACCCGCCGTGTCCTCAGGACGTGCGGCAAACCCGATTACCAGCAGCAATTGGCCAAGGAACTCGGCGAAATAGCCGGGTCGGAAATGTGGCAGGCCGGGAAGGCGGCCCGCGCCCTGCGGCCTAAAGAGCCCGCAAGGGAAATTACAAAAGCTACAAAAGGCGTTCAAGGCCGTAAGGCCAATTAGATTATTTTCATCGGGCACAGCCGGCGCCCGCGTGCGTGTGGTATATTTTACGCAATTCTATTGTGACTGTGGAACGCACGACGACGAGCGAAGATAGGCATGTGTTTTAAGACCTCTTACGCAGGCGCTCCGCCGACGGGCGCCCCGCCCGCCTATGCCGGGTCGACGGGAGTTGTAGTGGGATGGGTTTGATCCCTTTGACGCACGGCGGGCCGGATAACGGCGAAAACTTCGAGTACCATTGGAACGGCGACTATATCCACGCCCACCTGCTATCCGACGTGGGCAAAAAACGCGCGCATAACGAGGATTCCTGCATCTTTTGCGCACCGCAGGATATGGCCCTCCTCTATGACCGCGGGCTCCTGTTTGCCGTCGCCGACGGGATGGGCGGGGCCAGCGCCGGCGAGCTGGCCAGCCGGCTCGCTCTCCACATCCTGATCAACGAATACTACGCCGAGAAAACCGGCGTTATCCCGGACCGGCTCACCGAGGCGCTCCAGGCGGCCAATGCGCGCATCTTCGCCGAAGCCGAAAAAAATCCCGAATTCCGCGGTATGGGAACCACCGTGTCCGCCGTCGTCATCCACGGGTCGTGCGCCTACATCGGCCAGGTCGGCGACAGCCGCGTCTACCTCAAGCGCACCGAACGCAGGATCTTCCAGATCACCGACGACCACTCCCTTGTCGCCGAGCAGGTCCGCAATGGATACATCAGCCAACAGGAAGCACGAAACCATTCGCTCAAAAACCTCATCACGCGCGCCGTCGGCATCAAGGGAACCGTCGAATCCGACCTGTTCTCCCTCCGCCTCCAGGAAGACGACCTGATCCTCATCTGCTCGGACGGCCTGTCCAACATGCTCGACGACAACGAGATCAGTTCCGTCCTCACCTCCGAGAGTGTCCAGAGCGCCGTGCGCGTGCTAATCGGCAAGGCACTCGCAAAAGGCGGCAACGACAACATCACCGCCGTCCTCCTCCGCGTCGCCAAAGAACCCCCGGTCCGCCCCCTCCAGGAAGGCGCAGACGAGGTCAACGTCCCCGCCCCCGGCCTATTCAACCGCCTCAAAGCCATCCTCCGCAACCCCCAAGCGAAAAACAGGGACTGACTACGCTTCCGGTTGCGCCCGTCCCTCTGCGTCCTCAGCGCCGCCGTGGTTGTTTTTCATCCTTCATCCTTAATTACCCCAAACCTCATACCCGATCTGCCTGCCTACCCTTCAGGGAATCCGATACAACGTCTCCACCGGCCCGGGCACGGCAACCGGCAACTGCAGCGGTACCTGGTTCGGCGACACCACGTAGCCAACACCGTATGCCCGCCTCAGATCCTGCCAATCTGCCTCCGTCCGTTCGCTCCACAGCGTGTTCCACTCGCCTTTATGCGGCGGGCTGAACGTCTCTCCATAGAAATCCTGGTGAATCTTCTGTATCGCGGGCCCGATGCTCGGCATGTAGGGAATCCACGGCGCCAGGCACGTGTCCGCCACCACGGGATGCCCGCTCCGGGCCTGCAACGTGTACTGCTCGGGCCGCGCGAGCAGCATAGCCCCCGCCTCGCCCCGTGCCGCCAGGTAGCTCACCACGTCCCGGTCAAACCGAGCCGCCGGCAGGTGTTGCCGCCCTCGCCACTGGCCTGCCGTCATCAAGACGACCGCGAGCGCGAGCGCCGCCACGGCCACCCGCGAGGTTGCCCTCATTTGCCACCGCGGTGCTACCGCCGCCGCCACGAACCCCGCCAGTGCGCACGCCAGGCCAAACTGATGCCGTAGCCCCAGTGCCAACGCGCTCAATAGCATCACAGCCGTCCCGCCGGCAAATAGCCATTTGTGGGCCATGGATCCGCAAAAAGCGGGGACAGACACGCTTTTCAAACTGCCGAAAAGCGAGTCAGTCCCCGTTTTTTGCGCCAGCAAAACAAAGCAGGCCAAGCCCATCAGGAAAAACAGCAGCCCTTCCCCGCCCGCCACGTACCGCATGTACAGACTCCCGGGCAGCAAGCCGGCCAGAAAAGGCCGTACTGCTCCCACCACCAGCACCGCCGGCATGACCCATTGCGCCTTGTTTGAATAACCGCACAGAACGGCGGCTACGGCCGCGATGAGGATGTATGCGGCATGGTTGGCGAACCGGTACGGCATCCACGATATCAGCACGTACGGCACGTGCTCGCCCACCGCGTAATGCACCGCCATCACGCCCCACACCGCCGCCGCAACCAGCACAACATATACCCACACCATGGATTGACGATTGACGATTGACGATTGACGATTCTTGCGAGAAGAAAGATAGAGCAGCGTGGTGATCAGGAGCGCGGCCGCGAGAACGATGAAACTGTTCGTGTAGCTTGTCGGCCGGCCGGGAAGGGCGCGCAGCGCGTCTTGGGCGATATACCCGGCCCAGACCGCCGCGGCGTCCGCCGTCGAAACGTACGGCCCGGATTGCGGCAGCGGGACGTGCACCGCCCCTTTGCCCAGCCACACCGCGGCGCACACCGCCAGGCCCGCCAACCCCCACGGCGCAGAACGCAGAATATGTTTCAACTCGGCGCGGTCCTTCAACGCCGTGTATGCGCCCGCCACGGCGCTGCACCCCAGCAGGATCGGCATCTGCCCGATGTGTACGCACGGCATCAGGCCCAGCATGAACAAGCCCGCCCCCAGGTGGCCGCCCGCAAGCAGTGCCAGCGCCGTCAACGCATACCCCAGCCCGACGTGGCCCGTCGACGCGTATTGCGGCCACGCAAACAGTTGGTAGCAGGCATCGAACTCCTCGTGCGCGCCCAGCAGGATCAACACCGCCGCCGCGTGACCCGCCAGCGCCCGGCCCCCCAGCAGCACGCCCAGCAGGTACACCGGCGTAACCGTCGCCAGCAGGTACAACATGTTGCGGAACCCGCACACGATCGCCGGGCTCCCCGTCAGCCAATCGAGCGCCGCTGTCGCGTAAATCTGGAGGTTAAGCGCGTTCCGAACGCAGTACGGGTACGGGTGGCCCTCCGGATACACGACCTCGCGCGTGATCACCTGGGCAAATTCGTACTGCTCGTCCCAACGCACCCCCCGCAATCCGACCGCAATTACGCAGTAAATCGCCCAAAACGCCAGCCCCGCCGCCACATGCCGCCGGCAAAGCAGCGGCTTCTCACTCGATTCCATGCCCGCCATGGTAGCACTTATCCGCCGGTCAGAAAATCTGTCTTTGTCCACAATGTCCACTTTCTCACTCCCTTGGCTGCTTGGTAATGCCTTCCGGGAAAGCTTATACTCCCTTCCGAATCAGGGGAGCCCACAATGGCAATGAAATTGGCCGTGTTGCTTTCCGGCGGCGGGACGACGCTCGAAAACATCTTCACCCATATCGAAACCGGCAAGTTGGACGCATCCGTAGCCTGTGTGATCAGTTCCCGCCACGGCGTCTACGGCCTCGAGCGCGCAAAAAACCACGGCGTACCCGCCATTACGATCGCCCGAAAAGACTTTGCCGACACCCCGTCGTTCAGCCGGGCCGTCTGGGGCGAAGTGCGTGCGCACAACCCCGGCCTCGTGGTGCTGGCGGGCTTCATGAGCCTGCTCGATATCGACCCCGCATACAACGGGAAGATCATGAACGTGCACCCGGCGCTGATCCCAGCGTTTTGCGGGCGGGGCATGTACGGCCATCACGTGCACGAGGCCGTCATCGAGCACGGGGCGAAAATCAGCGGCGCCACCGTCCATTTCGTCGACGCCGAATACGACCACGGCCCAATCATCATGCAGAAGGCCATCCCCGTACTCGAAGAGGACACGCCCGACTCGCTCGCCGATCGCGTCCAGGCCGTCGAACGAGAAATCTACCCCCGGGCAATCCAGCTTTACACGGAAGGCCGGTTGCGCATCGACGGCAGGCGCGTCAGGATTCTGCCGCCCCGATAGTGAAGTCAGGCATCATCCTGATGCGAAAAGCGGGGACAGGCTCGCTTTCTTCAAACTGCCGAAGAAAGCGAGCCAGTCCCCGTTTTTCGCTGCTTTTTTGATGAACTAATAGGCTGTTATAGAGCGCCCGACCCGGTCATCTGCGCCAGGCTCTTGCCGGAATCCCTGCTCAGCGCTTCCACAAAACTCGGGTCGATTTGCTCCTTGTTAAGCTGGGCCTTTTTTACGGCGTCCCAGGCCTTGTCGTAATCTCTGGCGTTGAAATACGCGACGGCGAGTTGGTGCTGGATGTTTTTGGCCTGTGGGTCGATCTCGAGCACCCGGTTGAGGTGGTTGATTGCTCCGGTGTTGTCTCCGGTTTTGAAACACGCCGTCGCCAGGTTGTTATGCGCCGAAACCAGCGTCGGATCGAGTTCAACCGCCCTCGAGAGCGGCTGCAGCGCCTGTTCCGGGCGCCCCGCATGGATGTACGCGGCGCCCAAATCGCCCAACAGCCCCGCGTCGTCCGGGTACTCCTTGACGGCGTCCAACCCGGCCCGCACCGCGTTCGGGTAGTCACGCATCTTGATGTAGATGTCTATCAGCGTTTGATGGGCTTCGGCTACGTCTGTTTTGATCTTCACCACCTGCTCGATATTCTCCGCCGCACCCTCCAGATCCCCAAGGTTCAACAGAGACGTGCCTATCAACTCGTACGCGTTCCCCAGGCCCGGCGACAACGCCAGCGCCCGCCGCGCCTTCCGGATCGCCTGCCGGTACTTCCCGTCCTGGAAATAAGCGTCCGCCGCATCCATCAAGAGGCCCGTCGGCACTTCCTGCGAATACTGCACAACCGCCGCCAGCATGTTCTCGACCGGCGCAAAATTGTCCGTCAACACCGGCGCCGCCGCCACCAGCGGCTCCAGTTGTTGATCGAGGAGCCTGCCCTCGTAATCGTGTTTCTCCTTGACTTTCCCTGGGATGCCTTCAGCATCGATCGGCTGCAGCGAGTTGACAACAACATACGTTTCCCGCTCGTCCGGACGCCCGTACGTGTCGAACACGTACACATAGGGGAAGGTTTCCCGGCACGTCTTGACAACGGCCCCAAGAAACTTGCCCGAATCCATCACGTCGATGATGTTCAGCGCGTAGATGCCACGGTCGGTCATCAGCTCCCGCAACTGGTCGTTGAACTCCTTCGTGGTCAGGTGATACGGCACGTTGTAGTCGTTGAACGAATCGCCAAAAATGCAGTCAAACCGCGGCGCCTGTTTCCCTTCGCGCTTCATCCGTACCAGATCCGCCACCCGGTTCCTGGCATCCATATTGAACGCCTTGATGGACGTGTTCCGCGGCAGGCCGAACGCTTCATGGGCGGCTTCGGTAACGCGGGAATCGATCTCGGCGACCTCGATGTAGCTGCCCGGCCTCGTCAGTTCGATATAGCGCGGGAAAACGTACCCGCCTCCGCCGACGTTGAACGCGTTCAGCGGCTCGCCCGGCTTGAATTCTGTTTCAACCACCGCTTCGTACACGTGCATGTACTCATACTTGAGGTCCAGCGGGTTGTCCAGGTCCGCCTTGCTGTGCACGAGCTGGTCCATGGCGATCTGCCGGATATTCGGGTTCTCATCCTCCGCGGTCACCGCAATAAACGAGTATTGGCTCTCGTCGGCGAAGACGGCGTTCGGAGGCGCCACCAGTTCGAGCAGCATGGCCGAACTCGCCCGGCTGACCACCGGCAGCGACGGCGCCAGCGAGCCAAGAACCAGAAGGGCGCAGCAAGCGGCCCAAATGTGCGAAAACATCAGCCGCGACTCGTACACCAGCGCTATGACGGCCAAAACCAGTGCAACCACCGCCAGGGTCCGCATCGTCCCAAACGCCGCTATCAGGTAAAAGCCCGCCAGGAACGTACCCGCGATGCTGCCCGCCGAACCGCAAGCGTACACCAGCCCGACAATCCGGCCCTCACCGCGCCCGCGGAACAACGCCATCCGCGCCAGCACCGGCGCCGTCGCCCCCAGAAGCACCGCCGGCAAGACGTACACCAGCGCGATATACACCACCGTCTGATACGGCCAATAAAGCATCCGCACCGGCCCCGCATGAACCACCAGGTTCGTACCCAGCGGAATGGCCATGCACAAAACCGAACTCGCAATGAACAGCTTGCTCAGAAGCCGGTCCACCCGGATACGGTCCGCGGCCCTGCCGCCCAGGTAGCTGCCCAGCGTCATCCCGGCCAGGATCAGGCCGATAACCGTCGTCCACGAATAGATTGACTGGCCGTAGAACCTTGATGCCAGCCGGCCCGCCACAACCTCGATCGCCATCAGGCACGCGTTCGCCATGAACACCGCCAGCAGCGGGCCCCAGATCTGCCCAAGCAGGTTTTCACCCGGTTTGCCCGCGTCCTCCCGTTCCGCCGCGGGAGCCGCCGTGCCTTTGCCCGCCGCCGCGCCCACCGCGTAAGCCGCTCCAAGCAGTGCGAGCGTGCCCGCCGCACCCGCCAGGATCCACGACACTGCCAGCCACATCAGCAGCACGTAGCCCGTCAAAAACGTCCCCAGTATGCTGCCCGCGATCGCCGCCGCATACACGTTGCCCATCGTCCGGCCGGTCGGATCACCCTGCATCAATGCCCGCTTCGCGATCACCGGGCTGATCGTCCCCAGCAACGCCGATGGAATCAGAAACGATATTGTCACGTGCACGAGGATCCGCGCCGGCCACGGCAGCACACCCAACGCCGCCCAACTCCCCGCTGCCGCGTTCAGCCCCAACACCACCAGGCAGCCGCCCGCCGCCAAAAACAGTTGCACCGACAGCGTCCCACGGCCCCAGCGCCGGTCGGCGATCCGGCCGCCGATACTGTTGCCGACCGCTATCCCCGCCAGCACCACGCCGATAATGGTTGTCCACGTGTACAGCGACTGACCGATGTACCTTGAAATCAGCCGTCCCGCCACCAGTTCCACGATCATGATGCAGGCGCTCGACACAAAAACGGTCAGGTAAGGGGCGTAGCGAAACCCTGTTGCCGCGCGGTCGGTGGGTGAAGACAGGGCATCAGTGATGGGCGATTTGGAATCCATTTTGTTTTGTCTGCCTCTAGAAAATTACGATAATTCCGCAATAGACGCGCTTATGCGGGCCGCTGCGATCTATCAACGGCCAGGGAGAGTAGAACTCCTGCTCAACCGAATGTTTTGTAACCGGTCGAACAGTATAGACTTAATTAAGGTTTCGGCGCAAAATAACAGGCAGGAATGAAAGGCTCAGGCCGCTCCCCCCGCACCCCGGCCTACAGCCCCAGCAGGCGCGAGGCCATCTGCGGGCCCAGATTGCTTTGCGTGATGGCGCCGAAGCTGGCCTGCAGCAACACCTCATTCCGCGAACGTTCTATCGCGGCACGCGCCACGTCAACGTCTCTAATCCGGCTTTCCGCCTCCGTCAACGCCTCCGCGCCCGCCTCCCGCACCTCGACGGCGCGCTCGAGCCGGTTCTGCTGCGCCCCAAGAAGGGCCTGATTGCCGCTGATCTGTTCGCCGGCCTGTTCGAGGGCTTCGACTGCGGCTGCCGCGCCTTCCTGTGTGGAGAGGTTAATCCCCTCCAGCCCCAAGTCGGCCAGTGTTGAAGACTGGATCTCGACGCGCGCCCCGCCCTCGACGCCCAACTCGGTTTCGGCGGCGGTCCCATTGAGCAACTGCCGGCCATTGAACTCGGTGCCCTGGGCGGTTGCCTCGATCTGTTCAAGTACTTGCTGCGCTTCGGTTTGCAACGCAGCCCGCTGGTCGTTCGTCAGCGTGCCATTCGCCGCCTGCGTCGCAAGCTCCCGAAGGCGCCCAACGCCTTCCTGCTGCGCCGAAAGGCCCCCTTCCGCCGTTTGGATCATGCTGATGCCGCTCTGGAGGTTGCCCGACTCCCGCGTGAATTGGCGCACCCGCGCCCGGAGACCTTCTGCAATGGCCAGCCCCGCCGCGTCATCCGCCGCCTGGCCTATCCGAAGCCCGCTGGCCAGCGCCGTCAGGTTCTTATTGAGCGCCTTTGCCGCAGTACCGGCCTGGCGCGCCGCCGGCAGAGCCGGATTTGTCTGGTTTATGCGCATCCCCATACTGATTCCCTCCATAACGGGCCGGACCAAAGCCCATTACGACTACTATACCACGGTTTTCCCTCAACCGCCAGCACCCCGCCCTTTGAAAAAGCGCCCCCGCAATGGTAGCTTTACGGGGCTTCACCAAGGACTACTCAAGAAAAACAGCCTTGTGAGGGAATTTCCCAGTCTTCGTCCCAGTCGTCCCAATGGTCTGATCCCTCCAAAAGCCGCAATCCGCAACCGTCTTTGTATTGCCCCGCCCCCTATGGCATACTCGCCACATGGAGGGTCGACACCCATGATGATTCTCGTCACCGGCGGCGCCGGGTATATCGGCGCGGTTACCGTGCGCACCCTGCTCGACAAAGGTTTCGCCGTCCGCGTGCTCGACAAACTCCTCTACGGCGATGGCCCCCTCGACGAGGTCCGCAACCAGGTCGACATCGTCCAGGGCGACATCTGCACACTCGACGATGCCGTCCTTGACGACATCAGCGCCGTCGTCCATCTGGCCGGGCTCAGCAACGACCCCACCGCCGAGTTCAATCCCGAAGCAAACAGGCGAACAAACAGCCTCGCCACACGATCCCTCGCAGAAGCCTGCAAGCGAAAAGGCATCCGCCGGTTCATTTTCGCATCGAGTTGCTCGATTTACGACCGCGGCCTCATGGCCGACGACATAATCCAGGACGAAAACTCGCCCGCACAGCCCATGGCCGCCTACGCACTCAGCAAGTTCGCCGCCGAACAAGCCCTGCTCGAACTCACCGACGACCAGTTCCAGCCCACCATCCTGCGCCAGGGCACCGTCTACGGCTGGAGCCCGCGGATGCGCTACGACCTCGTCGTCAACACCTTCGTTAAATCCGCCTGCGAATCCGGCCGGCTGGCCGTACATTGCGGCGGCGAGATGTGGCGCCCGCTCGTCGACGTCACCGACGTCGCCAACTGTTACGTCGCCTGCCTCGAAGCCGACCTCAAACTCGTCGGCGGCCAGATCTTCAATGTCTCCCACAAAAACTACCGGATCCTCGAACTGGCCCATTGGGTGAAAAAGGCGCTCGATGGCCTGTGCGACGTCGAAATCGACGTCCAATACGGCAGCCAGCAAGCGCGCAGTTACCGCGTCAGCACCCGCAAGCTCGAAACCGTGCTCGGATTCCGCCCCGTCGTGGCCGTCGAAGAATCCGCGCGCAACATGGCGCAGAAAATCAACGCCGGCATCAGCGCCGATTTCAACAACCCCCGCTATTACAATATCCGCTGGCTCGAATTGCTCGTCGAAATACAGGATCACCTCCGCCGAATAGGCAGCATCTTCTGATGCGGGTCGTCGTCATCGGCGCGCGCGGGCAGTTGGGAACTGAACTCTGCGCCGCATACCGCCACGAAGACCTCATCCCGGTCGATATCGACACGCTCGACGTCCGAGACGCCCCCGCCGTTAACAATCTCATCCAATCCGCCCGGCCTCAACTCGTCATCAACACCGCCGCCGCGCACAATGTCGCCGAATGCGAAAAGGATCCCGACACCGCGTTCGCCGTCAACGCCGCTGGCGCAAAAAACGTCGCGGTCGCCTGTGCCGGCGTGGCCGCACGCCTCGTCTACATCAGCACCGACTACATCTTCTCCGGCGACCGGCCAGGCGTCCCACTCGTCGAGGACGACCTGCCCGGCCCGCGCAGCGTCTACGCCGCCAGCAAACTCGCCGGCGAGCATCTCGTCGCCGCCGAATCCGCCGATCACCTCATCATCCGGTCTGCCGCCATGTACGGCCCTGCCCCATGCATCGCCAAAGGCGGCCGCAACTTCGTCAGCCTCATGACGCACCTCGCCGCCACCCAGCCCGAGGTCAAAGTCGTCAACGACCAGATCACCACACCCACCTCCGCCACCGCACTCGCCGCACAAATAAAACTCGCTGCCGAAAAAGCCCCACCCGGCATCTACCACGCCACATGCCACGGCGAGTGCTCGTGGTACGAGTTCGCCCGCGAGATTTTTGACGTGCTGGGCATCAAAACGCCCCTCCGGCCCGTCGCCACCGAAGACGTCCCCTCAACCGTCCAGCGCCCCCGATACTCCGTCCTCCAAAACAAGCGCCTCGAGGAACTCGGCCTCGATATCATGCCCCACTGGAAAGACGCCCTGCATGAATACGTCCGAGAACACCGCCCACAGAGTTAGTTTCGCCTCTCTTGCTTGCGGTGGATAACCCGCTGGACTTTGATTCCCTCGGGGCGAGAAAGGCCTCCGGGCGGAAAAACTTCGACCTTGAACGACAGGCCGAACCGGTCGCGGAGATAGTTGGCCACTTTCGCCTTGTTCTTCTCGTGTTCCATCTCGACGTTGACGGTGATTTGCTTGAGACCGTCGGCGTCTTCAATCACAATCTGGTAGTTCGATCCCACCCCCGGCGTCTCCAGCAGCACCTCTTCAATCTGTCTCGGGAAAAACGTCACGCCCTTGATGGCCAGCATCTCGTCCGCCCGGCCCGCGATCGGCGCGATCCGAACGTGCGTCCGGCCGCAGTCGCACCGATCCCGCGACACCACCCGCGTGATGTCGCCCGTCCTGAACCGGATCGCCGGCAGCGCCTCACGCGTCAGCGCCGTCGCAACCAACTCGCCGGCTGCCCCGTCCTCGACGGGTTCGCCCGTGGCCGGATCGATCACCTCGATAATGTAATGGTCTTCCCAGACGTGGATGCCCTGGTGCGCCGGGCAATCCATCCCGAGTGTGCCCACCCCGCCCGTCTCCGTCGTGCCGTAAATGTCGAAAATATCGACACCCAGCCCTTCGGCGAGCTTGTTTTTCAGCGCGTCCGAAAACGGTTCCGCGCCGAATATGCCGATCTCGAGGTCGGGCAGCGGCTCGCCCTGCTCCTCGATCACTTCCATCAGCCGGATGCCATACGAGACCACGCCGGCGATGATTCGGGTGCCGAAATCTTTCGCGACCCGCACTTGCCGCAGCGTATTGCCCGCGCCCGTCGGCAGGACGAACAGGCCCAGCAACTCCGCCCCGTGGTAAAAACCAAAACCCCCGTTGAACAGGCCGAACATCGGCGTGATCTGGATCGTGTCCGCCGGTTCCGCCCCCGCCATTCGCAGGCACCGCGCCATGCACGTCGCCCACTGCTGGATGTCCGCCTGCGTGTACGGCATCACGATCGGCGCGCCCGTCGAGCCCGACGACATGTGCATCTGCACAATTTCGTTCTTCGGCAAGCACGAAAGGCCCAGCGGATAGTTCTGCTGGAAGTCCCGCTTGTCCATCATCGGCAGCCGGCGCAGATCCTCGAGCCCCCGGATGTCGTGCGGGATGATGCCCGCCTTCCCAAATCGCTCCCGCTGAACCGGGTTGCGGTCGTAAACGTGCCGCACCACCGCCCGAAGCCGCTCCGACTGGATCCGCCGCAACTCCTCCAGCGGCGCAGTCTCCAGTTGCTCCTCATGATACTTCGAAATCATGAAGCCTCTCCTGTACAAAAAGTCCTTTCAAAGAATACGTACCAACGGGTCTTTTTGTCCAGCCGGTATTAAACAAGTCCAGGCCCACAAAAGCATAGGTCTTATTGGTCCTGTTCGTCCTATAGGTCCTATTTTTGGTCACCCCCCCTATACCAGCGGCAGGTTCGGGTTGGGCGTGGCCCGCAGGTCGCCGATCAGACCATGCTTGAGGCGCGAATCACCCGCCGCGGCGATCATGGCCCCGTTGTCCACGCACAGCGACAACGGCGGCATGTGGACTGGCACGCGCAGTTCCGCGTTGAGCCGGTCGCGCAGCAGCCGGTTCGCCGCAACCCCGCCCGCCAAAACCAGCCGGTTCGCGCCCGTCTGTTCGAGCGCCAGCCGCGTCTTCGTCACCAGCACGTCGACCGCCGCCGCCTGAAAACTCGCCGCAACATCCGCAACCGGCGCCGTCGTCTTCCTCATCTCATACAGCACCGCCGTCTTGAGCCCGCTGTAGCTGAACTCCAAGCCGGCGTCCGCGCCGGCCGTCATCGCCCGCGGAAACCGGATTGCCTTGGGATTGCCCTGCTCGGCTGCTTTTTGAATCGACGGCCCGCCCGGGTACGACAGGTCCAACAGCCTCGCCACTTTGTCAAACGACTCCCCGACCGCGTCGTCGCGCGTCGCCCCGATGATGTGGTACTCGTGCGGCCGCGGGCAATCGATGAGGCTCGTGTGGCCCCCGCTGACTACCAGCGCGAGAAACGGAAACGCCGGCGGGTTATCCGTCAGGAACGGCGAAAAAATGTGCCCCTCGAGATGATGTACCGGCACAAACGGCAGACCCCACGCGTACGCCAGCGCCTTCGCAAAATTCACCCCCACCAGCAGCGAGCCCATCAGGCCCGGGCCGATCGTCGCGGCAACCCCGGCCAGATCCGGCGCCCCCACGCCCGCGTCCGAAAACGCTTTCTGCGCCAGTTGCGAGATGCACTTGATGTGCTGGCGCGACGCAATCTCCGGCACCACTCCCCCAAACGCCGCATGGATCGGCACCTGCGACGCCACTTCCGAGGACAGGATCCGCCGGCCATCTTCAACAACGGCGACGCCGGTCTCGTCGCAGGAAGTTTCTATGCCCAATATGCGTGTCATTGTACTACCTGGGAAACATGTACAAGACTTATACCCTGTTTCTCCAGTTCCGGCAGCAACTTCCCCAGCGCGTCCACCGTGCCCGGCCTGAAGTGGCCGATACCGATGGCGGTCCCGTTTTCCAGGGCAAACTGCACCAGCCGGTCAAACTGCGCACGGATCTCCCCGTCATCCCCGTCGTTGTCCAGGAAAACCTTGCGCTCCCCCACGCGGACTCCCGCCTGCCGCGCCGCCTGCGGGATTTTCGTCTCGTGCGTGGTCCGGCTGTCGATGAAGAAGAGCGGCCGTGTTTTCACCACGTCAAAAAACCGCGCAAGGGCCTGCTCGTCCGTGCAGAAGATCGATCCCATGTGATTGTTGATGCCCACTGCGCCGGGCACCCGCTCGATCGCCTCGTCCAACAGCCGCGCCATCTCTTCAGGCGGGGTCGACGTCGAGATCCAGCCGGGATCCTCCGGGCTTTCCATCGGGAGGTGCAGCATCACCTCGAAATGCGCTTCCACGGCCCTCCGTGCAGTTTCAGCGGCGTCCGGCGCGCCCGGCAGAATCGAAAGCGTGAGCCGCGGATCAAGCTTCAAGACGGCGTCCGTGACAGGCCCCCCGTACCCGCCGTCATCCAGCACAATCGCCACCCGCGGCGGCTGCGCCAATGCCACCGGCCCGGCCTCCGTCTCGCCAAATCCCGCCATCGCCATCAGGTTGATCAACACCGGGTCGTCGTCCGCAATCGGCGGCGGCGGTGGTGGTGGCAGGTGAAGCCGAATCTCCGCAAACTTGCAGCCGCCCAATAATAGGTCCAGTTGTCTCACCGTGTCGGAAGCGTCGCCCGCCGCCACATTAACCTGCTGGCCCACCATCTCGCGATCCAGCACCGCTACCAGGCCTTCCGGCGCCACGCCCTCCGCCTCAACATCAAACAACGTGAAATACCACGATGCCTTCCCTGTCTCGAACAGTTGAGGCTCCGCCCGGCGGATCCGCT
>DATKVG010000135.1:0-4431 GCA_035530195.1 Bathyarchaeia archaeon | reverse complement strand
GATTGGAACAACAACTACGGCGACGAGGCGGACAAGTGCGTCTGTTTCCACTGCTCGAACCTGCCCAAGAGCGCCCTGATCGATTCGGCCATGGGTTACCAGCAGATTATCGCGGGGTCCGTTGGCGAAAAGAAGACCTACGGCACGCTCCAGGGCCGGATCAAACCGGGCCCGCTGACGTTTGCGCGTGTCAGCACGTTCGATTCGGAGGGCATGATCGGCGCGTACGTCGGCGAGGGGCGGTTCACCGACGACCCGCTCGAGACGTTCGGCGGGTACGGCGTGGCCGAGATCCCGAGCATGCAGATCCTGCTCGAGTACATCTGCGAGAACGGGTTCGAGCACCACGTGGCGATGACGCACGCCCAGTGCGCCCGGGCGTTGTTCGAGGCGTTTGACACGTACATGGGCTGGGACGTTTACTGGCACCAGGGTTAGCGAAAAAGAAAGGACATAAGGGACTTAAAGGACATAAGCGACAACCTTTTTCATCCGACCCACATTGCGTTTGCCTTTGGTCGCTTTGGTCCCTTTTGTCCTTTTGGTCCCTTGGCAAAACAGGAGACTCACAATGAAGCTTGGCGTAGCGACGATCGGCACGGGCTGGGTATCCGGCGAGCATATCCGGGCGTTCAAATCAAACCCAAACACGGAAATCCGGGCCCTGTGCGCGCTCACCAAAGATCTCGGGAAGGCCAAAGCAGCCGAATGCGGCCTCGACGTGCCCATCTACACCGACTACGGCAAGATGTTCAAAGAGATCGACCTCGACATCGTCACCGTCGCGACGCCGCCCAACCTGCACAAACAGCACGCGGTCGCCATTGCCCAGGCCGGCAAACACCTCATGCTCGAGAAGGCCATGGCCACCTCCTACGAAGACGCCTGCGCCATCCGCGACGCGGTCGCCAAGGCGGGGGTGAAGTCGGTGGTGAGTTTCGTGCTGCGGTGGAACCCGCTGTTCGAGATCATCAAGACCCAACTGGCCGATAACACCATTGGCAAGCTGTTCTTCGGCGAGGTGGATTATTTCCACGGGATCGGCCCGTGGTACGCCCAGTATTCGTGGAACGTGACCAAAGACATCGGCGTCAGCTCGCTGTTGTCGGCGGGCGTCCATGCGATGGACGCGCTGCGTTGGTTCATGGGCGGAGAAGTGGCGGAGGTGTTTCAGTACGGCACGTTCGCCAAAGGCAACGATTTCAAAGAGTACCAGTACAACCCGACCACGTGCACCATGATGCGGTTCACCGACGGCCGTCTCGGCAAGGTGGCGTCGTGCATCGAGTGCATCCAGCCTTATGTTTTCAACATCAACCTCGTCGGGACTGAAGGCACCATCAAGAACAACCTGATCTATTCGCGCACCAAGATGAAAGGCCAGACGTCCTGGGCGCAAGTGCCCACCATCCTGCCGGACAGCGGCGACGTTACCCACCACCCGTTCACCTACGAAGCCGCCCACCTCGTCGACTGCATTCAGAACAACAAGGAATCCCACGCCAACGTAGCCGATGCGCTGAAGTCGCACGAAATCTGTTTCGCCGCCGACCTCTCCGGCAAAGAAGGCAAACCGGTAAAGTTGCCGCTGTGAACGGTACGCCGTCAAGCCTTGGGCAGAAAGAAGGAGCGGATCGGTGGAGAAACTGAAATCGTCGCGCATCCGGCGCAGGACGTTTTTGGCAATCGGTGCCGGGGCTGCGCTTACGGGAGTCGCAGGCTGGCGTTATGTCGGGCGCGCGACGCCTGACCTCGATTTGAGCATCGGCCAGATCCCTCCTGATGCAAACCCATTTGTTGAAACCGATTTGGGCCGGCTGAAAACATTTGAAGACCTGAACATCCGGCACATGTCCGAACTGGACCGGCTGCCTTGGTTCGAGAAAGATGACGAGGGCCAGTTTCGGTTGCGGGACGACGCGGGCATCGGGCCCGCGGGCACGCGCATCATCGACCCGCACTCGCATGTAGGCTGGGGATTCGGGTTTGGCGGCTCGGTCGACATGACGCGCCGGGGCAAGGTCGAATATTTCTATGACTTCGAGCGCGACCAGGACGTGCTGTTCAAACAAGAGCATCCGTCGAATGAAGAAGCGGCCTCGATATCGCACCAAAGCCTCACGCAGTTTGTGAAGACGCCCGCGCGAAACCGTACGCTGACGGCCGCTAACGTTGTTGCCGAAATGGACCGGATGAATTACGGCAAGCTTTTCCTGCTGCCGTTGGCGATCCACCACCAAATGCGGCACGTGGCGGATACGTTTGCGGCGGCGAGTATGGACTCCCGTATCGAGGCATTTGGCGCCGTATATCCGAAACCCTGGGGGCCGAAAATAGTCGCTGAGATCGAACGGCAGATCGCGGAGCATCGCATCAAGGCCATCAAGTACCACCCGGTCTTCCAGATTTTGGCGCCCGACGACCCGGACATGATGAAGCTGTTCGAATGGTGTGAGGCCCGCGACATGCTGGTGTACGCGCATACGGGTTACACCGGCAAGGAGCCGCGCTTCATGAGAGAGAAATCGGAACCGGAGCGGTTCGCGGTTCCGCTCGAGGCGTTCCCGAAATTGCGGATCGCGTTTGCGCATACGGGCGTGCGCAGGCTGGATCAGGCGATCGAAGTGGCGCGGCGGTTCGACGATCAGGTCTGGCTCGAGATTTCGGGCCAGGCCGTGCCGGCTATCTCTTACGTCTTGCAGCGGTACGATACGGAAAAGGTGATGTTCGGCTCGGACTGGCCGTTCTATCCGCTCTCTGTCGCAATTGCGCGCAGCCTTGTCGCGACAGAACCCTGCCCGAATGTGCGCGAAAAGCTCTTTGCCGAAAACGCGAAGCGATTGTTTGGGCTGGCTTAGGGGGCCTTTAAGCTCTGCGGGATGTTCTGGTACCATGCAACGGCTTTAGGTAAGGTTGTTGCGTTTGATGAAAAAGCTTATAGCTCGGCATTCTCCGCTGGTGATTTTGGCGGGACTTTCGGTGGCCGTGGCCATTCTTGCGCCGGAATTTAGGAGCGCGGACAACCTCACGCGGGTGATGTACCGGACCGCGGTGGTCGGCATCATCGCCACCGGCCAGACGCTTGTGATTCTGACGGGCGGGATCGACCTGTCGGTGGGCAGCGTGGCGGCGGTATGCGGGATGTTTGCGGGGCTGCTGATGCGTGACGCGGGCGCACCAGTTCCGGCGGCGGTGTTGGCGGGTTCGGCGTTGGGTCTGTTCTGCGGGATAGTCAACGGGCTTCTGGTAACGAAGGGCCGTATCCCGCCGTTTATCGTGACGTTGGGGATGATGATGGTTGCGCGCGGTGCGACCCTGCTCATGTCGAAGGGCCAAACCGTGGCCAATTTTCCGCAATCGTTCTCGTTTCTCGGCGGTGGCCAAGGCTGGTGGATACCGGTGACGATTACGGTCGTCATTTCGGTGTCATTTTCGATAACGCTGGCGTTTACGCGGTTCGGCCGGACGCTGTACGCGATCGGCGGCAATCTGGCGTCGGCCCGGTTGTCGGGCATCAACGTGGACCGAATGCGGACGGCGGCGTTCGGCCTGTGCAGCCTGCTTGCGGGGTTCGGTGGAGTGGTTTTGGCTTCGAGGACGAGCGTGGCAACGCCCAATGCGGGTGAGGGGCTCGAACTGGATACGATCGCGGCGTGCGTGATCGGCGGCGCCAGCCTGATGGGCGGCGAGGGCGGTATGGTGGGCACGCTTGCGGGTGCGCTGATCATGAACGTGCTGGTTAATTTTTGTAATTTGAAAAAGTTCGACGTTTACTGGCAGATGGTGCTGGTTGGTGGGCTCATCATCGTGCTGGTGTTTTACGACAACTACAGGAAACGTAAAGCGGGGTTGTTGAAGGATTGAGCGGGCGGGTCTGACTGCAAAAACGCGGTCGAGCGGGAACTCGACCCCACCGTTACGGAGGGCGTATGAGGCGACTGGGAATTGCAATGCTGGTGCTTTTGGTGGCGGCGGGATGCGGTCAGCAGCAACCGGCGGGCGGCAGCTTGGATAAGAGCCCCACACCAGGCTCGGGCGAACTGCGCATCGCATTGGTGCCCAAAGGGTTGTCCCACCAGTTCTGGCTGACGGTCAAGGCGGGGGCCGAAGCCGCCGCAAAGGAGTTCGGCGCCAAAATCGACTGGCAGGGGCCGGCAAAAGAGACCGAGGTCGACAAACAAATCAGCATCATGGAAGACATGATCAGCAGCAAAGTCAACGCGATCGTGATGGCGGCCTGCGATGAAAACGCCCTGATCCGCGTGGTCCAGAGGGCCATTGACGCCGGCATCCCGGTGGTCACGATCGATTCGGGCATCAAATCGGACATCGCGGTGTCGTTCGTGGCCACGGACAACGTGGCGGGCGGCAAAACGGCGGCGAGAGAGCTTGCCCGGCTTGTCGGTGAGGAAGGCGACGTGGGCCTGATCC
>DATKVG010000134.1:0-5850 GCA_035530195.1 Bathyarchaeia archaeon | reverse complement strand
GGACATCTGAAATGACAAGAGGTGTGTTTTCTTGTTCCGTGAAGCGTCCGGGGAGGCCCTTACCGGTAAGAAAGCCTAGTTCAGGCGTCGATGGAGTGGTTGGAGACGTTCAGGGATCTACGTAACGAGGGGCTTGAGTATTGGCAGGTAGGGTTGGGCGTGGTTAATCTTCCGCCAAAGGCGGCGGGCGATGCAGGCCAACTGCCGCCGGCGAACCCCGCCCAACCCTTCGAGCCCCACGTATTGGATGCGACGAAGAAAATCGTGCCCCGTCGACGGCGCCATCACCTTCCGGCGCAACAGCCGCTCCAGCCCCTGGTCGGCCCGAAGCACCGCCAGGTCATCGATGCATTCTCCGCCGGAAAACGGGATCAGCATCAGGTCGAACGCCGCGGTTGCGGGCGTGTATCCCCGCCGACGCTCCTAGGCCGGCCACAGGGCGTCCAAATCCCTCAACAGGCCTGTCTCGAGCCCGAAATTTACCAGCGCAGGCATGCCCCCCAACCCCGTCACCGCCGCATCGGTTTCCTGGCCCTTTACTCGTATCCGCGCTTGTCGTATCATCATTTCACCTCGTGGGTGTGGAACTGTTTTTTTCTCGCTGCTGCATTAATCCCTTGTGGGAGCAGCCAGATCCCCATCAACGAGTTTTTTTTCTTCCCCTTATCAGGCTATCGGGGGTGTCTGTCCCTGCTTTTCCTGCTTTTCGCGACCGTGTATACTGGAATTCAGCGGCAGGGGCGCCGCCCGGGAGGGATTGCTATGGTTGACAACCAGCATCTTCACGGATTGGACAGCCCTGAACGAAACCGGGAACGGCGGGAAGCGGAACGGCTCAAGATCGAATTCCGGCTCTCGGTGTCGACCGAACACAGCGGGGGGCTGACGGTAACGCCGGCATCGGTTCGGGACATCTCGCTGGCGGGTGCGCTGGTGGTATCGCGGCAGCGGCTGACGCCGTTTCAAAACGTGATGGTGGCGATACCCACGGGCGAGTGCCCGGAAGGGATGGGGTTGCCCGAAGCGTTCGTAGGCCCGGCGATGGTGGTCCGGGTTCACAAGAGCGACGAGACCAAAAACCTGATCGCCCTGAAGTTCGGCGAATCGCTGAGCGGGAACGATCAGTTTATGGGCTTTGTGCGTTTTCTCGGGTGCGGTGCTGGGGATTCACGGACGACCACGGACTGATGTGGAGCGGCGGCGCCGGAAGCGAAATCGGCCGAGGTTAGATGAGGTTTTTTCCTTGGAATTCTGCGGGGGTTTGGAGGTTGAGGTAGGTGAGTGCGGTGACGCCGAGGTCGGTGATGGCGCCTTTTGCGAGCTTCATGTTTGAGAACAGGATACCGGGGGTGATGGCGTAGTCGGCGGAACCGTGATCGCCGCTCCACTTGTCGTCGTTGGGGGTAAAGATTTCTTTGGGTGCGGCGCCGGCGGCGGAGGCTTTTGAAGTTTGGTATCCGTCGTTGTACCCGAGTTGGATGTCCGGCGCGTCGAGTTGGCTGATGCCGGTGTAGACTTCGGGCTGTGTGTAGATGGCGCTGAACACTTTATCGCCGGAGGCGGGGTCGGTAACGTCGAGTAGATTTTGCTTGATTTCTTTGAGGAGTGCGGGGACATCTTGGGGTTTGACAGTCCCGTAGCCTTCGCGGCCCTCGATGTTCAGGTAAAGGCTGCCCAGCCCGAGCCCGTACGCCTTTGTGCGGGGCCAGTCGTACCCCATCAGGTACTTTTCGTCGGTGGCAGCGGCGGCCGTGTCAGACTGGTTTTTTACTGCCAGATACCCATTGCGCACCAGCCACGTGTTGAGGCTGAACGCCGTGCGGAAGCTCTTGAACCCGTGGTCAGACATCACGATCAGGAGGTCATCCGGCTCGAGGAGCGGGAGGACTTCGCCTATCGTCTTGTCCATCTCGATATAAGCCAGTTCGATTTGCCTGCCGTACTTTTTGGCGCCTTCCGGGGTGTACAGGGGATGTTTGGGGTCGCGGAACCGCCAAAACAGGTGGGCGGTCCTGTCGGTCGCGGTCCACCCGCCGACAAGCAGGTCAAACCCGCCCAGCTTGAGTTCGTCGATGAGGAGCCGCCGGTTCCACTCGGTCGAGTACGCCTCGTCCTCGAGGAAAACGTCTTCAGACATGACGTCCTGCTGAATGGCCTTGGTGTCGTAGGCCCAGCCAATGGTTTTGAACAGACCGTACTTGTCGGCGAGCCTGCCGGCATAGTGGCCGGGCATGCTGATGGGCACGAGCGGCGCCTTGGGATGCATCTGGAGGCACGTCATGTACAGCCGGACGTGGTCGCCGGCCTCGAGGAGGTTGAACCGGCTGATGGCCTGTACGGCATACTTGGGCGTGACTTCGAACTTCCACTCGACCCACTCCGACCAGTCGCCCTGCTTGAGCGTGAGTGTCTTGGACGGGATCTGGATGGCGATGGTGTGGGCCTGGCGGTCGACGGTGAACTTGACGGGGGCCGTCACGGCGGTTTTATTGTGCTGGAACGCGGGTAGGGCGACCTCCGTGGTGTCGGAATTGGTGCTGAGCGGGATTTTCATGCCGCCCCCGACGCTTTCCTGGGCCGGATACAGATCTGAAAACGCAAAAAAACAGCTTTGCGTGCCCCGGATGTCCGGGACGTCCAACCCGCACAGCATCAGGCTTTCAGTCAGGTCGTCCGGGGGCGAGGCGTACGGGATCGTGAACAGTTTGCACCGTGCGCCCTGCTCGTTAGCGGCCCGCCAGAACGGTTTTCCTTTGCGGAAATTGACGTATTTTGCCGGTTTGGCGACGGTCCCGTCGGGATTGAGTTCGGCTTTCGACATCATGCCGAACCCGAGCCCGGGCATGTAGTTTTGGGGAGACCGGCGGATGAAGTCGTAAATGCCGTGGTTGCCGGGGTTTGTGCATGTGGCGAAAGACGACCAGGCGGTTGGCGACTGTGGCGGGCAGGTCGAGCCGAGGCGGTCGTAACAGCCCGTGTCGCGCAACTTGGCCAGGTTGGGCAACTCGCCCGCCGCCAGCATTGCGTCCACGATGGTAGGCTCGACGCCGTCGAACCCCAGGATGATGACGCGCCGTTTGCCGGCGGGGGCTTGACCGTTTGCGGCGAACGGGAGCGCCAGGGTGGTGAGTGTCGTCTTGAGGAAATTTCGACGGGACAGCATCAATTCTGCTCCTTGATCGAAATTAAAACAGGCCAGCATCGGAACGCTGGCCCGGCCATGGCAAATGGTGCCGGAGAAGGGACTTGAACCCCCACGCCCGTGAAGGCACATGGTCCTGAACCATGCGTGTCTGCCAATTTCACCACTCCGGCGAATAAGTGTGCGGGGACGCACTTTTGAATTCTAGCAAACGGCCCAACAGGCTGTCAAATGAGGGCCGGGGCCCAAGGTCCCAATGGCCCTGTGCACCTTGGCCTGCCAAATGGATTTGTTGCACGTTTTTTTTGGGTATGGTAGGGTCTGTGGAGTCGTGGGAGGGCGTGTGATGTCGCATGAATTGGTGAAAGCGCGGCTGAACCTTTACGCGGTTTTGCAGAATCTTGAGGAACTGGTGCGGTACGACGAGCCGTCTGTGGCGCAGGCGAAAAGCTGGGACGTGGGGGTTCAGTTTGCCGTGATCGGCGGGCCGGCCGCGACACTCTTGTTCAAGAACGGCGAGTGCCGCCACGTGTGCGGCAAAGAAGACGCAAGCATCAAGCTCCTGTTCCGCTCGCCCAAACACCTCAACGATATGTTCGAGGGAAAGGCCATGCCGATCCCCGTAAAAGGGTTCAGCCGCCTCGGTTTCCTGAAGAACGACTTCAAGAAACTTACCGACCGCCTCGAGTTTTATCTGAAAGGCGGCGGGGCAGGCGTCCGCGACGAGGCCTACATAAGATTGGCCACGCGCCTCAAGCTGGCGACGGCCGCCTATGCGGCACGCGAATTGGCCGAATACGATCCGGACGGCAAAATTGTTGCGGCCGGCACGCCCGACGGCACCCTCGAGATCGAGGTGGCGCCGGACGGGCCCGCCGTGTCGATCTCGTTCAAAGCGGGCCGCGCACAGGTCACCAAGGGCAAATGCCAGGCGCCCACCGCGCAAATGGTGTTTGGCGGATTCGACGCGGCGGAAAGAGTCCTGGGCGGAACCGCCGACGTTTTCCAGGAGATCGCCCAGGGCCACTTGATACTGCGCGGCCGTATTCCATTGATAGACAGTTTTAGCCTTCTGCTGGACCGGATCCCGCGTTACCTTTCCTAGCAGCCCGTGGCAGAAGTCGTCGCGGTCTGTGCGCGGCCCTTTGTGACGGTCTCTGCGTTGCGAAACCTTGAAAAAGGAGGCACTTTTCCGGCGGTTTCGCGCCTTGATCCCGTGCCAAATGGCTCGCGCTCGCCGTCACGCGACTTCTGCCACGGGCTGGCAGCGCAGGTAAATTATTGACAACACGGGTGGGTGCGGGTAAGATGTCTGACGCGGTCGGGATGGCCTGGTGCTCGCGGCGAGGTGGGAGGTAACGGCCGGTTGGGTGGGTTTGATTTTTTTGATGTAGTGGGGATTTTTTTCTGGGTATTGTTTCTGGTGCCGTACGTGGGGTGGGGTATGTATACGCTTCGGCTTCGGTACCGGTACCACGAGGAGCTTCCGCTGCCCACCGAGGCGATCACGGTGGGCGTGATCCTGATTTTCTACCTGGTGGAACTATACCTGCTGAAATGGTCGCTGGCGGCGGTTCCCGTATTCATGATTTTTGCCATGCTGGGGCTGTTCGTTTCGGGCGCGGCATTGTACGGGCCGCTAATGGTTTCCTGTTTTTCGCGCCTGCTGGTGGACCTGGTGATGCCGGCCGAACGGAGCAAGACGCACGAACCCCGTTACTCGCCCGCGGAGGCGCTCGAGCGCCAAGCCGATTACACCGGAGCGCTGAACGAGTACCTGGTAATCGCGCGTGTTTTCCCGCGCGACGCGACGGTGCTGACGCGGATCGGCGAGATGCACATGAAGCTCGAGCAGCCCCAGGAGGCGGTGAGATGGTTCGAGCGGGCGCTGGTTTGCATCGATTCCGCCGAAAAAAGCCTGAACGTGACCAACCGCATCTGCATGATCTACACGCGTCAGTTGCAGAGCCCCCACGAAGCCCAGCGGCTGCTCGCGGAATATGTCGAGAAATTCCCGGACACGCCGTACGCCGTGTCGGTTCGGGAACGGCTGGCCCGGCTTAGAGAGAGCGGGCAACGTCCGTGCGAGTCGGGATGATGAGCCTTTCGCCGCCGACCTGCCTGGCGATATCGATAGCGCGGATGACGGCTCCGAAATCGGCTTTCTGATCCGCGCGCAGCACGAGCGTGGCCTTTGGGTTTTCCTGGAACAGCCTGACGAGCGAGTCTCGGAGCCCCTGTTCGTTCACGCGCTGCTGGCCAAAATAGATCTCGCCGGTTTCGCTGATGGTGATCTCGTGGGGGGTCAACTCTTGCTTTTCGGCATTTCCCACCTGCGGCAGCGTGATACGTATGCCCAGATGGTCCCGGAACGTTGTCGTTATCATAAGGAAAATAAGGAGGATAAACATCACGTCAATCAGGGAGGTAATATTGATATGCGGCTTTCGCCTTTGTCTGTGGCTGCCGAACGCCGGGCGCATAATCAGGACCTCCTCCGGGGCATTTTAGAGCGCTGGGGCGGACGGAAGCAATCGGGCGGAAGGCTGCAGGGGCGGGAATATCTTTTTTTGCCATTTGCCAAAACTGAAATTCTTGGGGTAAACTGAGATGGGAAGGCTCTGGTAGAGGAATCGGTGCGCAGGGCGCTTAAGCGCCCGCGCGGCAGAAGAATGGGGTTGACGTGTCCAGGTGTAACGTTTGTGTTG
>DATKVG010000133.1:0-18909 GCA_035530195.1 Bathyarchaeia archaeon | reverse complement strand
GGCGACGCCATGGCCTACGCCCAGTCCGTCATCCAGGCCTGGCAATCGCTCCCCGAAGACGTGCGCCCGTTCGCTACCCTCCAGGTAGATGCGCGCGGCGCCGATACCCCCGAGCGCGACCTCTGGTTCCGTGAGCTTCTCCTGCCCCTGCAGGACGCGAACGTGCCGGCCGTGCTGCGGGTGGGGGCCGGGGTGTCCGCGCTGCATCCGGTGGAGCGGATTGCAGAACTGCTCGAGGGTTTCTCCTGCGTCAAGGGCATCCAGGCGGTCGACCTTCCGTTTGAAGAGTATTCCGAATTTGCCGCGGGCGACCCGCTTGCCGTGCCGGCCGTGGTGAGGTGGCTCATGGGGGCAATTGACGCGGCCGCGCAACACGGCCGGTTTATCGCCATCGAGCTGGACGAGGTCCGGTGGCCGCGCGTGATGTCGAACGTATCGTGCAGGCCCCTTTACAACAAAATCTTTGAGAAGCGGGCCTACGTGGTTCCCGTGGCGAAATACCGGGGGCCGCACACGGTTGCGCAGACTTCCGCCCTGCTGGGGCTGTGGCTCGAAGGCGCGGCGGTGCAGTGGGGCGTAGCCCCGCATTCGGCGTGGTACGCCGACTCGAGGTTCATCGAGCCGGGCGTGTTCGGCTCGAGCGAGCAGCCGCCCGCCATGCCGCCCGGCCTGTACCGCGCCATGATCGTCAACGGCGTGATGACGGGCGCCACGGTCTATTCGTTTTCCGCTTCCGACGACCTGTGGTTCGGTGCGCGCAGGTATTACTGGGACCAGGCGATCCACGGCACGCTTCACTCCGTGATCGAGAGCGGGCTGATCCCGCGCCGCGATTTCGTGCTCAAGAAAACGCGGGTGGCCTACCAGCTCGCGCCCTCGAGCACGCCCGAAGAGTTTCACCTCAACCTGCGCGACATCGACGGCGTACTCGACAAAGGGTTCCTGATGCACGGCGCATACGGGATGGAACGGCCGGGGCAGGTGCCCGAACTCATTCTCAACACGGGCCGGTACTTCTGGATCCCCGTCCTGTCGGCGACCGCATCGCAGGACGCGCTGGCGCAATTCGCCGCCGTGGTCCAGCCGGGCGTGCAGAACTCGCCACAGGCGTGGGCCGAACTGCTGGCGAGATCGTACACCGAACAGGACGGCGAAGGGACGGCGTTTATCGCGCGGGTAGGCCGGGCCACGTTCATCATGAACACCTGCGAGAACCGGTACGACGCCCAGACGTTCAAAGTCAAGGCGCCAGCGCCCGTGCGGTCGTTTACGGCGGCCCGGACCGACCACGGCGTGCGGCTCGACTGGCCGTTCCGCGAGGGCGACCTCTCGTACAAGATCTGCCGGCGCGTCGAGCCGGAGACCGAATACGCCCTGCTGGCCGCCGCGCCCGAGGAACGCGTCTATCTCGACGCCACCGCAGACGCCGCGCAAACCGTGGCGTATACCATTACGGCGCTGACCAGCGACGAGGAAATCTACCAAGGAACCGTCAATTTCGGCGAGCACATCATCCTGAGCAACGTCGAGAGCAGAATCGAGGAAGAGGCCGTGCTCACCCCCATGCTGGCCAACACCATGTCGCGCCCGATCGAGCGGCCGTCCACCGCACCGCAGAACGTCAAACCGTGGTGGCCCGATATGACCGGCGTGCCCCAGGCCGCTATCGCCGACGCCGAGGCCGTCGTCGCCCGCATCGAAGCGTGGGACCGGGCGTTCGCCCAGGAAAGCCTCCCCGAAATACTCGATATCTACTCGCAAACCTACGAAGACCCGCAAGGGTGGAACGTCCAATACGCCCGAAGAGCCTGGCAATGGTTTTTCGAGCACTACAACGCATGCGCCATGCACCGCCAAATCCGACAATGGGACTTCAGCAACTACAACGCGCAGGACCAGGCTGGTCCCGCGCGCCGCATCGGCGTACTCCTCTACTGCCGGTTCGCCGGATACGCCGTCAGCGACCCGCTCGGCCGCGTCGCCGACCTCCCCGCATGGTTCCCCAGAACCGCCAACGGCGAAGTCTGGATCTACTTCGCCCAGGAAGACGCCGCCTGGCGCGTCGTCAGAACCAACCCCGCACTCCCCAACTTCAAAGACATCCTAAGCTTCTCCGCCAGCCCCTACGACCCCATGCAGGCCGGCCCGGATTTGTAACGGGCTCAGGCTGACCATTTTGCTCATGTGCGCAAAATGGCCCTTTGGGCCTGCATTCCTGCAAGCGGCTATGTGCGAGGTGCATATTCCGACGGATGACGCCCTGTGATTCCGGGGGAATCCGCCACCCCGTTACGATGGAAGGCGCCACACTGTTCCGACGGATTCCGCCACCTCATTGCCAGGGATGGCGCCTACCTTGTAGGGAGTGCGTAAGCGACGCGGGATAACCTTGAATCTGGCAGTATCGTGGACTTTTTGGGTTTGTGTAAACCAAGGAGGAAACGATGCCAGCGGAGCGGTTGTCCATGCGTAAGATATGAGAGATATTGCGGTTAACATGGGGAGAGAAACTGGGGGTAACCGGGGACGGGTAACCGGGGACAGTGGAGTTGGTGAAAAAATCCTTGAGGCGGGGTTATTAGTGTGATATATAACTGCCACGCCAAGGAGGCGCTCACGGTTGGCAAGCGGCAGCGGGAACAAGAAGACTTTTTGTGGCCGAGCCCCTTCGCGACCTGATCCCGGACTGGCCGGGGCCTTGGCAAACCTGATCAAGACCGCGATGTTTCGACCCTGGCGATTCCTACGTGCCCTGAGTCTAAGACGGGGATTCCAGGACATCGTCGGCACATACGCCGCGGCCCAAAAACAATCCGCATCAGATCATCCCACACGGCCGCCTTTTTCACCAGTTCCACTGTTACGGATTTACCCCCCTATTTCCCGAGATGCTTGAGCCTTGCCATCTGCGGGGTGCTATCCCCAGCGTCCGCCCGTTATGCGCGAGACGGGCAGCACGAATGAACAGTGAGTGAGGAGACAACGGTCGAGCCGGCTTCATGGATTTGCGATTTGGGGGTATTATGGTAAAACTATGGGAGACGTCGCCCGCAAGGGCAGATGCTCAAGAAGGCGCCTAAGGGGCCCTCGTCGTGGAAATGGCGCCGGGCTCGAGGAGGAGTACGATTATGCCGAGAGTTGATTGGGACGACAGCCTGTCCGTCGGTATCGAGTTGATTGATGAACAGCACAAGGTGTGGATAGAACGGCTCAACAGCTTGTCTGCGGCCGTGGAATCGCACCAGGAAGTGCATCACGTTTCAAAGACGCTGGACTTCATGGTGGACTACGTGGAATTCCACTTCGCGACGGAAGAGAGGCATATGGCTGCACAGAACTACCCCGCCATTGAGCAGCACAAGGCGAAGCATGCGGAGTTCCGCAATACGCTGACAGAATTGGTGCGGGAGTTCGAAGAAGATGGCGCCACGCACAGGCTCGGTGAGTCGGTCAACACCTTCCAAATCGCCTGGCTGAAGAACCATATCCAGCAGATAGACAAACAGTTTGGCGCATTTCTCAAAGAAAAAGGGGTTGCGCTTCACCCGGAACACTGAACACCGCGGCTGCACCGTTCTGTGGCGGGCGAAATTATCACGGTTGACATGCAGTAGACTCTGCTTTCCGTTCATCATGTAAAGGAGCCGGTAAATGCGCATCGTTCACGCCGCGTTGGGAATCGTGACATTCTTCTGTTTTATCGCCGCGGCCCATGCCGCGCCGGCCATGACGGTCGAGCGGCTGCGGTGCGAATACCTCGAGAACCCGCTCGGGATTGACGTGGTCGAGCCGCGTCTGAGCTGGCTGGTGCAATCGGACCGGCGCGGCGCGCGGCAGACGGCCTATCAGGTCGTCGTGGCATCGTCGCCGGACTCTCTCGATCGCGACACCGGCGACTTGTGGGATTCGGGCAAAGTGGCTTCCGGTGAGACGGTGCTCATTTCGTACGGCGGGAAGCCGCTCGAGTCGCGGGCCGCGTGCTGGTGGAAAGTGCGGGCGTGGGACGAGTCGGACGCGCCGACGCCGTGGAGCGAACCGGCGCGGTGGTCGATGGGCCTGCTGCAGCCGGGCGACTGGGCCGCGAAGTGGATTGGCTATCCGTATCCGGCGGAGATGAAAGGCGAGCCGGCCGCGCCGCTGTTCCGCGCCGAGTTCGCGCTCGATTCCAAACCGGTCCGCGCCACGGCGTACGTGGCCATAATGGGCTACGGCGACCTCCACGTTAACGGCGTCGCGCCTGCGCGCAAGATCGGCGATGATGTGTGCGGGCCGAATGTCAGCGACTACAACAAACGGGCGTATTACGTCACGCACGACGTGACGGGCGCGTTGCGCCGCGGCCGCAACTGCGTGGGCGTTGCGCTGGGCCGTGGCTGGTATTGCCCGGGTTTCCCCGGCGTGACGTATCCCGGCCCGATCGCGCGTGTCCAGCTTGAAATCGAGTTGGAAGATGGCAAGACGGTCACCATCGGCTCGGACAGCTCGTGGGGCGCGCATCCCGGCCCCGTCACGGCCATTGGCCGGGTTAAGGACAGCAACATCGACGGCGAACGCTACGATGCCAGAGCAGAATGCGCCGGCTGGGACACGCCGGACTTCAAGTCGGACTGGGCGGAGAAAGCCGTCGTGGTGGAACCGCCCGTGCCGGTGATCAGTGCGGCGATGCTCGATTCCAACCGTATCGTCGAAGAAGTGGCCGCGGTTGACGTCAAGAAGACGGCGCCCGGCGAATACTTGTTCGACATGGGCAGGAACGTCACGGCGATGTTCCGCCTGCGCATTCACGGCGAGCCGGGCAAGCCGGTGAGAATGAGGTTCATCGAACGGTTCGAGAAATCCGGCGAACCCGTGTATTGGGATCAGCAGGACGAGTATATCCCGGCCACGGACGGCGCGGAGACGTTCCAAAACCGGTTCAACTACCACGCGTTCCGGTACGTGAAGGTGAACGGTCTCCGGCGCGAACCGAAGGTGGGCGACGCGACGGCGTTGTTTGTGCAGACGCCGTTCGATGTGCGCGGCTCGTTCGAGTGCTCGAATGACCTGTATAACCGGATCTACGACACCACCTTGTACACGTTCCGCTGCGTAACGTCGGGCGGGGTGTCGGTCGATTGCCCGCACCGCGAGCGGTTGGGTTACGGCGGCGACGGGCAGATCACATCGAGGACCGCCCTGTACGCGTTTGATCTCGGCGCGATGTACACGAAATGGCTTGGCAACTGGCGCGACGTGCAGGACGCCGCGACGGGCGAGTTGCCCAACATCGCGCCGTACCCGCACGGCGCGGGCGGCGGGCCGACGTGGGGCGCCATCTGCGTGATGCTGCCGTGGGACATGTACCTCCATTACGGCGACGCGCGCGCGCTGCGCGACAATTATCCGATGATGAAGCGGTACGTCGAGTTCTTGGATTCGAAGGCCGTCGACGGCCTGCTGCGGCCGTACGGGCATGAAAACTACGGTTTCATCGGCGACTGGGTGGCGCCGGACCACGATCAGGGCGTCGGGCCGTGGTCGAGCGAGCTATCGAGGACGTTTTTCAACAACTGTTTCTACGCGTACATCTGCGAGCACATGAGCAAGGTCGCTGGCGCGCTGCGCGAGCCGCGGGACGCCGAGTTGTACGCGCGCAAGGCCGACGAGATCCGGCGGGCAACGCACGGCACGTTTTTCAACGCGGCCCAAAATACGTACGCCGACGGCGGGCAGGCCAACCTGGCGTTTGCCCTGTTGTCGGGCGTCACGCCGGCCGACTTGCGGCCCGCGGTGATGAAATCGCTGGAGACGGAGATCGTCGAGAAAAGCGGCGGCCACATCGGCACGGGCATGCACGGCTCGATGTTCCTGCTGCGGCTATTGAACGAAATTGGCAGGGACGATCTCGCCGCGCTCATCATGAACCAAAAAACCTATCCCGGCTGGGGCTACATGCTCGAGCAGGGCGCCACAACCTTCTGGGAACGTTGGGAAGGCGAGAGGTCGCAGATACACAGCACCCTGCTCGCAGCCGGCGAATGGTTCCCACGCGTAATCGGCGGCATCCGCCCGGATGAAGCCGCGCCCGGGTTCCGCCGCGTCATCATCGACCCGCGGCCGGCGGGCGGCGTCACGTGGGCAAAGGCCGCGTATGACACCGTCCGAGGTCCGGTCGCCAGCGAGTGGCGGCTCGAAGATGGGAAGCTGACGCTGAAGGTTCATATTCCGGCCAACACTACGGCGCTGGTGCGGCTCCCTGGCGCAAATGCCGCGAGCAGCCAAACCGAGCCGCGCCTCGTGCAACAACTGGAAGGCGTCACGGAATTCGAGGTGCCGTCGGGCGATTACGAGTTCAGCGCTCAGTTTTGATTCATGAAGCCGGCCGACGTACTGGCCGACACCGGCGATGTCGGCCTACCCGTGCGCTCAGAAATCCGGCGTGATGAGGTTCATCCCGAGCATACGGTCGAGGAGGCCGAGTTTCTCGTAGCGGAACTGTTCGGCGAATTCCATACCGGCTTTTGCGCCGATCGAGGCGTGTACGCTTCGTATGGCGAGGTCGATGACCGATCCGTAGGCGGATTTGTCGAGACTTTGGAGCATGGGCAGGTCGGCGCCGATGGCTTTAGCCTCGCATTTTGCACTGTCGATAGTGAGATCCATCTGGCAGTCGTGCTTGAGCAGTGCCTGGATCTTGAGGTCGATGGTTGATGAGATGTCGACGAACGTTTCGGCGTTCCACGAGTGCTTGGCGAACCAGTAGGCTTCGGTGACGCACCAGGGGGGGCATTTGTGCTCGGGGTAGAACAGCGGCATGGACGAGAACGAGGCGGCCTCGAGCGTGGCCATGGCGGCGGCACGGTGGTCGGGATGCTCCTCGCAGGGAGCGAAGGGGTCCCAGCCCATGATGATATCGGCGCGGACCTCGCGAATCATTTCCATGACGCACCCGCGAAGTTCAGCGCCGTTGACTTGGTCGAGTTCGCCGTCGGTGTAGCCGGCCAGGCGGACTTCTTTCAATCCGAGGACTTTTCCGGCCTCGACGGCCTCGCGCGCGGAGATCTCGATGAGTTGCTCGCTGGAGAGGGAGTAGGACCCTCTTGAGTTGTCGGTGAGGATGAGTTCGTAGACGTCATAGCCCTTTTCGCGTACGAACCGGGCGACCGTGCCTCCGGCGTAGAACTCGAGGTCGTCCGCGTGCGCCACAACCACCAAAACAGTCTTTTTCCGTCCCATATGTTCAGACTCTTTGCCAGGCCTTTTCGAGGATATCGATGGCGCGGTTGATTTCGGATTTGGTGATGATGAGTGGTGGGCTGACGCGGAGGACTTTGCCTGCGAGTGGGCCGAGGAAGTGGACGCCGGCGCCGTTGACGCCGTAGTAGGCTTCGAGTACGCATTTGTTGGCGGTTTCGTCGTCGGCGATTTCGACACCGTAGACGAGCCCTTCGCCGCGAATGTGTTTGATAAACGGGAAGCGGTTCTTTAGCCGGTGGAGGCCACGGAGCATGACGGGGGCCATTTTTCGGCAGTTGGCAACGATGTTTTCGGACTTGAACACGTCGAACGTGGCGCAGATGGCGGCGCATGCGCGGGGATTGCCGCTGTAGGTGTCGGACGCCTCGCCGTAATGGAGCGAGTCGATGAGGTCGGCGCGGCCAACGACCGCGGCGACGGGTTCGCCGTTGCCGAGGCCTTTTCCGAGTACGACGAGGTCGGGCTGGACGCCGTAGGTTTGAAATGCGTACATGTTTCCGGTGCGCCCGTGGCAGGATTGGACTTCGTCGAATATGAGTGCGACGTCGTTTTTGTTGCACCACTGCTCGAGGAGTTGGTGGTACCACGCGGGGGGGTGGAACGACCCTTTTGCGCCGAGGTAGGGTTCGGTGACGAGGAGTGCGATGCGTGCGGGGAACTGTCGAGCGAGTGAATCGAGTTCGGCCTGGTAAAACGACGGCGGCTGCGGTTCGTACATGGGAAACGAGATGAATCGGACGTTGGGATTGGCGCTCGATTCGCCGGTGACGTCGCCGGCCAGACCTTTTTTGCCGTGGAACCCGCCGCGGGTCGCGAGCATGATGGGCCGTTCGGGATGGAGATGGAGCGCGCACCACATGGCTTTTTGAATGCCTTCGGACCCGGAGGCGGCCCAGAGGATTTTCTGTGCCGTTTTCATGCGGAAGCTTGCGATGAGCCTCCGTGCGGCGTCGACCTCGACGGGGGCGACCATGTTATAGGCGTTGCGCGGGAGGCCCGCCGCATACGCCCGGTACTGCTTCTCGAACAGGGGGTGCTGGTGGCCGAGGTTGATGACAAGGACGCCGGAGGTGAAGTCGACGAGCTTTCGGCCGTCGACGGTCCAGATGTAGCAGCCTTTAGCCTTGAGGACGGCGAGTTGGCTCGGGGTGTAGGTGCGTTGTCCGCGCCCGATGAATTGGTCGAGGCGGGCGCGTGCCTTGTTGCCGCGTGGTTCGCCGGGATGCCTGATACTGCCCATACAATAGTTACCTCTTTCCTCTTTGACGAGCACGTCGTACGTTCGAAAAGCGGGGACAGGCACCTTTTTCCGCAAACTACCGCGAAAAAAAGGGTGCCAGTCCCCGTTTTTCGCTAAATGTAAAACATGGACGCTTTTCGTGCCCGGTCCAGGATATCTTTGACGGTTACCCTTTCGAGGACGGTCTCGATCTCGCCGGCCACGTCGCGCCAGGCCACGGAAATGTCTTGCGACCACGGGTCGCGGAGCGGCAAAGGTTGGAGGACCGGCCCGTCAACGGCGCGGACGATGTCGAGCAGGGAGATTTCTTCGGGCGGCCGGTTCAGTGTGTAGCCGCCGCGTGCGCCGCGGACGCTGCGGACGATGGCGGCCCGCTTGAGCTGCAACAGGATGTGCACCAGGAACTTCTCGGGAATACGCCGTTTGCCGGCAATGGCCTCGGCGGTCAGGGGCTGTGGCGAAGGCTCGTGGCTGGCCAACTCGACCACGGCCCGGCAGGCGTATTCGCATCGGGAAGAGATGTTCACCGCAAGATCCTGATGATTAGTATATGGCTATTATTACTCAGGAATGAGGCTGAGTCAAAAGGGCAGGGGATTGCGGATTGCATGGAAGAGGGAAGCGGGCGGCTGGAATAAGAAGTGGGACACACCCCGAATGGCGCCAAGTTAAGAAAGTGCCTCGCCCGCGGGGTGCGGGCGAGGCGTTGGGTCGAGGTTGGTGAGCTAATTAATAGCAGCCCATGCCGTCGAAGGGGTAGGTGTCCGGGTTGATCCTGACGCCGGAGGTGAACTTCTGCACGCCCCACGTCGCCTCTACGAAGAACGCGGTATAGCCTTGAGCCGGCGGCGGGCAATAGCCAACATACACATTGTTCGACCCATAGAGGGTGGAACTGGTGTAGATCGGGCCGACGGTTTCAAGCCGGAAATCGCGCCCATTCGGGTTGGTGGCCTGCCACAGCTTGACGGAGTCCGGTGTGCTGTTGGCCGTGAATACAATCTGACCATAACCGTCCACATACCAGGAGTAGGTCGGATTGCCCGAGCCGCCCATCATGTTTGCGCCCCATTGCAGAATGCCAAGCAGGCCGGCGTAGTCATCCAGTACGCCTTCCATGTAGTGGTCATTGTTGGGGAACACGCGCAGCCACTTCTGTCCGGGAAGCTGGTTGAAGTACAACTTTGAGGAATCCGGCATGAAGAACTGGTCGCCGGAGGCGGTGATGACGAACTTCGGCATGGAGAACCTGGAGATCATGGGGTAGGGGTCGACGATGTTGGCGAGGTCCACGCGCGCCCACGGGTCGTTGTGGCAGCGGCAGAACAAGTCAAAGTCGACGTAGTCCTGGATGGCGCTGGAGTACGTGCCGTAGGATTCCCAGTGCATCTCGACCTGTTCGGGAAGCTGGAACACGTCGATCACGAGCGGGAGTACCCACTTGACGCGCGGGTCGACAGCGGTGGTGAGCCACGTGGCCCAGCCGCGCTTGGAGGCGCCGAGCACCATGAAGTCATCCAAGGACTTGTTAATCCTCTGCACCATGTCCATACCTTTGACGGCGGCCTTGGCCATAGCGCAGTGCACGGGCCAAGTCATATCGTGGGTGTCGATGGCCTTGTCCAAACTGTAGGCGAGGATTTCGTCTTCAGTCCGCGCGTTGTTATATTCGTCGGTGAAATAAAGGGGCTGGTTGGGGACCTGGTCGAGCTGAGCAAAACTGACGCCGAGCGCGATGCAGACGAGCGCGATTGTGCTGTCGGGGCTGGGGTACTTCAGGGGGTTGCTGCCGCCGTTGATGAGCATAATCACGTCATCGCCGCTGAACCAGGGCACCGCCATCGTCATGTCGTGTTCCCAGAGGGGCCGGTCGACATCCGAGGTCGTTCGCCAGGACTGTGAGGCCAAGTAAATCTCGTAGCCGGTCCAGCCGAGGTGTGTGTCTTCGTCGATCTTGTACATGTTCTGGGATGGGTCGTATGTGGCGACGTAGTTGGCCAACGCGGTTGTGCAGGTCACGGTATTCGGGTGGAACATGGCGCTGACGGTTTTGTTTGAGGTGACATACCACGAGTAGGGATTCGGCTTCCCGGCCATTTCGCCTTCCCAACGATCAAAATGCCATCCGGCGGCGGGGGTCGCCCGAATCGTGCATCTCTTGAACAAGCTGTAGCTGTTGGCGCCGATGTTGGGGGACACGGTGCCTTCGCCGATCTTGGACATCGTGATGTAGTATGCACTTGCGGGAACTGCGACAAACATAACTACAAACACTGCAACGGCTGGCATGATAAGTCGTCTCATCTGTCTCTCCTCCTCTCCTTGTAAGCACTCCGTTAGCAGAATTGAGTTACACGCATACGTTCGTTCCTTGCAAGATGGCCAGCGTCTTCTCCTTTCTCCCTTGTTGGGTTTGAACTCCACCTTGTATCCTCCCCCCGACGTTCCCAGACGTCGAAAGGAAACAAACACGGTACTCGGAGGACTGGCTCTGCGGGACAAAACCCATTGTAGTAATATGCATGCGAAAAAACAAGGGAAAAAAGCTCCAGCGGCAATGTCACGGGGCCCGGAGCAACGCGCTGAACCGCCGCAACCCACTGGGGTGTAACAACTTAGCGAATTTCGGTCAAATATGGGGCGTTCGAAAATTGATGTTGGGAATACGGCAAATTCAGGGACATCCGTGCGTGCGGGCCTTGTGTGTTGCATTCCGCACACTTCAACTCTATGCTAAAAATAGAAGATAGACCAAGGGAAGTCTGGCTCAACCCGTCGACACGAGTGAGGAGGTTCACAATGATCGCAATGCCCCGTATTATGATTACGTTGTTAGTATTGCTGGCCGGCATAGCGGGGGCTTACGCCCAAGCGAACAACCCGGCCCCGCCGCCGCTGCGCATCATTGCGTTTGGTGCGCACCCGGACGATTGCGAACTCAAGGTGGGCGGTGTGGCGGCGAAATGGTCGGCGCTGGGCCACGCGGTGAAGTTTGTGTCGGTGACGAACGGCGACATCGGCCATTACGAGATGGCCGGGGGTCCGTTGGCGCAGCGTAGGACGGCGGAGGTGCAGGAAGCGGCGAAGGTGTTGGGCATAACAACGCAGGTGCTCGACCACCACGATGGCGAGCTGGAGCCGACGCTCGAAATCCGGAAGGAACTGATCCGGCTGGTACGCGAATGGAAGGCCGACGTAGTGATTGCGCCGCGGCCGAACGACTACCATCCGGACCACCGCTACACGAGCGTTCTGGTTCAGGACGGCGCCTACATGGTGGCGGTGCCGTACATCTGCCCGGACACGCCGCCGCTCGACAAAAACCCCGTTTACCTATACATGGAAGATCGGTTCCAGAAACCGTATGCGTTCGAGGCGGACATTATGGTGGACGTTGGGGATGCCGCGGACAAGAAGTTTGAGGCGCTGAGCAAGATAACGTCGCAGTTTCTCGAGTGGCTGCCGTGGATGGCTAAGATGCGGGAGATGGTGCCTAAAGAACCGGAAAAAGCGAAGCAGTTCATGATCGAAATGTTCAAGCTGCGCATGAAGCGCCCTGCGGACACGGACATCGCGGGGCTGGTGAAGCGGTATGGTCAGGACAGGGCGGCCAAGATCGAGTACGTCGAGTCGTTCGAGATCTGCGAGTACGGAAAGCAGCCGAGCGAGGAGGAGATCAGGAGGCTGTTTCCGTTTTTTCCGGAAGGATGAAGGATGAAAAACAGCAAACGCAGAGGTGGTGGGTAGAACTTCCAGGGAGCGCGTTATGAAATCAAAGAGCAGCCGGCGGTTTTTCCTGCAAAACATGGCTGCGGGCGCGGCGGCGTTGGCCACGGGTGGGTGCAGGACTGCGGGCGGTGTGTCGGGCAAGACGCGGCCGAATGTGCTGTTTATTTTGACGGATGACCAGCGGGAAGATACGGTGGGTGCGCTGAGGAATGCGCACATCCACACGCCGCATCTGGATGAGTTGGCGCGGGGCGGGGTGGTGTTTACGAACGCCTATTGCATGGGGGGATTCAGCGGTGCGGTGTGTTTGCCGAGCCGGATGATGGTGCTACGCGGCCGATCGTGGTTTTCGGTGCGCGACCTGCCGGCGGGGTTTGCGAACCTGCCGTCGAGCATGGGTGCGGCCGGATACCAGACGTTCCACGTGGGCAAAATGGGCAACACGGACGTCGAGGTGCAGGCGCTGTTCGAGGAGAGCCTTTATGTGAAGCCAAAACGGTCAACGGGTCCGTTGCCGAAGAATTGCGATGAGTTGGTGAGGCGGGAAGGGTTGCCGGGGGAGCATGTGACGGACTCCGCGATCGATTTTCTGGGCAGGCGGGACAAGTCGCGGCCGTTTTTCATGTATTTGGCGGGCCCGGAACCGCACGACCCGCGTGTTGCGCCGACGGAGTACCTCGATCTGTACGACGTGGATAAAATTCCGTTGCCGCCGAATTTTTTACCGCGCCACCCGTTCGATAACGGGGAGTTGGCGATCCGGGATGAACAGTTGGCGGGTTGGCCGAGAACGGAGCGCGAGATCCGCGAGCATTTGCGCGACTACTACGCCGTCATCACGTACATGGACGTGCAGTTTGGGCGCATCTTCCAGGCGCTCAAAGACTCCGGCGAGTATGAGAACACGATCATCGTGTTTTCGTCGGACCAGGGGATCGCGATCGGGAGCCACGGTCTGATGGGGAAGCAGAATCTATATGAGCATTCCATGGGGGTGCCACTGATTTTTGCGGGTCCTGGGATCCCGCGCGGGAAACGGGTGGATGCATTTGCGTACCTGTTTGATGTTTTCCCGACGTTGTGCGAGTTGGTAGGCGCGCCGGCGCCCGCCGGAATCGAGGGAAAGAGCCTCGCGCCGGTGATCCGGGGCAAGCAGGATGGCGTGCGCAACACGATCTTCCTCGCTTACCGGGACGTACAGCGGGCGGTCCGGAAGGGGGATTGGAAATTGATCCGATACCCGAAGGTCGATAAAACGCAGTTGTTCAATTTACATAACGACCCGTATGAGATGAATGATCTCGCGGCGGATGGGCAGCAGGCGCAACGGGTGAAGGAGTTGTTGGCGGCGATGAAGGAGCAGCAGAGGCTGTACGGCGATACGGCAATGCTGAATGCCGAATGATGGGGCGTTATGCCAGGAGCGACTTGACGGCGTTGAGCGCGGCGTCGTAATCGGGGGAGTTGGTGATTTCCTTGACGTATTCGACGTAATGAATGACGCCCTCGGCATCGACGACGAATACGGCGCGTGATTCGAGGCGGAGCTCTTTGATGTGGGTGCCGTACGAATCGCCGAACGACATGTCGCGGTGGTCGGAGAGGCTCTGGATATTTTGAACGCCGGCGGCGCCGCACCATCTGGCCTGGGCAAACGGGAGGTCGGCGCTGACGGTATAGGCCTGTACGCGGCCGAGGTAGGCCTCGAGCTGTTTGTTGAACGTCCTGACTTCAAGGTCGCAGACGGGCGTGTCGAGCGAGGGTACGGCCGCGATGAGACGGACTTTGCCGGTCGACTGGGATAGCCGGACAGGCGTCAAGTCGTTCGCGAGCAGTTCAAATTCGGGCGCCGCATCGCCCGACTTAAGGCGCGGACCGATCACAGTCAGGGGCTGACCTTGAAATGTGGCATCGCCGGGTCTTTCCATGGGTCTTTCTCCTTTGCTTGGCCTTGCATTACTCTAAGCATTCATGCGGGCTGTTTTCCAGTTAACACGGGTGATAACCTTCATGTTCCCGGATCTTACATAATGCGGTCGAGTGGCGCGGGCGTTAGCCGGAGGTTCTGAACAATGAGGTTGTGCAGAATGACGCAGGGCTGATCGGGGGTTTGCCGGTGGCCGCGCCCGAAATCGTCAAGGACCGCGACAACTATTACATCGCCGCGCTTAACGCCACGGTCGACGGCATCCGAATGGCGCGGTTGCGGTGGAAGCCGTTGGGGAAGTAGGCACGGTTTTCCAACCCGCGCCTACTCGGCCGTTACACGCAGAAGCATTACGCCGTGGCGCGGGATGCGCGCGGTGAATTCGCCTTCGAATATGCCAAGGTCGGATTGGCGCCAGAGGTCGCGCAATTGATGTTTCCCGCTCAGGCCGGCATCTTTCCAATCGAGTGTGACGGGCTGCTCAAACTCGCCACGGTTGAACATGCCCACGGCGACGGCCCCACCTTCGAGTTCTTTGCGCCAGATCTCGGCGTCGCCGTTTTTGGCGGCACAGTAGCCCTGTTTGCCGAGCGGGTCCTGGTTGATGTCGATGACTTCGGGGTTGCAAAGGACGTTCAGCGTGAACTCATCCAGGCTGGGCATGTCGCCGCTGTAGAACAGCGGCGAGGCCATGAGGCACCACAGCGACATGTACGAGTACTGCTCGTTGGGTGTGAGCGGGCACGGGATCGGTTTCGAGAGGGTTGCGGCGTCGCCGACGGCGCCGATGAGGAGGTAGTCGGGATCGTTCCACGCGCCGGGGTGGGCGTAGGGCCAGTGTTCGGCGTTCCGGGCTGCGACGTCGTGGTACTGCGTCAACTCGAACCCGAGGTCGCCGGCGGTTCGCCAGCAGTGGCCGCCGACTTCGCTCCCCCACTTCCAGACGTCGCCCATGCCGTACTGGCAAAGGTTGAGCACGATGTCGCGGTCGAGCCGCTCGAGGATGCCGCCCATCAGGATGTAGGGTTTCTTGAACTCTTCGAGGCTGTCGTCTTTGGCTATCTGGCCGTACGAGCACCAGTCGTACTTCAGGAAATCGAAGCCCCAGCGGGCGAAGGTTTTTGCGTCCTGTTCCTCGTGCTGGTAGGAGCCGGCGAACCCCGCGCAGGTGGTTGGGCCGGGTGAGGTGTACAGGCCGGCTTTGAGGCCTTTCGCGTGGATGTAATCGGTGAGTGCTTTCATATCGGGGAAATGCTTGTTGGGGAGGATCTCGCCGTTTTCGTCGCGGAACGGCCCGACGCGGAGCGGGTCGGCGTGTGTAGGCCTGTTCATCCAGCAGTCGTCGATGTTGACATAAGCGTAGCCGACGTCGGCCATCCCGCTCGATACCATGATATCGGCGCTTTGGCGCATCATTTTATCGGTGACATTATTGTAATGGGCGTACCAATGGTTCCAGCCCATGGGCGGCGTCAGTGCCAATGTGTCGCCGACGACGATCCGCAACGGGCGCTCGGCCTTACCGAGGGCGTTTTGCGTAATCAGGGTGGTTTCGTAGGTTTTGGGGGTGAGGTCACTGATCGTGCCGGAGATGATGCCGGTGTTTGAATCCAGTTTCAGGCCTTCCGGCAGGCCGTCGACGGTGAATTGGATGGGCCGCTCGCCGGTGGCCGGGATGCGGTAGAGAAACGGCGAGCCCGGGCGGACGCCGTATACGCGGGGCCCGTTGATACGGGGCGTCTTGGCCGGCTTGGGCGTAAGGATCACCTTCTCTTCGGGCGGGGCGGAGACGAGTTGCGGGTCGGCCCCCGCGACGATGAAACGGGCATCGGCCCAATCGAGGTGGTCGTAGGCATTCGCGTTGTCCGCGGAACCGACGATAACGACGAGCCGGTTGACGCCCCGGATGTCGACATCAATTTGTTGCGGAGCCTGATTGGGTTTCAGGACGCCGCTGTCAAACACAAGCCCGCCTTTGTCGGTGTAGATTTTGACGGTGGCGCTTCCCCTGCCGATGGTTTCATCGTCAATCCCAACGACCGCCTCGAATCTTTCGCCGTTGCCATCGAGCATGACGTGGAATCCGCCGGGCGCGTGCGAGCCTACGCCGCGGTCGTAGGTGGCGCCGTTGAGGCGCAGCGGCATACTCACGACGGAGCGGTTGGCCACGGGTTTCCCCCATCCCTGGCGCATCTGGCCGAGGTCGAGTTGGTCCAGCCAGACGGTGCGCGACTCCGCCATGACGTTAAGCGCAAAAAAGAAAACAAAACCGGCCACGCACGCCTGCAAGGTTTTCATGACAGATCCTCTCTCTTGATGCCGAATGACGGGGACAGGATATCGTGCGGCGGGTTTTCGATCAATGGTTGGTCGCGGTTGTGCCGGTTTGCCGCAAAACCTATACTGGCGGAGTCGATCGGGCACTAGATTGGCGCGGATGGGATCGGACCGATCAGACGGATCGGACGGATGGAGGATGAACAGGATGGGGCGCTTGTTATGTGTGGTGGTTCTGTTGCAGATGGGCGGGTTAGCGGCGGGGGAGGGATTTGATGGGTTTCTTCGGCGTGGGGAGGAGCGGCTGTTTCCGATAGGTTTTTACGACATGCCGGAGGACGAAGCGGGGTTGCGCGAGATAGCGGGGGCGGGCGTGAACCTGGTGCATTGCCGCCGCGTCGAGGAGCTTGATCGGGCGCAGGCGGCAGGCATGCAGGGGGTGGTGCCGCTGCCGCTGGACAAGGGGGCGACGGCGGCGTTGCGCGAGCAGGTGGGAAAACTGGCGGGGCATCCGGCGCTGGCCGTGTGGGAAGGTCCGGACGAGGTGGTGTGGAATTTTACCGCGTTCAGCGGGTTGTACCGGACCCTCGGGATTCATAAAGAGTCGGGCGCGTGGTGGAAACAAACCCCCGAGGCCGTCGCGTACGCGGAACAGCGGGCCGCCGAGATTATGCCGAACATGCGTGCGGCGGTCGCGATGATCCGCGAGATGGACGGCGGGGCGCATCCGGTGTGGATCAACGAGGCCGAGAAAAGCGACGTGGGGTACGTACGGCAGTACCTCGAGTTTGTGGATGTCACGGGGTGCGACATCTATCCGATCAAGGCGGAGAAACGGAACCCCGCGCGGGTCGGCTCGAGCGTCGAGCGGTGGATCGAGGCCGGGAACGGGAAACCGGTGTGGATGGTGCTGCAGGCATTTTCATGGAACGAACTCGGCGAGTATTACGGCGCCAAAGAAACCGCCTATCCGACGTTTGCCGAGTCGCGCCTGATGGCCTACGACGCGATCGCGCACGGCGCGCGGGGCATTTTGTATTGGGGCGGGCGGTTCGCGAAATCGGGCGAGTTCCGCCAGAGCCTCTACGCGCTGACGGCAGAGCTGGCGGCGCTTCAGCCGTTTTTGACGGCGGCGGACGTGCCGGGCGTCGGCGTGCGACTGGTTGAAATGCCGGAGGACGGCGGCGGGAAACGCGTGGCGTGCACGGTGCGGAACAGCGACGAGGATTGGCTGATTGTTTTGGTAAATGAAGACGATGAGGCGCACATGGGGGTGGTGGTTGCGGGGCTGGGGCAACTCGAGGGCCGGACGCTTCATGAACTGTACGGCGAGACGGCGGTCACGGTTTCAAACGGGGAAGTTGTGACGCGGATGATGCCGAGGACGGTGCAGGTTTTATGCACCAGCAAAGCGTATGAGGCGCGGCGGAACGGACGGGCGTTTGGGGATTAATCTTAGACAGGATAACAGGATTGACAGGATGTATCGCCATACATGCGTCCTGTTGTGGCGGCTTCGAAGGCCAGCGTGTTAGGCGTATTGCGGGGTTTTTCAAACCTTTCCCGATCGGTCACGACAACATCCACAGGCTGCACTTCGTCACCAAAAACTTGTTCGGAAGACAGGTCATAGGCAAGTGGGTGCCGTTTTTGGATCCGGTGAAGGCGGAAAGAGAAGCGACGTTTTGCGAGACAAGGGGGATTTGGTTGACAAAACGGGTGCGTAGAACGGGAAAAATGCGCACAAAGCGACACAAGGGGCATAAGGGACACAAGAAAGATCTATTTTCCGATCCTTTGCCCTCTGCGTGCTCCCCCTTGGGGAGGTCTCTGCGCCTCTGCGTTGGTTAGTTCTTCCAGGGTTGAAAGCATAAACAAACGCAGAGGCGCAAAGGCCGCAGAGAAAGCAGCAGCGGGCGCTGACCAATCAAACAGGCGGAGGCGGCTCCTCATTAAACAAGTTTTTGTATTGCTTGCGAAACAGGCTGAACGGGCTGGGGAGGTCTCGCTCATACTGCCAGTAGGCGCAGATCTGGCGGACCTTCTTCATGTCAATGTGGTTCTCATCCAGCATAAGCTTCACGAGATCAAGGGTCGTCATCGTGGCTATCTGGAACGCATTCGCCAGGGCCAGCATGTCCAGATCGTCCGTGATTACGGGAATCCCAAGCATGTAGCCCAAGCACAAGGTTCGTACGTCGACCGGCGAGACGCTGAGGTTTTCGGTGCGGGCGTGGTTGGTGAGGAAGTCAAACAGGTGCCTGGCTTCGGCTTGGCGGTTTTGGGGCAAGTTTAAGGTATTTTGGCGATTGGCTTTGTATTCCGCCTCACGAACCCAGTGAAACTTCGTCTGCAGTGCGGGGTTTCTTTCGAATTCTTTGTCCAAATCGCGCGTGATATAGAGGCAGTAGCGCTTGTTGCCAAACTCGACGCCGAGGAGCGGCCGGATACTCTGCGCCAGACGGAAGTACGAGTTGCTATCGAGTAGTATCCGCGTAGG
>DATKVG010000132.1:0-29987 GCA_035530195.1 Bathyarchaeia archaeon | reverse complement strand
CCTACCACAAACCCAAGGTATGTCTGCGTCTCCACCACCTCCACCACCACGGTCGCGCGGGAGCGCGACCCCACCGCACCGCACCGCACCCGCTTTTTCCTACCGCACCGCACCCGCTTTTTCCTACCGCACCGCACCCGCTTTTTCCCTACCGCACCGCACCCGCTTTTTCCCACCGCACCGCACCCGCTTTTTCCCACCGGTCCCGACCGCTTTCTCCCCACCGCGCGCCCAGCACACGGTGGCAGATTTTGAGATTTGTTGCGGTGCAACGAAAAACCAATCATAATAGTTGCGGTGGGATACCCGAGGGTGCTCTCGAAAATGCCGCGCGTGCTTGTGATTATTCCGGCGTACAACGAATCCGAAACTATCGCCACCGTCATCGCCAACCTCCAGCGCCACACCCCCGAATACGACATCCTCGTCGTCGACGACGGCTCGAGCGACGACACCGCAGCCGTCGCGAGCGCCTTTCGCAACGTCCAGCTTGTCCGACTCCCGTACAACCTCGGCATCGGCGGCGCCATGCAAACCGGCTATAAGTTCGCGTTCCGCAACGGTTACGACGTCGCCGTACAATGCGACGCCGACGGCCAGCATCCCGTCGACCGCATCAAAGACCTCGTCGGCCACGTCCTCACCGGTTCCGCGGACATCATCATCGGCTCGAGGTACGTCGCCGACACCGGCTACACGCCGTCGGTCAGCCGGCGCGTCGGCAAATCCATCCTGTCCAGGGCCGTCGACGCCATTGTTGGCGCCGGCATCACCGACACCACCAGCGGGTTCCGCGCAGCCAACCGCAGGGTGGTTAAAGCGTTCGCCGAAACCTACCCTGAAGATTATCCCGAAGCCGAGGCCCTCGTCCTTCTGCACAAGGCCGGCCTCAAAGCCGCGGAGCTGCCCGTCACGATGTTGCCGCGCCAGGGCGGCCATACCTCGATCAGCCCCAAAAACGCCGCCTATTATATGGTCAAAGTCGGTTTGGCCATTTTCATCAATGTGTTCCGCAGAAACGGCCGCGCGTCGGAGAGGGTTTAGAAAATGCCGGAAGCCGCCCAACTCGGGTTTCAGCCCGCGCACAGGATCGGTCTGCTGATTGTCAGCCTGCTGCTGGTGGGGCTGGTGCTCGAGCTGGTCCGCAGGCGAAGGTTCAAAGAGCGCTACGCCCTGCTCTGGCTCGCCGCATCGGGCTTCGTCCTGCTGATAGGCCTCGTCCCGTCGCTGGTCGTCTGGCTTGCCCGCATGCTCCACGTGCAGTTTCTAACCGTATTTTTTGCCCTATCATTCATTTTCCTCCTCGGCCTCGTCCTGAGCTTCAGCGTCGTTATCTCGCAACTCTCCGACCAGAACCGCGAGCTGGCCCAGGAAGTCGCCCTCCTCGAAAACCGGATCCGCCGGTTGGAGAAAAAAGATGGAGAATGATTTCGTCCCCCTGACCGGTCTCCTCAAAAAAGGTCTTTACATCGCCGGCAATACGCTGGCCGCGCTCTGGATCGCAGGCGGCACCGCGTTTTTCCTCGTGCGCTTCTCGACCACCTTCTATCGTGAAAACAGCGGCGCAATTCACGACCTGTTGGACCGGCTTCTTCAGAGGTGACGCCTCTGCCGGCCGATTCCTGCGTAACCTTTTACAGGGTCTGGATTTGCATTTGTGCCAGCGGTGTGTGCTATGGTATGTGCGACATCCGCGGTGAACCGTTGGCTCGCATGGTAAAAACGCGTTAACCTCAAGCACATTAGTTAGAAGGAAGCACAATGCCCCGCCCGTATCAGCCAGCCCTCTCGATTGCCGTTTGCTTTTTCACACTTGGAACCGCGTTGGTATGCGCCGCGCAAACGGCCGAGCCCTCGCCCGAACTCAAGGCCAGCGTGGATCATGCCGTCAGCCTCGTCAAACCTGCGCTGGTGCGCATCCGCGTCGTATCGACCGAATACAACGACGGCCGCGAACTGAAATACCAAAGCACGGGCAGCGGCGTCATTATCTCGCGCGAAGGCCACATCATCACCAACCACCACGTCGCCGGCCACGCCACACGGCTGTTCTGCACCATGTCCGACCGTGAAGAAATTGAAGCCGAGTTGGTCGGCACCGATGCCTTGACCGATATCGCCATCATTAAGCTCAAGGGCCCCGGTCGAGAGTTTCCCGTCGCTACGTTCGGCGATTCCACCAAGGTGCGCGTGGGCGACACCGTCCTCGCGATGGGCTGCCCCATGGCGCTCTCTCAATCCGTCACGCTCGGCATCGTCAGCAACACCGAGGTCGTCCTGCCGCAATGGTCCGGCCCGGGCCGCGAGTTCAAGGAAGACGGCGAAGACGTCGGCTCGCTCGTCAAGTGGATCGGCCACGACTCCGAGATCTCCCCGGGCAACTCCGGCGGTCCCCTCGTCACGCTCGCCGGCGAAATCGTCGGCATCAACGAAATCTGGATGGGCCTCGGCGGGGCAATACCCGGCAACCTCGCCAAACACGTCGCCGACCGGATCATCGCCAACGGCAAAGTCACCCGCGCCTGGTTGGGCGTCGTCCTGCAGCCGCGCCTGAAATACTCGAAGGAAACCCGCGGCGCGCTCGTCAGTTCCGTGGTGGGCGGTTCCCCCGCCGATACGGCCGGCATCAAGCCGGGCGACCTCCTGGTTTCTCTTGCCGGCAATCCGGTCAACGTCCAGTACAACGAAGAACTGCCCGATTTCAACCGGTTTGCCGCCGGCCTGCCCATTGGCCAGGAGACCGATGCGGCCGTCCTGCGCGACGGCGCCGAACTCCCGCTCAAAGTCACCCCCGAGACTCGCGAAGAAGTCCGCCCAAAAGAACAGGAACTCAAAGAGTGGGGGATCACCGCATCGAACCTCTCCCTCATGATGGCCAAAGAAATGAAGCGGTCCAGCCGCGACGGCGTCCTGGTCACATCCGTCCGGACGGGCGGTGCTGCCGGCGAGGCCAAGCCGTCCATCAACACGCGCGACGTCATCTCAGAGGTTGGCGGTACACCCATTAAGAACCTGCAGGACCTCGTCGCCGCAACCTCGAAACTGCTCGAAGGCAAGACCGACCCCGTGCCCGTCCTCACCACGTTCGAGCGCAAGACCAAGCGGTACGTCGCCGTCGTCAAGGTCGGCATCAAAGACCTGCTCGACCCCGGGCTCGAAGTCAAAAAAGCATGGCTGCCCGTCGAAACCCAGGTCGTCACACGCGAAATCGCTCAGCAACTCCAGCGGCCCGACATGACCGGCTTCCGCGTCACCCAGGTCTACCCCGGAACCACTGCCGAAACCGCCGGCATCAAAACGGGCGATTATCTCCTGGCCGTTGACGACGAACCCCTCACGGCCAGCGCGCCCGAGCACAACGAAGAACTCGCCGCACTCATCCGACAGTACAAGGTCGGCGATGTGGTCAACCTGAAAATTTTGCGCGGCCCCGAGGAGCTCACACTGCCCGTCGAACTCGTCAGAAGCCCCATGCTCGAACGCGAAATGAAGGAATACCGCAACAACGAGTTCGAACTCACCGTCCGCAACATCAGCTTCTTCAACCGCGCCAAAGAACAATGGAAAGAAGACCGCCAGGGCGTTCTGGTCAGCGAGGTCAAGCCGGGCGGCTGGGCCGCGTTGGGCAAACTCGCCGGCGGCGATTTGATTATGGCCGTCGATGGTACCAATATAGAAAATGTCGCGGCCTTTTCGGCGAAGATGGATGAAATCACCACTCAAAAGCCGAATTCGATCGTTTTAAAAGTCTTGCGGGGAATCTACACGTTTTATGTTGAGCTCGAGCCCAAGTGGGAAACCGGTCACTGACAAGAAAGGGCGTGTGAAATGAGTTTTCGGCGCATTACGGCACTGGCGGCGGCCGTTTGTCTTTGTGTTGCGAGCGTATCGGTGGCGGGGGAGTTGGAAGACCAGGGCCGCGCCGTGCTCGAGCAGTACCAGAAGGCGGTCGTGACCGTCCAGATGGTTATCAAGCTGACGACCATGGGCTCGCACGAAGAAGAATTCAAAGCCGAAGCCACCGGATTCGTCATCGACCCGACCGGTCTCGTCGTCCTCAGCCTCGCCACGACAAGCGCCATGGTGGAACCCATGATGGCCGGCATGGGCGAAAACGTCGATTTCAAAGTCGAAACCAACATGGGCGACGTTAAAATCCTCCTCGGCGACGGCACCGAAATCCCCGCAAAAGTCGTATTGCGAGACAAGGATCTCGACTTGGCGTTTGTCCGCCCAATTGAGCCCCCCGCCGCACCGATGTTCGCCGTCGATATGCAGAACCCCGGCGAGGCCAGGGTGCTCGACCAACTCGTATCGCTCACGCGGCTGGGCAAAGTCGCCAACAGAGAGTGCGCCGCCAGCTTCGAACGCGTCCATGCCATCGTCACGCGCCCCCGTACCTTCTACGTCCCCAGCAGCGAACCCAGCAAGACCGTCCTCGGCTCGCCCATCTTCACGCCTGACGGCAAGGTCGTGGGCATGCTGGCCCTGCGCGTAGTCAAAGGTTCCGGCGGCGGCGGGATGGGCATGATGTTTGGCGGAATGGACGACAACGTCATGGGTGTTATTGTACCTACGGCGGATATTCTCGAGGCCGCAAAACAGGCCGTCGAGGGTGAAAAAACCTGACCGCGTAGCCGGAAAAACGGTTGGTCGCCGCGCCGCATTCGGGTCTGGAATCTTGCTGAGGGTGGATGATTGGCCAACGAAACCGCATGGTTGCATGGTAAAACGGCGCTCGTAACAGGCGCGGGAAAACGTCTTGGCGCGGCCACCGCACTCGAACTGGCCCGCCACGGCGTCGCCGTCGTCGTCCATTACGGCCGATCCCACGCCGAAGCCGAACAAGTCGCCCAAGCCGCAAAAACCCTGGGCGTGCACGCCTGGACGGTCGGCGCCAACCTCGCCGATCCCGCCGCGGCCGACGCCCTGTTCGACCGCGCCGTCCATCTGGCCGGCCCCATCGACATCCTCGTCAACAACGCCAGCGTCTTTCCGCGCGCCGGGCTGGCCACTCTGTCCGTGGCGGATCTCCACGCCAACCTCGACGTCAACGCGCTGGCCCCATTGCTATTGTCGCGGAAGTTTTTCTCGCAGGGCCGGCCCGGTTGCATCGTCAACTTCCTCGATGCCCGGATCACCAACTTCGACAGCGAGCACGCCGCGTATCACCTCAGCAAACGCATGCTGTTTTCCCTCACCAGAATGATGGCGCTCGAATTCGCCCCCGCCGTCCGGGTCAATGCCGTCGCGCCCGGCCTTATCCTGCCGCCCGAAGGCGAGGATCAGTCCTATCTCGAGCGGCTCGCCCACACCAACCCGCTCGGCCGGCACGGCGATGCGCGCGACGTCACCGAGGCCGTCCTGTTTCTCATCCGCAGCGAGTTCATCACCGGGCAGGTCATCTTTGTCGATGGCGGCCGCCACATGAAAGGCGCCATGTATGGCCTCTGACCCGCCCCTCGATGCCATCCATATCCGCGACCTCAACCTCCGCTGCATCATCGGCATCTTTCCCGAGGAACGCAGGGAAAAACAAGACGTAATCATCAACGTCACCATGTACGCCGACCTCCGCCAAGGCTGCCGAACCGACCGCATCGAGGACACCGTCAACTACAAGGCCGTCAAGCTCAGGATCATCGAGGCCGTCGAAAAATCTCAGTTTTCGCTCGTCGAACGGCTTGCCGAAGAAATCGCCCGCCTCTGCCTCGAGGACCCGCTCGTCCGTCGGGTCACCGTTACCGTCGACAAACCCGGCGCACTGCGGTTCGCACGCAGCGTCGCCGTCCAAATCACCCGCGACCGCCTCCCGTGACTCACCGGCCGCATTGCGTTACAATTCAGCAATGCGGGACCCGGCCCCCTCGACCGCTTTTGAAAGGACCTACTGAGTTATGAACAAAGAACGCGTGGCCCAACTCGTCCGCGAACTGTTGCTCGAGATCGGCGAAGACCCCGACCGCGAAGGCTTGCACAAAACGCCCGAGCGCGTCACCCAGGCACTCGAATTCCTTACTTCCGGCTACTGCACCAATGTCGACGACCTTGTCAACAAGGCCGTGTTCGAGTCCCAGTCGAACAATATGATTATCCTGAGGGACATCGAAGTTTACAGCCTGTGCGAACACCACATGCTCCCGTTTTTCGGCCGGTGCCACATCGGCTATATCGCCCGCAAAAAAGTCATTGGCGTGAGCAAGCTGGCCCGGATCGTCGACTGCTACTCCAGACGCCTCCAAATCCAGGAGCGGCTCACCGCCGAGATTGCCCGTGAAATCATGACCGTCACACAGGCCGAGGGCGTTGGCGTCGTCATGGAATGCCGCCACCTTTGCACCATGATGCGCGGCGTCGAAAAACAAAACGCCGTCATGACCACATCGAGCGTACTCGGCAGTTTCCACAACGACGACCCCACGCGGGCCGAATTCCTCAACCTCGTCAGCCGGCGCGTCGGTTGAGTCCCACGATGAACTCGCCGCTATTTGGAGTGCGGCCGCTAATTGCGCCGCTAATTGCGCCGCTTATTGCGCCGCTATTTGCGCGGCTTGCTGCCGCTTTCGGCCGGGCAAACCTCGCCTCGCCTTCCTGTCTCAGACGCTTCCGCAAAGCGGTGGGGGCGCGCTCCCGCGCGACCGTTGTGGTGGAGGTTGTGGAGGGGCATGCATACCTGGAGTTGGTGGTGGCAGGCTGCGGTCGAGCGGGAGCTCAACCCCACCGCGTTGCTGCCCTTGCCGCGTTTCAATCATCCCCATGAAAAAGACCGCTCCCATAGGCCAGGACGCCGCCCTGCGCATCACGCCCGGGGCTGCCGATGATATGCGCCGCCACATCGGCGAAACCGGCGGCCGCGAGGTTTTCTTTGCCGGCTCGGTCAATGCCGCCGGGCTTGTCGAGAAAGTCCGTGTATGCGCACGCGGAACCGAGGGCGCCGTCCCAGCCTTCTTCGACACCCTGGCCCTGCGCGACATCGTCATTCACAACCATCCCGGCGGCGACGTCTCGCCGTCCGCCGCAGACCTCGATGTCGCCTCCGTCTGCGCACACAACGGGCACGGCGTTTACATCGTCGACAACGATGTCAGCCGGGTTTATGTCGTCGTCGAGCCGTTCCGCGACCAGGACCTGCACCGGCTTGACGCGGGGAAGATGGCCGGCGCGTTCAGCCCCGGCGCAAAGCTATCGAGGATCCTGCCGCAATTCGAGGTGCGCCCCCAGCAGGTCCAGATGATGGATCACGTCAGCGGGGCTTTCAACGAAGACGGGATCAGCGTCATCGAAGCCCCAACCGGCATTGGCAAAACACTCGCCTACCTCGTCCCCGCGATCGAATGGGCCGTACGCAACCGCGAGCGCGTCGTGATCTCCACACGCACAATCAACCTGCAGGAGCAAATCATCCTTAAAGACATCCCGCTCCTCCAGCGGTGTATCGACCACAAGTTCTCCGCCGTACTCGTCAAAGGCCGCCACAACTACGTCTGCCGGCGGAAACTCGCCCGGGTCCTGTCTGAAATGACCCTGTACGACGACGACGTCACCAAAGATATGCTCAACGCCCTCGCCGATTGGGCCGAAAAAACACTGGACGGTTCTCGCTCCGATCTCCCGTTCATGCCGCCGCGCGACCTGTGGGAGCGCGTCTGTTCCGAGGCCGACACCTGCACCGGCGCACGGTGCCCCTCGGCAAAAGAATGTTTTGTCTTGAAGGCCCGCCGCGAGGTGGCGAAGGCCGACCTCATCATCGCCAACCACCACATCCTGTTCTCCGATATCGCCGTCAAACGCGACGCCGGCAACTGGTCGGCACTCGGCGTGCTGCCCACCTACCGCCGCGTCATTCTCGACGAGGCCCACAGCGTCGAGGATTCCGCCACCGAATATTTCGGCGTTCAAGCCACGCGCAATGGCGCCCTCGCGCTGTTGGGCCGGTTTCAGCGCCGCGAAGGCATGCACGACCGCGGCCTAATCCCGTATCTCAAGCTCAAACTCGTCAAACAAGTTTCGATTACGCGCGAAGACCTCGACCAAACCCTCGACCTGATCGAAAACAGCCTGCTCCCCTCGCTCGTGGCGGTCCGCGAAGCCGTCCTGGCCGCGTTCAGCGTGTTGCGAAGCGTCGCCGCGGAACGGTGTGGCCAAGTTGGCCGCGACATTAAGTGGCGGCTCACCCCGCAGGTTCTCGCGCTTCCCGAACTGCGCGACCTGCACAACGTGTACATGCTGCCGGCGGTCGAGGAAATCAGGCAGTGCGCGGGTTATTGCGGGAGCCTCTGCAACGCGCTCAGAAAAATCCGGCCCGCACCCGACGAGGCCGAATCCGCCGTCATCTCCGAGTTGATGGAACTGCAGGCCTACCAGGGCCGTCTCGAACACCTCGCCGCCGTCATGAGCGAAGGCATCGGCGAATCCATCGCGCCCAACACCGTCCGCTGGATTGAAATCGATGGCACCGACGCCAACATCGTCCGAATCCTCCGATGCCCGCTCGACGTCGGCCAATGCCTCGCAGACTGGGTCTACGGCAACCTCAAAACGCTCGTCATGACATCCGCCACCCTCACCGTACAGCAGAACTTCGACTACCTGTTCAACCGCATCGGGCTCGACCGGACCGACCCGGACCGGATCGACCGCGTCATGCTCGATACGCCGTTCGATTTCGCGTCCCAGGCCCTCCTGTGCATCACAAAAGACATGCCCAATCCCGACGACCCCGCCTTTCTCGACGACACCGTCGACGCGCTCCGAAACATCTTCCGCGTTACCGGCGGCCACGCCCTCGTCTTGTTCACCTCGTTCTACGCGCTCGATTACGCCCACCGAAAACTCAAGGACGAAATGGCCCGCCAGGGAATCGCTTCGCTCAAGCAGGGCGCCGAATCGCGCACCAACACCCTCAACAGGTTCCGCAACGACATCTCGAGCGTCCTGTTCGCCACCGACAGCTTCTGGGAGGGCATCGACGTTGCCGGCGAGGCGCTTCAGTGTGTTATACTTGCGCGGCTTCCGTTTCGCGTCCCTACTGAGCCCATACAGCAGGCACGGGCCGAGGCCGTCGACGCCGCGGGCGGAAGTTCGTTCATGGAATATACGGTGCCCCAGGCCGTCATTAAGTTTCGCCAGGGATTTGGCCGGCTCATCCGGCGGAAAACCGACCGCGGGGCCATCATCGTCATGGATGCCCGCGTGCTCAAAAAATTTTACGGCAAAGTGTTCCTGAATTCGCTGCCGGGCGTGAAGATTATCCCAGGAACGCGGGCTGCCACATACGCCGCGCTCAACAAGTTCTTTCAGAAAACGAAGGGTAAGCCTAATGACGCTTGACATCCAAATCGACATCGAGCGATGCACAGCCGCCGCCGTCGGCCCCGAACACGGATTCTCTCAGGCCGACCTCGATGACATCGAGCCCCGCGTCCTGGCCGCGCACGACATCCTCGTACACGAGCGCCGCGATAAAGACTACGGTTTCTACGACCTCTACAAGGACGACGCCGTCTTTGCCGATGTCAAAAGCGCCGCCGATGCCTTCCTCCAAATGCGCTACGACAACCTCGTCATCCTCGGCATTGGCGGATCCGCGCTCGGCGCCACCGCACTGGTCACCGCACTCAAGCACCCGTACTACAATCTCACCTCCAGGAAAGCGCGCGGCGGCGCACCACGCATCTTTGTCATGGACAACATCGATCCCGTCACGTTCCGCCGGATGATGCGCCTGTGCCCGCCCAAAAAGACCCTCTACAACGTCATCTCCAAATCCGGCGAGACCGCCGAAACCATCACGCAGTTGCTCATTGTGGTCGACGCGCTGGAAAAAGCCGTAGGCCATGACGGCATGAAGGACCACGTCGTCGTCACCACCAACCCCCGCGGCCATAAAAAGTCGCTGCTCCATCCCGTTGCCGACCACTACGGCCTCAAGGAGTTTGCCGTCCCGCTGAACGTGGGCGGCCGGTTTTCCGTCTTCTCGCCCGTCGCCATGTTTCCCGCCGCCATGCTCAAAATGGATCTGGACGCCCTCCGCGACGGCTGCAAAACCATGGATCTGCGCTGCGCCAACCCCGACATCAAAGGCAACCCCGCCTATCTGCGCGCGGCCGTCCAATACATCGCCGACACCCGCAAGGGCAAAACCATGTCCGTCATGATGCCCTACGCCGATTCGCTCCGCGACCTCGCCGATTGGTACCGCCAACTGTGGGCCGAAAGCCTCGGAAAACAGTTTGACCTCCAAGGGCATCGAGTCTGCGTCGGCCAGACGCCCATCAAGAGTTTGGGCGCTACCGATCAGCATTCGCAGGTCCAGATCTACCGGGAAGGCCCCAACAACAAAATCTTCAATATTATCGAGGTCGCCCGATTTGAAAAGACCCTCAAAATACCCCACTCGCTGGCCCACATTCCGCAGTTCGAATACCTCCGCGGGAAGTCCATGAACAAACTCATGGACGCCGAACTGGTCGCCACCATTGACGCCCTGAAAATGAGCCGCCGCCCCGTGTCGCGCATCGTGCTGCCCCGAGTCAACGCCCATACGGTCGCCCAGTTGTTGTATATGCTCGAGGTCGAAACCGCCATGGCAGGCCGCCTCTACAACGTCCAGACGTTCGACCAGCCCGCCGTGCAGGTAAGCAAGGACATCGCACGCGCATTGATGAGCGGTGACACCGCCAGGCTCAAGACGCTGTATAATAGCCAGGATTGTTGAGCCGGCCCTTCGTTTCCCCGGCTCAAACAGGCAAGGAAGTCACGAGTGCAGCAAGATCCAGCAGCTCCCGTGGAAAACAGCGGCGGCGACAAAACCGGCTCCCGCCGAATGCGGCGCTCGTTTCGCCTCTGCGTCGCGGTTTGCGTCGTCTTCACATCCGCGCTCTGGCTCTCCGAACGCACCCTGCGCTACGACCTGAACGAAAGCCAGTTCATCATCGCACTCACCCACGAAACCGAATCCGCCAGGGCCATCCTGCGCCACGTCGTTAAGCGCGACGCCGAAATCAAGGAGTTTCCCACCGCCCGCTACGTCGCCGCACTCGCCGAACGCGAAGAAGACGACCTTATCCTGCCCACCTACGAGCAGGCCTGTAAACTCGACCCAACCGACTCGTTTCTCGCCCTCCGCTTCGGGTGCCGGCTGTTTCTCCAGGAACGGTACGCCGACGCACGAAGCCGGTTCCGCGAAGCCGCCGTACAACAGCCCAAGAATTCTCTCCCCAAGTATCTCGAAGCCGTCGCACTCTCCTTTACCAATGTCGAGGACGACGATTTCAGCGAGTCGCTGGCCCTGATCGCAAAAGCCAACGCCGGCGGCGACCCCGTCGCGTTTCCCCAGCCCTTGTGGACCTCCAGCCTGCCCGCCCGCGGCGTCTGGTACGAGCGGCTGCGCCGCCAAATACAGGACGAATGCTGCGCGCCCGTCTACAAATACGCCGATGCCGTGCTCGGCCACGCCAAGCACCAGGTTAACCTCAAGCAGGTGCAGCACTGGGACCACTGGCTCGAAACCCTCCAGCAGATGGGCGAACGGATCGCATTCTCCGGCCAACCCGGCTCCATACAAGCCACCGCTGGCGTCCGAATCCAGCTTGGCGCCCTCGAGTACCGCGAAAAAATCAGCGCACTCGACACCGGCGCCCCCGCCGCAAACCTCGTCGAGCGCAGAGCCAAGCTCGAATCCATTCTCGATCTCCTCAACCAGTTCGAGCAAAACCGCGAAGCCGCCATCGCCGCAGACAGCCGTAGGTTCGTGTTTCCCCTCAAGCTGATTGCCGCTACCGTCGCGGTGGTTTTCGCGGCCTATTGCCTGTCGAGCCTGCTTGCCCGCATGGCCGGCGCAAGGCGTACCGCATGGGTGATCCCGCATTCGCGCCTCGGGCTCGCCGCCATGGCCGCCGTCAACGCCGCATTTCTGGCCCTGTTGATCGTCCTCAGCCTGCTGCAGTTCTACCACAAAGAACCCTTGGACCTCGAAGCCGGAAAAGTCCTGCTGATTTCGCCCTTGTTCGCGCGGGTGCGCAGCGTCTGGCTGGCGGTACTGGCGCTCGAACTTCTGTTCGGCCTGGTGTATCCCGCCCTGCAACTCGGCCGCCAATCCGCCCCAATAGACCCCCCCAAGGCCCCGAAACTCGTTTACTTTTCATTCTTCCGGCGGTATTTTGGGGTCCAGTTGGGCCTTTTACTCTGCCTTATTTCAGTTTGGGTTATCGGTTATCGCGTCTTTACATCGCTTTACCCCTGGCAGTTGGAGATCCTGACGACCGGATTGGGAGACGAGGAGAGAGGCGTGATAGAGTTGGTCATGTCCCTCCTGTCGCTCCGAACCTAACGTTCGGACCCGATCCGGATGGTTCGGAGGGCGCTCCCCTGACCGGGGGCCGCCTCGGACAACAGGTTATGGCCAGCAAACACAACATGCCTCAAGGTGAAATGCCCGTGGCCGAGTTGTTGCGCCGCTGTCTGCGCGGCGACGACCAGGCCAAGGCCCTGCTCTTCGCCGAATACGCCGACCTCGCTCGCCGAGCCGTCATCCGAAAACTGGCCGCCCTGGGTCTACTCCAAACGCGACGTTCCGAAGTCGCCGACATTTGCCACGACCTCTTCGAGCGTATCCTCGCCGACAATTGCCGAATGCTCGCACGCCTCCACAAGCCCGCAAGCATCAACGCCTGGCTTGTTACGGTCGCTCAAAACCTTACCGTCGACTACGTCCGAAAATGGTCCCGCAGGGCGAAAATCGATGCAACTGCCGCCGCCGCCATCCCCCCGGTTGTCCGCGAAACCCCCGCACGATATGCCATCAGGAGCGAAACAAAAAACGATCTGGCCCGAAAACTCGATTCCCTCCCGCCCGTCGACCGCCTCATCCTCGAAATGTTCTTTGTTCAGGGGCTCAAGTATTGCGAAATCGCCGAAATAACCGGCCTCAACATAAACTCCGTCGCCGCAAAGCTGCGCAGATCCAAAAAGAAACTGCGCGCCCTTATGGAAAAGGACTAGCCATGGAGAAAAAACGCGCCTGCCCTTCCCAAGCCGCTCTCGAAGAATACGCCGTCGCACTCCAAATCGGCGCTCCATCACCAACCGTACAGGCCCATGTCGACGCCTGTAAACGGTGCAAGTATCGCGTAAAAGCCCTTGCAAAAGAATCTGGCAGCTTTCTTAGTTTTCTCCAATCCGTGCAGACCCTGCCCACATCACCGTGTCCTGAAACCACAACGCTCGCCGCCTATCTCGACAAGGCGGTCGATCCCGCCCAAAAAAGCAAGATTGACCAACATCTCGCCGGTTGTCGTCTATGCCAGCAAACGCTCAAAGCTATCTACAAGGAAACCGACGCCTCCGGCGCAAGAGAAACCGAGCCCGATTATGCCCCCGAACCGGTAGCCTTGACTGGCAGAAAACGCACTAAACGCACGCACGCCTCAACTACCCAACCCAAGACAGATGTGGGAGATACTGCTGACGCCGAACAGAGAAAAAAGAGATTATCGTCAGATTTCGATTGACAAGCAACTTCCCACAACAGTATAATCACCCGACAATCTGAGCAATATGTTAATTGTACTCGACTTTAACGGCTGCTGGCGCAAAGTCGAACTCAGTCCTTTCCATTGGATCGGAGGAAAACAGCGTGACGGACCGCGAAGAAAAAGCCTACACCACCTTTGAGGCGGCAAAGATTTGCCATGTGACCCACCACAGCATCAAGAACTGGATCAAACAGGGCCTGATAAAGGCGTCGAGAACCCCCGGCGGCCATTACCGCATCCTCGAAAAAGACCTCGACAGTTTCCGGGAGCAGTACGACATGTTCCCCCGGGAAAAGGGCCCGGTTAAAAAGCGCGTGATGGTCGTGGATGATGACCCCGAAGCCCTCGCCCTCATAGAAAGAATCTTGACGGACGAAGGTTTTGAACTAATCAAGGTGAGTAATGCTACTGAAGTAGGTCTCAAGACCGCGCAGCTTTCTCCCGACCTCATTCTGCTGGACTTCCTGATGCCGGAAATCAACGGATTTGAGGTTTGCAAGGCGTTGCGCGACAATGAGCTTACACGAAGCACTCCCATCATGGCGGTCACGTGCCTCACAAAGGAAAAGGACATCGAGCGCATCTTCGAGTGCGGCGCCGATGAGTACCTCGCTAAACCCTTCAAAGTAGAAGAGTTGGTAAGTAAAGTGCGAGAACTGATTGGCAAAGGCCGGGTCGTCGAATAACCGCAGGAAGGCAAGCGGTCCGCGCGCGCAGTGGCGCGCATAGTTGAAGGTAAGACGCAACAAGCCCCGACTACACGCCGGCCCGTGCCGCCTTCATCCACTCCGCAGGAAGGTCATGTTCAGAAAGGAACGCCGCGGCGGTATTGAACGCAAGATCCTTACCTCCATCCTGGTGGTAGGCATCACCCCCATAATCCTCACCCTGGCTGTTGGCTTTTTTGTGGTTCAGCAGGCGCAGCGCAACGCCGTCAACAACGCCCTGTCCGTCGACGCTCTCAAAACTGCCGGCGGCCTCCTGCTTTCCCTGGATTCACGCCTGCGAACCGTCCGCGCGCTCGCCAGAGACCCCGACGTGGTTTCCGCGCTCACCGCACCAAACGCCCTCACCCCCGAGGCCATCCACTCGCTCACGAGCCGCCTCAGCATCGAGTCCCAAAGCGCCGGCGACGGCCCTTCCACCTACAGCCTCTATGACATGTCCGGCAGCCTCATCCTTACCACGGGCGAGTTTACCGGCGAAGAAGAAGCACACGCCGACTGGGCCGAACGCATTCATGATGCGGAGTTCGTAGGTTTCCGCCCCGCTGGTCCGGAAGTCCCAAGGCCCGTCGCACGTGCCGCCGCACCCGTCCTCTCCCCGAAAACGGGCCAGCGGGTCGGCTTCATGGTGGAAGACCAGGGCATCGCCTCGCTCATAGACTTCGCGTTGGGCCAGGGTTATGAGTCCACCGATACCACCACGCTCGAACGCGACAGGTATCAGTTTGCCTATGTCAACGAGCGCGGCGGACTCGCCTTGATCGAGTTCTCCAGTGGAGACAAACCAGAACTCCGGTTCCAGACAAACGTCGATATGCGCCTCCAACAGGAGTTGGCAGGGCCCAACCGCCAGCAAATTGGAAGGATGCAACTCAGCGGGTACAAGTTCGGCGACAAAAAAGTGAACGTCTACCTGGCGTATCACGGCCTGTTTCCCCGAGATCGAAACTACCAGGTCTACATTTTGGTGTACCGATCCACCGTTGCCACGTGGTGGCCCATCATCCGCTGGGCCATGTTCACCATCCTTGGCGGCATCATCGTCATCGCAGTCTTTTGTGTCATCGCGTTCAGAAACATCCACAACAACATTGTCCGGCCACTGGCGCTCCTCAACGAAGGCGCCCAGATCATCCGCCAGGGCGATCTCGAACTTAAACTCAAGATCGGCACCGGCGACGAAATCGAAGAGCTCGCGTCCTCTTTCAACAAAATGGCGCTCGCGCTCAGCCACAACATCCGCCAGCTCGAAGATTCCGAAGAAAAATACCGAAGCCTTTTCACCTCGATGCGCGACGGCGTCTACCAAACCGACCTCGATGGCGTCATCACCTTCATCAACCCCGCCGGCGCCGAAATCTTCGGCTACGATTCCGTCGAAGACGCCGTCGGAAACAACCTGAAGGAGTTGTTCCTCGAAGAGATCGATTTCGCCCGAATCTCGAGCGAGCTCACCAAACGCTCGTTCATCGAGCGCAGCCGCGTCTGGATGAAACGCCGCGACGGTCGAGGCATCTGCGTTGAGCTGTCCGGAAACCGCGTGCTGGACGACGAAGGCCAGCCCGTCGGCATTGAAGTCATTTTCCGCGACGTCACTACCAGCGTCCGGCTCGAACAACAGGCCAGAGAAAGGTCCGAGCGGATTAGCGCTATCAACCAAATAGCCAACGTCATCAATTCAAGCCTCGAAGCCGGCCGCCTTCACGAGAGCCTCGTGGTCGAGTTGAACAAAATGGTCAATTTCGACTACGCCGCCGTCTCCATGTATGACGAGCAAAACGAGGAATTTGAAACCCTCCAGTTGTGGCCCGAACGCGCCGGCGGCAAAGACGTCAGGCGGGACGGCGAAACCTCCTGCGCCGCATGGGTCGCCCGCGAAAAAAGATATCTACTCATCAACGACCTCCTGGCCGAAGGCGACGCACACGCCGGCGAGTTTCCCGCACAGATCGCCAGTTGTCTCTGCATGCCCCTGTATGCCACCGGCAGGATCATGGGCACGCTCAACCTGGGTTCGTTCCTCCTTTCCGCCTTCTCCCAGCACGACATCGAGGTGCTCGGCGAGATCTCGCCGCACATCGCCGTCGCCATGCGCAACGCCCGCCTCCTCGAAAACCTCCAGCAGTCCCTCGAAGAAGTCACCCGCGCCCGAGAAAGGCTCCATGAGGTCAACGAAGAACTCAAAACGCTCGACGAAATGAAAACCAACCTGCTGTCGAACGTCTCTCACGAGTTGCGGACTCCCCTCGTCGCCGTCATGGGGTACACCGACATGATCTTCAACCGAAAGGTCGGGCCCATCAACGAAACCCAGGCCGAATATCTCGGCATTATCCTGCGAAACGTCGAAAAGCTCGTCGCACTGATCGAAAACCTCCTCGATTTCTCCCGGCTGTATCGAGGCACCGAAAAACTCGTCTTCGATACATTCGACCTGCTCGACTGCGTCCGCATCAGCATGCAGACGATTCAGCCCGTCGCCGACAGCCGATCCATCACGCTCAACCTCGTCGCGTCCCACGACGCCGTACTCATGGAAGGCGACAAAGGCAAGATGGGGCAGGTCTTCAACAATTTGCTGTCCAACGCGGTCAAGTTCAACAATACCGGCGGCAGCGTTATCATTGACATCAACAAGCGCGACGACACCATCGAAGTCGCCGTCAGCGATACCGGCATCGGGATTCCGCCCGAAGCGCTCGACAAAGTCTTCACCCGATTCTACCAGTACGACAGTTCATCCACGCGCAAGTATGGCGGCACCGGCATCGGCCTGTCCATTGCGCAGGACGTCATCCGCCTCCATGGCAGTCGCATCACCGTCACCAGCGAGGTCGGAAAGGGCAGCGTCTTCCGCTTCGTCCTCCCGCTGTCCGCCGCGTACGCCGAGGAAGCCGCCAGCACACTCGCACCGCCCCTGCCAAGCAACACCCATCTGCTCATCGAGCTCATCACGCGCGACCGCGCCTTGAACGTGCAGCTCCGCGACCTCCTCGCTCCGGAAGGCATGGACCTCATCCACGCATCCAACGCGCCCGACGCCGTCGCCCTTGCGCAAAAGTACACGCCCACCTGCCTGCTCGTCGACATGGAGGCGTCCGGCAAAGGCCGCGGCCTCCTCGACGATCTGCTCGCCGACCCCGTCGCCGCGAAGATCCCCCTCATTATGATGACCAACGACGACAAGCTCTACGAAGCCTACGCCGTCAACGTCGCATCGCGCGTCAAGCGCGATTTCCGAAAGAGCAGCCTCCTCAGCGGCATCCACTACGCGCTCGGCCAGGCCGCCACCCTGGTCTCCCAGGTTGGCTCAAAGATCCTCTGCGTCGATGACGACCCCGAAATCCTCGTCTTCCTCTCGCGTTGCCTCGAGGCCGAAGGCTATAACATCGACTACTGCTCGTCCGGCCAGGACGCCATCGAGGCCGTCGCAACACTCAAGTACGGGCTCGTCCTGCTCGACATCGCCATGCCCGGCCTCGACGGGTGGGAGGTCTGCCGCCGGATCAAACTCGATCCCGCGCTCGCCGGCATCCGCGTCTACTTCCTGACCGCGAAACCTATCGACAGAACCCAGAAACGCGTCGAGGAAGTCGGCGCCGACGGCTATTTCCTCAAACCGTTCCGCGGCGACGATTTGATCGACCTCGTCAAGGACCTGTTTCCGCAGCCGCGCGCAGAAGAAGCCTGAAATTGTACCGGCCCGAACACAAGGCGATCCCCGGCCGGCCGTTCTTCACCATCCTCCGCTACAACCGCCCCTATCTTAAAAGCTACCTGGCCGGCGCCATTCTGTCTGTCTTCTTCGTCGTGATTGGCCTCGGCCTGCCCTTCGTTGTCCGCGGCGTCGTCGGCAGTTTTGTGGAAGGCCGCGTCACCCCGCGCCTGTTGTGGCTCTATTTCGCCGGCCTGCTCGCCATCGCCGTCGCCACCGGCTTCGCTCGCTATTGGGAACGCATGCTCATCATCAGAGCGTCCCGAAAGTGCGAGTACGACCTCCGCAACGACTACTTCCGTCACATCCAGACCCTCTCCCAGAACTTTTTCCACCGCACCCAGACCGGCGACCTCATGGCGCGCGCCACCAACGATCTCAACTACGTCCGGATGTTTATCGGCCCAGGCATCATGGGCACCATCGACATGATGCAGTTGCCGCTCACCCTTGCCGTCCTCGCCTGGTTCAGCGCCCGGCTCCTCCTCTACACGCTGATTCCCCTGCCGTTCGTCTCCGTCATCGTCTACTTCATCATCATGTACATGCACCGTCAGTCCCAGCGTGTCCAGGCACAGTATGCCGACCTCACCGCCCGCGTGCAGGAAAACCTCGCCGGCGCACGCGTCGTACAGGCCTATGGTATCGGCGAACGCGAGACGGAATCCTTCACGGCCGAGTCCGAAAGCTACATGCGCGAAAACGTCAAGCTGGCCGCCGTCATGTCGCTCGCATGGCCGCTGATTGGCCTGATCGTCGGCCTCATGATCGTTCTGGTCCTGTGGCTGGGCGGCGTCATGGTGATCGACGGCGGCCTCGCCCTCGACGATTTCACCGGCTTCGTCGTCGCGATGCTGCTGCTGTTGTGGCCGCTCGTCGAGTTTGGGTGGATCCTGACCCTCTACCAGCGCGGCACCGTCGGCATGGCCCGCATGAACGAAATCTTCCGCGAGAAACCCTCCGTCCGTGATGACGAAAACACCCATCCCGGCTTCACCGTCACGCGCGGCGGCATCCGCTTCGACGAGGTCAGTTTTTCCTACGATTCCCGGCCCGTCCTGCACAACCTCGACTTCGCGATCCGGCCCGGCCAAACCGTCGCAATCGTCGGCCCGACCGGCTCTGGAAAGACCACCATCGTCTCGTTGATCATGCGCGAATATGACGTCGCCGCCGGCGCCGTCTGCATGGACGACCTCGACGTCCGCCGCATCCCGCTGCGCGCATTGCGCCAAGCCGTCGGATACGTACCCCAGGATACCTTCCTGTTTTCCGAATCTATCCGCGAAAACATCACCTTTGGCAAGCCCGACGCCACCGATGAGCAAATCCGTTACGCCTGCGAAGTCGCCCAACTTACCGAAACCATTGACGCATTGCCCAGCGGTATCGACACACTCCTCGGCGAGCGAGGCGTTAACCTGTCGGGCGGTCAGAAACAACGCGTCGCCATCGCGCGCGCCGTCATCGCCGACCCTAAAATCCTCATACTCGACGACGCCATGTCCAGCGTCGACACGCAGACCGAGGAGATAATCCTCCAGCGCCTTCGGGTCGTCATGGAGCAGCGAACTTCCATCATCATCTCACACCGAATCAGCACCGTCAGAGGCGCCGACCTCATCCTCGTCATTGATGACGGCCGGATCGTCGAGCGCGGCTCGCACGAATCGCTCCTCGCCCTGCGCGGCCTCTACGCCGACCTCCACGAGCGCCAACTGCTCGAACAGGAGCTCGAACAACTATGAGCCGGCCCGAGGCCTACCACGTCGAGGACGAAGTCCAGCAGCGCGCATACGACGCCCAGCTCATGCGGCGCCTGCTCGCGTACGTCCGCCCCTACAGAGCCTTCATGGTGGCCGCGGTCCTGTTGCTGTTTGTCTCCGCCCTTCTCAGCAGCGTCGTGCCGTTGCTGAACTGGCGCGCCATCTCGCTCTACATCAACAGCCCCGCCAGAATTGAAATGAAAACCAGCCCCGATTCCGCCGACTCCGGCCCCGCACTCCAGGATCAGGTCGCCAAGGACAAACGCGGACTCTACAAAATCGTTTCGCTGATCGCCCTGCTCATGGTGGGCGAAGCGGTGACGCGCTTCGCGCAGATGCTCATCGTCGCGTGGCTGGGGCAGAAAGCCATGCTCAAAATGCGCGTCGAAATCTTTTCACACCTCCAGAAGATGTCGCTGCGCTTCCTCGACCGCAACCCCGTCGGCCGTCTCGTCACCCGCGTTACCAACGACGTCGAAAAACTCCAGGAAACCATCGTCAGCGGCGTTGTCCAGGTCATCAACGACCTCGCAATCGTTTTCGTAATTCTCGCCTTCATGCTGTACAACAACTGGCAACTGGCCCTGATCATGCTCAGCCCCATCCCGTTCGTGTTCATCACCGGCGTCGTATTCCGCAAGTATGCCCACAATTCTTACCTCGAAATCCGCAGGCGCATTGCGCGCCTCAACGCCTGCATGCAGGAAAACGTCAGCGGCATGCGAATCGTCAACATCTTCAACCGCGAACCCCTCCGGTTCGAGCAATACAGGCGACTCAACGCCGACCACCGCAACGAATGGTTCCGACAAATCAAGTATTACGCCACCTATTTCCCCGTAATCGACTTCCTCGGCATGCTCTCCGTCGCCCTCATCATCCTCTACGGCGGCCACCAAATCCTCCGTGGGCAACTCCTGTTCGGAGCCGCCGCGGATATCGGCATGTTCTTCGCCTACGTCCAGTGGTCCGAGCGCCTCTATGGTCCCATCCGTACCCTGGCCGACCGGTACAACCTCCTCCTCGAAGCCATGGCCTCCTCCGAGCGCGTATTCGAGCTCCTCGACACACCCGAAGACGTCCCCAACCGCCCCGGCGCGATCACTGCCCCCAGCCTCCGCGGCGAGGTCGAGTTCAAAGACGTCTGGTTCGCCTACGAGCCCGGCCAGTGGGTGCTCAAAGGGATCAGCCTCGACATCCGGCCCGGCGAGCGCGTCGCCGTCGTCGGCCATACCGGCGCCGGGAAAACCTCACTGGTCAACATCCTCAGCCGGTTCTACGACGTCCAGCGCGGAAGCGTCTGCGTCGACTCCCGCGATGTCCGCGACTACGAAAAAACCGCCCTCCGCAGAAACATCGGCGTCGTCCTGCAAGACGTATTCCTGTTTTCCGGCTCGATCGAGCAAAACATACGGCTTGGCAACCCGCATCTTCCCTCCGACAAAATCCGCGCCTGCGCCGACTACGTCAACGCCGCTAAATTCATCGACCGCCTTCCCGGCGCCTACGCCTACAACGTCGGCGAGCGCGGCGCAAACCTCTCCACCGGCCAGCGCCAATTGCTCGCATTCGCCCGCGTCCTCGCGCACAACCCCCGAATCCTCGTCCTCGACGAGGCCACATCGAGCATCGACCCCGAAAGCGAAGCACTCATACAGGACGCCATCGCAAAGCTTATGCAAAACAGGACGTCCATCGTCATCGCCCACCGCCTCTCGACGGTCCAGCACGCAGACCGAATCGTCGTCATGCACCACGGCGAGATCCGCGAAACCGGTACTCACCAGCAACTGCTCGCGCGCCGCGGACTCTACTACACCCTGTACCGCCTCCAGTACAAAGACCAAGACATCACCCGCGACTGAAAACCGTTTCCTTGCATTCTCCGCTCGAATTTTGGCATCGTATAGGAAATCGGGAGCCGCAATATGGACAAAAAAGGTATTTTCACGTTTCTCGCCGTCACGTTGGCGCTGTCCGTCGCCGCGCAAGCCGTTTCTATGATGACGCCGCTCAAGTGGGCGGTCTATTTTAATTTGATCGCACCGGTGCTTGGCGCCGTCGCCGCGCGCAGGACCTCCTCCTGGCCGGCCGACGTCAAATCCGCAATCTGGCCCGTGCCCAAAATGCCCGCCGTCCGCATCGCCGTCGTGACGCCCCTCATATTCGCCGTTGTCTTTATCCTCACGACACTCGTCGGCCTCACCCGGCCCGACTGGCGTCTTGGCGAACTTATGATGTTGCTTGTCTCGGACGCCCGCGGAGCCGCCGTAAAGGCCCTGGTGATGCCGAACATGCCCCAGGTCATGCTTGTGCTCGGCCTGCTGTTCACGTTCCTGCTTGGCCCGACCCTCATCGCCGCGTTTGTCATCGGCATCGAGTACGGCTGGCGCGGCTACCTCCTCCCGCGCCTGATGCCGCTCGGAAAGTGGCGCGCCTACGCCGCGCTCGGCCTCATGTGGGGCCTGTCCATGGCGCCCATGCGCATCGCCAACACCGCCCACTCCGCCCTGATGCTGCTCGTCCTGTCGCTCGCCATGACCATCCTGTTAAGCGCCATCCTCGGCGAAATCTGGCGCCGAACACACAACATCGGCCTCACCGCCGTATTCTATGGGTGTTTCACCACTCAGGCCACCGCGCTCCTCCCGTTCCTGTTTCCCGACGTCAACGTACTTTTCCCCTGGGGAGGCGCCTACGGAGTCGTCTCAATTATCGCCTGGGCCATCGTCGCAGCTTTTCTGCCGTTCTTCTTCGGCAAACTCGGTCAGCCCGCTACGACAAACACCCAGGCTCTATAGGTCCGATCCGTCCGATCGGTCCTATTCAGTCTCCCCCGCCCCAACCACGCCATACCGCTTCAAATAATAAACAAGCCACGGCGTGTTCCAATGGCAATTCAGCGGCGAATCAAACTGGCCCGCCTTCTGCCAACGTTCCCACTGCGCCTTCGCCGCATCCAGGAAAAACTCGTCCTCCGTCAATTCATACGCGGCAAAAACGACCGGGACGATCAGCAAATCGTACGTCGCCGTGGCGGCAAAATGCGGGTTGTGCGAGTAGCCCGAGACGCTCCCCGGCTCATCCCACGTCGTGTTCTCGCAAATGATCGACTCCGCCAGCCCAACCAGCGCCTGCGCCGCGTGAACATCTCCCGTCAGCCGGTACCACAAATACAGCGGACGTCCCACCTGCGCCACCATCCACGGCACGTTTCCCCGATACACCTTCGACCCGTGTTCCTCCGCCCATACGCCCCGGCGCATGTCCATCCGTTTCAACACCGCCGCAACCCGCGCCGCACCCTCATCGAGATACTCGATCCCGCCCGTCTCCTGGTACGCCGTGCAGATCGCGTCAAACGGTCCCGCGTGATCCCGCACCGACCCCGAGTCAACGCCCGCGTGCGTCCGCATGCAGAACTCCGCCACACCCAGCGCGTCGGCCATCGCCGCCGCGTCACCCGTCAACTTCGAATAAAACGCCAGACCACCGTTCCGCAACGTCGGGTTCCACGGCCCCGCCACGTGATTCGCTCCCGGCCCGTGCAGCGCCCCCAACCAGTCCTTCCCCGGCACTTCCGAGTGAACCACCGCAACGTCCATCACGTGCCGGCACACGTCGCCCGCCAGATCAAACCACGCCCGGTCCCCGCTCATGATCCATTCTGACCACAGCCCCAGCATCCGCTCGTAATAATTATTGCACCATTGCGGCAGCCCGCCGTGGTACGACGCGTCCGGGAAATCGCGCACACCAAAACGCTGGCCGAAATCTTCCCACGTCTTGCCCAACTGTGTCATGTGCGCGTGCAGCACCGGCACGCCATCGTGCGCAGCCGCCGGGCCGAACGCACCAGTCGAGCAATAGTAGGCAGCATTCTGCGGCACCGGCGGCGCCGCAACTGCCGCCGCAAAAGCCTCCGGCTCCACCTCCCCCAGCGCAAGCCACACCTCGTGCGTCTTCGCCTCGCCCGGCGTAAACACCACCGGCGCCTCGCCCGCCGCGATAAGATCCGCAACAATCGTGTCGCCCGTCACCGAGATCAGCTTCGGGTAAAGCTCCCGGAACTGCCGCACCGTCAGCGTCCCGTCCTGCCAAGTCACAAACGCCGGGGATCCAGCGTCCACCGCTACACCATTCAACTCCCGCTCCGTCTCCGAAACCTGCCGCAGAACAAAAGTTGTTTGTTGTGGCGCGGGCGTCCCGCCTGCATTGTTGTTCAATTGTGGTGCGGGCGTCTCGCCTGCATTTCCTTCTGTATTTGCGGCACCCGCCTCAACCTCGCCGCTGAATCTCACGTTCTCTGCAAGATTCGGTAGGCGCACGCGCAACCGCAAACCCGACACCGGCAAATCATTATGCGTGTCGTTATAAACCCGCACCACCATCCGGACGTACGGCAGCTTCGCGAAAACCGTCGCCTCAAGCCGGTAGCTGCCCGTGGTCCTGTCCAGCAGCGAAAACTTCCCTTCCACGGCCAGCGTCGTCCGGAACGGCCCCGCCTCCGCTATGTTGGCCGACTCCGTGACCGCCTCGATTTCCTCCCCCTCCACCAACATCGACAGCCCCAACTCCGAGATACGTGTCCTGCCGCGGATCGCCACGTCCGATATCAGCCTGCCCTGGATCCAGTCAAACCGGACAAGCCCCGCATCAACCGAAGTTTCGCTTTCGCTCTCTTTAACCGTGGCCGCCGCCGGTCTCATGGCGAGGCCCGGCTCAAAAACCAGGTCGATTCCCTTCATCTCCGGTGTCGCCGCAAAATCAAACAGCACCCACTGGATCGACTCGTCCGGCCACGTCCCGGTCGGCGTCTTCTGGCTGTACAGGCTGCGCCCGTTCGGATACCTCAAGCACACCTCCTTCGTCTCCCTCACCCGGCCGGCATGCAGCGGCACGCCAAACCGCACCGGAAACCCTTCCTTAGGCATCCCACCGGGCGCACTAACCTCCAGCCGCACCGGGCCCGCCGGCGGCTCCGCGTCTCCAAACGGAGGAAGCGGCCATTTCGCCGCGTGCACCGCCCGCACCTTCTTCTCGACCGGCCGCCGCTCCTGCCGCGGCCCAACCTCCCCGCACGACAATTGCACGTCGCCCCAATACACGTTCGTCATGAAGCTCGCCGCGTCCGGGTCGGCTTCACGCGCCAGTTTGTCGTTTGCCGACTGATAAAAATCACCCGGCAGGACCGTCCCCGAACCCTCCGCGTCGTACACCACCAGCGTCAGCAGAAACTCCCGGCCCGCCGTCACCCCAAGCGGAACGTCAAAATACGGCGATACCCCCGGCTCGACGGGATCGCTCACGTCCGCGCTCCAAACCACCCGGTCGTCGACCAACACCTGTTTCATCCGGTGGCCAACAAACCCTTCAGCCGTCAGCCACGAACCGTCCGGACGCCACCCGTCCGTGTTGTAATCGTCCGAGCAGTAGAAACTCAGCCGCACCTCGCCCGGCCAATCCGCAGGCGCACCCATCTTCCGAGAAACCGAAGCATAAGCCCCCTTCCGGCTTGGCTCCCACGGGTGCCGCATCGCCAGCAGGTCCCGGTGGTCATACCGGATCCGCCACGGACCTTCCGTCCGTTGAATCCACCCCTCCGACAAGTCCAGCGGCATCAGGTTTTCACCCGCCGCGCATAAACAGAAAAAAAACACCCCCAAAAACCACTGCGGCTTCACGCTAAAAAGACCTCCTCGTTCAGAAGCCCCAGTATAACACGCCCCCACCACGCACAAACCTGCTCCCGCATTCACGGTCGCTTTTTATAGGTCCTATTTGTCCTATCGGTCCTATCCGCTTTACAACGCCCAGGCCGCGTCTTCCGGCTCGACCGTCTTTTCGTCTTCTCCATACGCTCATCGCAGCCCAACCCCCGCCGGTTTGGCAACGCCGAAGCGAAAACCAGAGACTGGCTCGCTTCCGGCAGTTTGGAAGCGTGCCAGTCCCTATTTTTCGCGGCGTCGAAACCAACCGCTTTCGCTTGGCGCCTTTGCCCTTTTACCTGCGATCTCCGGTTTCCAGCCTTCTTTTCCCCTTGACACGGCCCTTGTATATTCCGTTTAATGTGCGCCGCGAGCGAGCCGGTTGCCAGGCAGGGGCTGTACTCAGCATTCACTTGAAAAGGATATCCATGCCGAAACGGAAAGACATCCACAAAATCATGATCATCGGGTCCGGGCCTATCATCATCGGGCAAGCGTGCGAGTTCGACTACTCCGGCACACAAGCCTGCAAGGCCCTGCGAAAACTCGGCTACGAAATCGTGCTCGTCAATTCAAACCCCGCTACCATCATGACCGACCCCGGCATGGCCGACTACACCTACGTCGAGCCACTCAACCTCAACGTGATGCGCGCCATCATCGCCAAAGAGCGGCCCGACGCCCTCCTTCCCAACCTCGGCGGCCAGTCCGGCCTCAACCTGTCCTCCGAACTGGCCCGGGCCGGCGTGCTCGACGAGTTTGGCGTAAAGGTCATCGGCGTTCAGGTCGATGCCATCGAGCGCGGCGAGGACCGCCAGGTTTTCAAAGACACCATGACGCGGCTCGGCATCGACATGCCCCGCAGCGAACTCGCATACAGCGTCGAAGAGGCCGAGGCCATTGCCGACCGCCTCAGCTATCCCGTCGTTATACGCCCCGCTTACACCATGGGCGGAACCGGCGGCGGGCTCGTCTATAACGTCGAAGAACTGCGCGCCGTCGCCGCCCGCGGCCTCGCCGCAAGCCTCGTCCATCAAATCCTGATCGAGGAATCCGTCCTCGGCTGGGAAGAACTCGAACTCGAGGTGGTCCGCGACGCCAAGAACCAGATGATCACCGTCTTCTTCATCGAGAACGTCGACGCCATGGGCATTCATACCGGCGATTCCTATTGCACCGCGCCCATGCTCACCATCGCGCCCAAACTCCAGGCAAAGCTCCAGAAATACTCGTACGACATCGTAGAAGCCATCCAGGTCATCGGCGGGACCAACATCCAGTTCGCACACGACCCAAAAACCGGCCGTGTCGTCGTCATCGAAATCAACCCGCGCACCTCCCGCTCCTCCGCACTCGCATCAAAAGCCACGGGATTCCCGATTGCCATGGTGTCCAGCATGCTCGCCGGCGGTATGACCCTCGATGAAATACCCTATTGGCGCGACGGCACGCTCGAAAAATACACCCCCTCCGGCGATTACGTGGTCGTCAAATTCGCACGGTGGGCCTTCGAGAAATTCAAGGGCGTCGAGGACAAACTCGGCACACAGATGCGCGCCGTCGGCGAAGTCATGAGCATCGGGAAAACCTACAAAGAAGCCCTCCACAAAGCCATCCGCTCGCTCGAAACCGGCCGTTACGGGATGGGCTGCCTCAAAAAATTCCAGGACAAGTCGCTTGATGAACTGATGAAACTCGTCAGCACCCCAACCAGCGAACGTCAATTCATCATGTACGAAGCCCTCAAGAAAGGCGCCCACGTCAACGCGCTCCACGAAAAAACCTACATCAAAAAGTGGTTTATCGAACAGATGAAAGAACTGGTGGATCTCGAAAAGCATCTCCTCACGTTCAAAGGCCGCACGCTCCCCGACGACGTCCTCCGACAAGCCAAAAAAGACGGGTTCGCCGACAGGTACATCGGCCAACTCCTCGGTATCAGCGAAACCGACATCAGAAACGCGCGCATCCGAATCGGCGTCGTCGAGGCCTGGGATGCCGTACCCGTCAGCGGCGTCGAAAACGCCGCCTACTACTATTCCACCTACAACGCCCCCGACAACGTGTCCGTCACCAAAAACCGGAAAGTGATGGTGTTGGGCGGCGGGCCAAACCGGATCGGGCAGGGCATCGAATTCGACTACTGTTGCGTCCATGCCGCGTTCGCGCTGCGCGACCTCGGCATCGAATCCATCATGGTCAACTGCAACCCCGAAACCGTCTCCACCGATTACGACACCTCGAACAAGCTCTATTTCGAGCCCCTCACCGTCGAGGACGTACTCAGCATCTTCGAAAAAGAAAAGCCCGAAGGCGTCATCGTACAGTTTGGCGGCCAGACCCCGCTCAACATCGCACGGCAACTCGCCGAAGCCGGTGTGAACCTGCTCGGCACCTCACACGAAACCATCGATCTCGCCGAAGACCGCGACCGGTTCCGCCAAGTCATGAAACGGCTCGGAATCCCGCAGCCCGAATCCGGTATGGCCAGCACGCTCGAAGAAGCGCTCGATGTCGCCGCACAGATTGGATACCCCCTCATGGTCCGCCCCTCATACGTCCTCGGCGGACGCGGAATGGAGGTCGTCCACGACGAGGAAATGCTCCGCAGATACGTCGCCGCCGCCGTTGAAGTCACTCCCGAACGGCCCATCCTGATTGACCGGTTTCTCCAGAACGCCATCGAATGCGAAGCCGACGCCATCGCCGACGGAACCGACGCATTTGTCCCCGCCATCATGGAACACATCGAACTCGCCGGAATCCACTCCGGTGATTCCGCGTGTGTAATACCCCCGATCAGTATCCCTACAAAACATGCCGAAACAATTCAGGAATACACACGAAAAATCGCCGTCGAGCTGAATGTGGTGGGCCTGATGAACATACAGTACGCTATCGCCGATGACCGGGTGTACATACTCGAAGCCAACCCGCGAGCGTCACGGACCGTCCCGCTCGTCTCTAAAGTCTGCAACATCGCCATGGCCAACGTCGCCACCCAGATCATGCTCGGCAAGAAAATCAAAGACCTCAATCTCCGCCACCTGCCCATTCCCCATTTTGGCGTTAAAGAGGCTGTGTTCCCGTTCAACATGTTCCCCGAAGTCGACCCCGTTCTTGGCCCCGAGATGCGGTCGACCGGCGAGGTCCTTGGTATGGCCGACAGTTTCGGCCTCGCATTTTTCAAAGCCGAAGAGGCCACCCAGCAACCCCTGCCGCTCGAAGGCGCCGTCCTCATGACGATTGCCGACCCGGACAAGCCCGGCATCGTCGAAACCGCATGCCAGTTGATCGCCCTCGGGTTCCGCATCAAGGCCACAAAAGGCACCTGCGATTACCTCAAATCAAATGGCCTCGACGCCGAGTTCGTCAAAAAAATGCACGAAGGCCGACCCAACCTCGTCGACGCCATCAAAAACGGCGAAATCCAGCTCGTCATTAACACCCCCATCGGGAAACTCGGGATGACCGACGACTCCTACATCCGAAAAGCCGCCATCCGATACAAAATCCCTTACATCACAACCGCCGCCGCCGCTCTCGCAACCGCCCGAGGTATCGCCGCACAAAAGAGCGGCAGTCGCCACGTTAAGTCCCTCCAGGAGTACCACGCCGACATCAACCGCGATAAATAGAAAAACGGGGATTAAAGAGCGGGCGAAAAAAGCGAAAAACAGGAATTGAAACGCCTCCGAAAGTTTGGAGGCGCGTCTGTCACCACTTTTCGTGCTCTGGCGTCAAAAAATTTCTGTGGCAATTTACGCAGATTGGATAAAAACAAGCGGCTGAAAACACAACAACTGCTTTTCACTCAAGCAGTTGCACACCGAATCGCGCCGAATATGCGCGTCAACCCCAATATACAGTAGTGTGGTAAAATCTTAACGACATAAGCTGGTAGCCGCCCACCTTCAATAGCGGCCGCTACAACGGCCCGCTATAGCGGACGCAGAGCTCATCCTACCAGCGTAGCGGCAGGGCGTCCTGCCCGACCGGACGCCCTGCCCGTCCTAGACCGAAAGGTCAAAGGTTGGAGATGGGACGAACTTACAGAGGTGTGACAGTTACTCTTGGGGAAGGAGTGACTCGAGGCAGAATCACACGTTGTCTCCGTAAGTCCGTCCCATGAAGAAGCTTAAATAGCCTCCTGTTCCAGGAGGTTGCAACGCTCGATTTATCGGCAAAGTCAGGCAGATGGGCCGCGGGCACATACTGGCTGCAGTTACTCTTGGGGAAGGAGTGACTTGAGGTAGATTTTGTTACCCTGCGCTCCACTGACCCATCTCCTGACTTTGGTGGCTCTTCAATGCGACGGGCACTCATATGCCCATCGCTGAAATCCGGCTGAACGACGTCTTCGAGTTGCCCGTGCTGAAATCCGGAACCAGCTTTATGTGAATTACGTTCACGCCCGATATCGGCCTGCCCGGCACCGGGATCGTCACCGACTTCCGGTCAACCTTCTCAAACAACTCGCCCTTCACGTGTTCGCTGAACAACTCTTCCATTTTCTCGTTGTAAACGTGAATAAAATA